>JBIOWC010000082.1:0-16862 GCA_044868105.1 Blastocatellia bacterium
ATTCCTGTACCGAATCGGGGGTGACGCGCAAAACGCTTGAAAACGCCTCGTCCGTTAGGTTATCCAACCCGGTCTGCTGTTCGTTGACATCAATGCCGTCTAAGGTGACGTTCGCCTGGTCGGAACGCGACCCGGTGACATAGCCGGTCGGGGTGACGCCCGGCTGCAGACTTAAGAGCGCCACGACGTTTCGCGATTCAAGCGGCAGTTGGGTGATTTGCGCATTCTGGAAATTGTTGCCAATCGTGGCGTCTTGCTTATTGAGCAAGACATCCGTGCTGCCTGCGGAAACCGAAACCGATTCGCTAATGGCGCCAACCGTCAGTTGCGCGTCAATGGTGGTCGGTTTATCAACCAGCGCTCTGACATCATCAATAACCCCTTTCTTGAAACCGCTGGCTTCAACCTCCAGACGGTAAGTTCCGGGTTGAATCAAATCAAACGTATAGCCACCATTCTCTTTGCTGGTGGTCGTGCGAACCGCGTTGGTTTCAATGTTTTTCAGGGTCACCGTTGCCCCTGCTACGGCTTTACCCTCTTGGTCTAACACGCTGCCGCGCACCGAAGAGGTGCCGGTTTGTGCAGGAACGCTACCGTAAAGCATCATCAAGGTGAGCAACAGACTGACTGTTCTTTTCATACCGAGCTTAAAAAGGAACAGGTTGCTTTTGGAACGCCTTTTCATTAGTTGCCTCCTTCCTTGTAAGGAAATGGTTAGTTGGCTAGAAATTTTCTTGAGCCAAAATAAAAGCTATCTCCACTCTGAAAACTGCGGTGAGCAGATTAAGCAAAATGAAATCTAAAAAACTGGAACCGGACTAAGCGTTGAGTAAGGATTAGCTCGATTAGTTGTTCCATCGTTTAGTTACACATAGATTATTCCTGACGAATCTCCTGTTCGCCTTATGTGCCTTAGACTCATACCAAAAGGTGATACTGGGTTGAACCTTGTAAAAGGTAGGTTTTATGTTATGACTCAGGTCGGCTTTCGTCAATAGAACAAGGCAATAGCCAGGGGGATGATGCTTTGCAAACGGCGAGAATCATTCGGACAAGTAACCGCATAACCGGCCGTCTGCTTTAACCGCGCACCCTGAACTTAATAAATTTGCCTGGCGGTCTGCGTTGATATGAGGGCGCCTTTTTCCGCTGAAATTTTGTAAGTCGTGCCGCCCGCGCCGCGCCAGGTTTTTAAATTGAAAAGGGCTTGGCCCGCGGTTCGATAGACAGAAATGTTTCGGTAGGTCAACGGTTCGGGCTTGCGATAAACTTCAGGAACGCTGGAAGCGCGAATAAAGTAAGCGCTGTTCTTGCCGCGCACCGTTGCCTGGCCATTGGCGTCGATTAAAACCGCCGTCTCGCGGTCAATAGCGATGGCGCGCGCCTCTTTCGCCCAATGGTTGGCCTTGATATAAGCCAAAAACGCCAGCAAACGCCCCATGCGGTCGCGCTCAACAAAGTGCGAGTCGGTGATGATGCCGCTCAGGTTCGGCAAAGATAAAAAATTCTTCTCCAAAAACAATTTTTCGTCGAAGGGATTGGCGAGCGCCTCTTTTGAGGTAATCGTATCCTTTAACGCCGGAAAGCAAAATTCACCCAGTATGGATAGCCCCGCGCTGGTTCCGCCAATCGGCGCTCGTTTCCGGGCCAGCTCTTGAATTGCCTCCTCAACCGGGGTGCCTTTCCAAAAATTGACGTAATTGGCTTGGTTGCCGCCGGCAATGAAAAGCGCTTCCGCCTGGCGAATCTTTTCAACTACAAACTTATCGTTCGCCGCCGCCCGCGATTTGATAATCAAAGTCTCTACGGAATTCACCTTGCCGAGTTTGACGATGAAGGGATTGTAGTCATCGCTTCCCGAAGCGCGAAGCACAACGAAATCGCCGCCGCCCGAATGTTCAATCATCCAGACAAAAGCCGCTTCGACATCCGTGCCACCGCCAACCAGCGCCAGGCCGCCCAGGGTCTGGGTTTGCACATCGGCAGCGCTGCCGACGATAAAATACTCAAAATCACTTTTCGTTTGCGCGTTGCCAGTCGAAAAAAAGTGGGAGAGAAAAAGCAACGCTGAAATGATGGCAAGCAGTTTGCGGATTGGCATAAGCAATAGGAGAAGGTTTCAAATGCTAAGCGTCAGGTTCCAGCCCCTACCCCTTTTCGCAATATCCTGCGTTGTCGCAGTCGGGATCTATCTGAATAACAAGCGACCGAAACCTGAAACTTAAAACTGGCTATTTGATTTCGTCTTCGGAATAGATCATCGCCGTTGACGCCGAACCATAGTCAAATAACTCTTCGGGTTTGAAGAATCGCGGAACTTCATTGGCGGCGGTTTCCAAAGAATCCGACGCATGAACCAGATTCGCTTGAATGCTCATTGCCCAATCGCCGCGAATGGTTCCCGGCGCCGCGGTGCGCGCTTTGGTGACGCCGCACATATTGCGAACCGTTTCGACTGCGTCCAAACCTTCCAGACATAGCGCCATCACCGGCGTGAGTTGCATGAAACGTTTGATGCCGCCGAAAAACGGTTTATCGGCTAAATGGCTGTAATGTTCCGCGAGTAAGTCATCGGATAAAGCCATGAATTTCAGGCCGGCGATTTTTAAGCCTTTCTCTTCAAATCTCGAAAGAATGCGCCCCGCAAGTCCCCGTTGAATGGCATCGGGCTTAATTAAAACTAAAGTTCTTTCCATGTAAATAGGTCTCCTGAAAAATGAAATTAAGAAACCGACATCTTACCGACTCGCGCTTTGTTTTGACAAGCAAACTGCTTTCGGCATAATTACCGGCAGGCGATGAATATTAAAATCACTAAGTCCATCATGAACTGACTCATGATTTCGTTGAGATGTTAAAGACGACATTTTGGCAACGCCGCAAATTCTTTGATTCTTACGGTAGCCGACCAAACGAACCCTCCATGAGATGTATTAAAGGCCATAGGCCGATTACTTGTCCCTGCTGCGGCTATCCCACGATGTGGGGTGGCACTGGAGAAATTTGTGAACTATGTAACTGGGAAGGTTTCGAGCAGGATGATTTTAATGCCGATGAAATTATAAGTGGACCAAATAGCAACTATTCATTGACCGAAGCGCGGTTTAATTTCGAGAACCATTTGCGAATGTATGTACCCGATGACGAATCTCATCCACCCGATTCCGCAAGCCGGAAAGCCCTCAAACTCAACCTGATTGGCGCTTTCGATGCCCTGATGGATGAACCGTCCCGTGAAGCAAAGGAAAAACTCTGGCAGCTTGTTGACGATTGTCGTCAAGCGCTCAATCAAGAACTCAAAAGAGAGATATTCGGAGAGCTATTTGCGCCTGTGCCTTGCCCATATTGTGGTGAAATATTAAGAACCGTGAGAGCCAAACAATGTCGCAAATGCGCAATGGATTGGCACGACCCGAACAAGCTCACGCACTTACCTGTAAAAACCTGAGCTTCACGCTTGTGCGGTGCGTTCACAGACGACAATATGGGCGTAATCGAGCGGCTTGAAACGCTGCACGCGATACTTGCGGCGCAAAGCTTCGGCATCGTAATCGGCAATCAATTGGAAACCGAATGCGGCTAAATAACCGGCGACGGCTTCCGGCTTTAATCCGAAAAGCCAGGGCTCTGAAAGTTGCGCGACGCGGCGCGCTGCAAAACGCGCTTCCGGATTCGTCGTCGTCTGGTCAATGACCTCTTGCAGAAAGTAATCAAAGGTGAGCCGCGTGCCGCCGCCGCCAAGCGAAGCGATTTGCGTGAGCGCCCGCGCCATCGCCTGCGCGGTCAGATAATAGGACACCCCCATCCAGATAATCAGCGAGCGCCTGGTCGCGTCAAAACCTGCCGTTTTTAACTTTTCGACAAAATCATCCTTCTCAAAATCCACGGCGACAAAGCGCAGGTTATCGGGGGCGCCGAGTCGCGCCATAACTTTGCGTTTAACCACCTGGGTCGCCGGATGGTCCACTTCAAAGACCGTTACTTCGGCAAGGGTTTCTTTAATTCGCAACGCCATTGAATCAAAGCCCGCGCCGAGCAGCACGAGTTGTTGTAACCCGGCGCTTGCCATCTCTTTTGTGAGGTCATCGGCAAAGCGCGCGCGTATGGCGACAAACTCCTGTCCGCCGGTTGCCCAAAAATCCAAAAAACGCGATAACAGGCGCGAGCGCAGCCAACTGCCGGCCACCAGACGCAAGTAAGGCTGCTGCAGAAAAGCCGAAGCATACGGGTCATTGAGGATACGTTCAGAGGCCGGTAATTTTTGTTGTAAGGCGCGCGCCAGGGCGACGGCTTCGGCGGTTCGGCTATAGTCCTCTCTCATCGCGCACTCTCCGGTTGGCGCTCTTGATGCACTGTGTATGAACTTTCTCGTGAATCCTGAGCCCTTTAATTATCAAGCCGGGTTCTCACAACGATCACAAATGCACCAAACTCACCAAGATGGTTCTTTCGTATCAGCGGGCTCGCATCAACTGTAATACGTGATGCGCCTCGTTTCTCAAAGCTTTTTTTGCAACCCGGCGTTGAGCCTTAACGAATTGCCGATGACGGAAAGGCTCGATAATAACATCGCTGCCGCCGCCAGAATCGGATTCAGTATACCGAGCACGGCCAGACTAATACTGAGCGTGTTGTAGAGAAAAGCCCAGAACAGATTTTGCCTGACGACGCGCCAGGTCTTTTGCGCAATATCGAACGCTTCAATCACCTTGCTCAGTGAATTGCTCATCAAGACAATGGCCGCCGCGCGCATCGCAAGGTCTGTGCCCGACCCGACGGCTATGCCTAAATCGCTTTGCGCAAGCGCCGGCGCATCATTGATGCCGTCGCCAATCATGGCGACGACTTTACCGTGTCGTTGCAGGCGGGAAATCACTTTGGTTTTATCATCCGGCATCGCTTCGGCAATAAAATCGTCCGCGCCAACCTGTCGGGCAATCCACTGCGTCGTGTCTTTCGCATCGCCGGAAACCAGCAACGTTTGGATGCCACGCGCTTTTAATTGGCCGATGATGGTTGCGGCTTCGGCTTTCACGCGGTCGCCAAAAGCCAGCAACCCTTTTACTTCACGACTCCAGCCAAAGAAGGCGACCGTAAACCCTTCGCGCTCCCACGCCTGCGCGTGCCCCTCAAAAAACGAAGTGATGAGGATGGTCTCCTGCTCTGCGAGTTTGCGATTGCCAATAAATATACGCTGGCCTGAAACCTCGCCGGTAAGGCCCTGCCCTTTATGAATTTGAACGGCGCTGGCCTCCAAAAGCTCAACCGCTTCAGCGGCGCCGCGTTTGACAATCGCCCGACCCAGCGGATGTTCCGAATAGCGTTCAAGCGCCGCGAGCCTGGGTAAGATTCTCGCTTTGAAAACCTCGCCCGAGATTTGCTCATCGGCGGAAAACGGAGAGGGTTTAGGAAAGCGCAAAACATTTGCCGGAAGCGGATATTGCGCAAAGGCGAACTCCGATTGAATGACGAAATCAACCAGAGCAAAATCGCCTTCGGTAATCGTCCCGGTTTTATCAAATACCACTACATCAACATTCGGAATGGTTTCCAGCACGCGACAGTCGCTGACTAAAATTCCGCGCCGCGAAGCTGCGCCGATTGCCGCCGTAATCGCCAGCGGCGTTGCCATACCCAGGGCGCACGGACAAGCGATAACCAGTACCGTTATGGCTCGCATTAAGGCATCGCCTAAAGGCGTAAAGCCGCCAAGCCAGGCCACCGTAAACGTCAACACCGCAAGGACAATGACGCCTGGCACAAAGATGCGCGACACTTTATCAACCGTGCGTTCAATTGCCGAACGACCGCTCAAGGCGTTTTCCACGAGATGAATGATTTGCGCCAAGGTCGTATCCTCGCCAACTTTGGCGGCGCAAATATGCAGGACGCTGCTCATATTGAGGCTGCCGGAAACCACCTGACTGCCCAGTTCTTTGGCGACCGGCGTCGCTTCGCCGGTTAGCAAGGATTCATCAGCGTGAGACGAGCCTTCGACGACGACGCCATCGGCCGGGATGCGCTCGCCCGCTTTGACCACAAAAATATCGCCGATGGCGAGCGCCTCAATCGAAACAAACTGTTCCGCGCCGCCCGAAAACAACCGCACCTTTTTCGGCATCAAGCGATAGAGCATCGTGATGGCTTTTGAAGTGCGTTCTTTGGCGTTGCGCTCAATCAGTTTTCCGAAGAGCACCAGGGTCACAATTGCCGCGGCGGTATCAAAGTAAATGTGAGGTTCGCCACGAATGGCTTGTATCGCGCTATAAACATAAGCCGCGAGAATGCCGAGTCCAAGCAGGGTTTCCATGCGGACCACGCGATTGACAAGACCTTGCCAGGCGAGTTGCATAATCGGTTTTGCCGAGTAAAAAACCACCGGCGCGGCCAGCGCCATAAGTAAAAATGGCAGATAGCGAGCGATGCCGTCATTGATTTTCTCGAAGTAGCCGACATAAAGCGTCACGCTCAAGGTCATAATATTGAGCCAGAGAAACGCCGCAATCCCGAATCGCATAATCAAATCGCGACGTTCGGCGCGCCCCGCTTCGTTGTCGCCCGTGTAGGGGCTGGCTTGATAACCGAGTTGCTGGATGCGTTGCGTGATGCGTTCAGGCGGCAGATACTGTGGTGAGTATTTAACCTTAACCAAATCGGCAGCAAAAAAAGCTTCGGCAGACAAGATGCCGGGTTCACTCGAAAGCGTGTGTTCAATAAGCCAGGCGCAGGACGAACACCACATCCCCGTAACTTGAAACAGCGCTTCCTGTATGGGCGCATCTTCGGGAATCTTAAACGCCGCTTTGGTGGCTTGCCGGTTGCCGTTGGCAATTAAACCGAGGGCCAGGCTGCGTTTGAATATTTCGGTGTCGCGAGGGTTTTGCCCGCTTTCGATGACGCCGCTTTCCAGCAAGACGACGTAAACATTGAGGCAGCCGAAACAGCAAAATGTTTTGGTTGCCTCATTGAATTCACGTTTGAACGGATGACGCCCGACGGATAAACCACAAAGGGCGCACGCCTCGACCGGCTCTTCTTTCATCGATTTACCTTTCAATGATTCGAAGTCTCTACGTTGATGGGTTTACCTTTTTCATCAAGGATAATGGGATTAGCCTGTTTGGAAATGACATAAACCACAATCAGAATGCCGATAAATAAGACCATGACCAGCGGCAGAACATAGAGCAAAACCGGGTGCCCGTTTTTTGGCGGGCGATGGATTGATTTGATATTCACTGCACTCTCCTTTTCAAAAAGATAAAAGGACAAACGCCTTTGGTAGCTTGTGCCACTTAAACTCAGGTGCCAGCCGCCCTAGGGTTTCGTTTTGGCGTTAGCGGTTGGCGTAATAAATGTCATATCAAATTTATCGCGCGTCTTGTCCGGGGTGACTTCGCCGATGATTTGAAAATAGTTGACTCCCGGTGGCGCTTCGCCTGCGCCAACCGCAATTTCAAATTCCTGTTGCAGTTCTTCACCGGCTTGAAGCTTGATGGGATTGGCGGCGATGACGATTTTTGCATTTGGTAAATCCTGCAGCGACAGGGTAAGCGTAGCCTCTTGTCGTCCGCGATTGGCAACCGTCATGCGGAATTGATTGTAGATGATTCCACCTTCGCCTACGCGATACATCGTCGTACGAATCGGCGCGATTTTTACCAATACGTTCTCGCGCATCGAAAGCGCGACGAAAAGCCCCGAAGCGTAAAAGAGCAGCACCAGTAAAACGGCAAGGCGTTTGGCATCGCGCAATCCCAGGCGGCGAAGCCAGGGCGTCTTTTTATCTTCGAGTAATTCGCCCTGTTCGCCCCAGGTGTAATGAATCAACCCTTGCCGGCCGAGCCGGTTCTGCACGTCTGTGCAGGCATCAACGCATTCGCCACAATGAATACACTCGATTTGATAAGGCGATTGGCGAATGTCTATGCCCATATGACAAACGCGCACACATTTTTTACATTCGATGCAATCATCATTGCGATCGCGATAATGAACAATCAACGTGTTGGTATCGCCGAGGATGCCTTGCAGATAACCATAAGGGCAGACTGTAGTGCAGAATCGTTGGCGCACAAAGGTGAAATCTAAAAAGGTGACCAGGGTTGTTGCCGCGCCAGCCAGGCCGCCGGCGGTCTGAAGGTCCAGGGCCAGCAAGCGCGCCAGCAGATCGCGCGGTTCAACAAAGTAAGAGATAAACGCGAAGGCAAGAAAAACCGAGGCCACACTGAGCGCCGCATAAAATAGGGTGCGACTGATGAGTTGGCGCTTTCCGGGTGTTGATTTGATGAAGCGTTTGTTCACCCGGCGGCGAATCTTTTCTTCCAACTTCAACGACGCTTCACTGAAAATCATCTGCGGGCAGAGATAACTGCAATAGATTCTGCCGTAGAGCATGGAAGCCGCCGCAACCACAAATAAGGTAAACATCAAGGCAAAAAAGATAATGCCGAATTCGTTAATCCAGAGTTCATAACCGGCAAAATAGAAGCGTTGATGCGGAATATCGAAACGCATGACGTTGAAGAAGGGAAGCGCCAGGAAGATGAGAAAGCAGGAAAATTGCACGACTCTGCGATAGCGATGATAAGAGACGCCCTTGGGAGGCTTCTTCGTTAAGGGTTTTATCGGCGTCCTTTTCTGCTGCAAAACCGGCAGCGGTTTTGGTGAAGCATTAACCAGGTTTTTCATGCTTAGGCTCATAATGTATAAAGCGGTAGTTCGCCCTCACGCTTGAGTTACTGATGGCAAGGCACTGGCATCAGCAGCGGCATCACGCCGCGCCAGACTAAAAAGGCGCCGAGCAGGGTGACGCTTACGGCGGCCAACCGGCTGCCCCAGCGTCCGAGCTTTACGCCCATGACGGACGAAAACATTCCCAGCGTAAATAGAGCTGACACGGTTCCTAATCCGAATGCCAACATGGTTAAGGCGCCAGCCCAAGCCATACCCGTGGCAATGGCGCGCAACAAGGCCGCGTAGATCAATCCGCAAGGCAGAAAGCCGAGCATGACGCCAAGTGAGAATTTGCTGAAAATTGTTGGGGAAGCGATGCGCCGGCCAATGGGTTTCAGTAAACCTGATAAAGCTCGCAGCGGGTCAACCCGTTGCAGGTTGCGGCTGGGCAATAAATCGAGCATCAATAGACCTGCAACAACCATGAAGGCGCCGCCGACAATAGCGGCGATATTTTCGAGTCCCGCGAGTTTGCCGATTAAACCGATGGCGCCACCCGCCAGTCCCGCCAACGCGCCCAGCAAGGTGTAGGTGAAAATTCTTCCCGCGTTATAAGAGAGATGCGCAAAAAATTGCTGTTTTCGCGGACGAGTGCCGAGCGGCAGACTGTAAGACAACACCAGTGGTCCGCACATTTGCACACAATGCAGACTACTGATTAAACCCAAGGCGAAAATTATGTAAAATTCCCCAAAGCTCATTACGAATGCTTAGTTGTGCAATTCGTATGCCTGTTGGTGGGTTCATAAAAATAGTGGTGAGCGCTCAATTAATAAACTTTAGTTTGGTTGTTTCTCCTTAAAAAACCGAGGGTTTTGAACTTTCGCCATTCAGGCAACCGGTGAGCGCCTGAAGCTTAAAATTTACCCTCGGATTTAATAGCTTTGCCAGGTGACCCGTTCGTGCGAAGGCGCGGCTCACGCATCAACGAATTGAAGAGCCGTTTCGGCATATCTGAGCTTGGGATTTGGCGCATTCACCGTCACACATTCACGATAAAAATCGAAGCGTTTCATGGTGATGGCCTGTGTAGGGCAGCGCGAAGCGCACATGGCGCAACGAATGCAGGTGGATTCGTCTTTGAGCATCACGGCGCCCAGCTCTTTCAACTCTTCATCCGTGTAATCCTGTAAATCATCGGCGTTCAATCCCCAGTTCTCGGCCGCGAGAGTGAGCAGATACTCATCACGGCGCAGTTGATCTAAGCCGACAAGCTTAATCAGGTTTTGCGGGCAGATATCCACACAACCATTGCAGGCGATGCAGATTGACGTATCAAAAACCGTGTTGATGTTGCACTGCAAACACCGCGCCGCCTGTCGGCGCGCTTCCGATTCGGGGAAGTTGAGTTCCGTGATTTCGAGCGACGCGGCGCGCGTCTCGCTTTCAAGCACCGGCGGATTTTCACGCGCCAGCGCCTCCCAACCCTTCGCCATCTGATAATCGGCGGGCATCCAGCGTTTACGCACGACAACATCAGTACGCGTGCCGCGCAGAAAGTCATGCATTGAACGAGCCGCGATTTGCGCCGAAGCGATGGCGTGAATAAACAGCCGCGGGCCGTGCGCGATGTCGCCGCAGGCGAAAACATCGGGCGCCGTGGTTTGATAAGTCTCCGGGTCAATCTTAATCAAACCCCGTTCGGTTTCCACGCCATCTTCGGCGTTTAAAAATGTCAGGTCAGAGGTCTGCCCGATGGCAAAAAGAATGGAATCCGCCTGAATATCTTCGATGAACGAGTCATCGAATTTGGGGTTGAACCGCCGGTTTTCATCAAAGACCGAAACACATTTCACGGTGCGCAAAGCCTGGAGCCTTCCGTCTTTATAGAGAACCTCTCGGGGGCCGCGCGAGGTGTGCAGCTTGATGCCTTCCTCTTCGCCTTCGATAACTTCGATTTCGTCGGCGGGCATCTCTTCGCGACCTTCGAGACAAACGATGTGCACCTCTTTATCGCCGCTCATTCGGAGCGCCGAACGCGCCACATCGTAAGCGATGCGCTGTGTACGTTCCATATCCGAATTGGCATCAGCCATCTCTATGAGGCTGGGGCGAATGGCTGAACGCGCTACGTCATAAGCGACATTGCCGCCACCAATGACGACAATGCGTTTGCCGAGTTGCAGCGGTTTTCCTTCATTGAAAGCGCGCAGGAAATCCAACCCGTCATAGACGCCGGGCGCGTCTGCGCCGGGGATATTGAGTTTGCGACCTTTGGGTAGCCCGACACCTAAAAAGATGGCCGCGTACCCTTCACGGCGTAAATCCGCAATGGTGAAATCGCGCCCCAGACGCATATTGCATTTCAGGTTGACGCCCATTGAAAGAATGGCTTGAATTTCGTGGCGCACCAAATCGCGCGGCAAACGGAAAACCGGAACGCCGACCGTCAGCATGCCGCCGGGTTCAGGGTTGGCTTCAAAGACCGTGACCCGGTAACCGAGCAAGGTGAGGTCGTGGGCGACGGTCAGGCCCGAAACGCCCGCGCCAATGACCGCGACCGGCTCATAATCGCCGCGATTGGGGGGTAGCATTTTTTGGTTGGCTCCGGCGTGAAAGTGGCTATAGTCGCCGGTTTCAGGTCCGAACTGTTGGCTCGCGAAACGCTTGAGCGCGCGAATCGTGACCGGCGAATCCACATCGCCGCGACGACAATTGACTTCACAAGGTGCGCCGCAGACGCGACCGCAAATTGATGCGAAGGGATTGGTGGCGCGGGCGATTTTATACGCCTCCCGGTCGCGCCCTTCGGCAATCGCTGTCACATAGCCGCAGGCGTTGGTGTGCACCGGACAAGCGTCTTGACACTTGACCATCTTGGTCCAGTAATCGCTTGCGGTCTGGTCGGCTAACTCAAATTCCAAATGGTTTTCACTCATAATCTTTCCCAAATCATTTCACCTGGGGTTCAGGCCCTGTGTACGATACGAAAAACCGGAAACTGCGCAGCTATCTGCTCGAACTCGGAAAGCGGCGCCTTCTTGTCAACCGGCAGGTGCGGCCGGGCGCCCGGCGCTCGTTTCAAATAGGCCTTCAGCACCGGGGCACGCTGGTTCGTCGCAAGCTCTTGAAGCTGAATTTCTTCGCGCCTTCCATGATGGAGAACGGCCTGGCCGCCTGCGGCCTTCACATTGAGCACCCAGTCGGCCTCTGCCCCGAGCATGGAGACCAGATAGCGCTCCCCTTCAAAGATAGTCATCACCAGCGGCAACCTGAGGCTGCGCCCGGATTGCCGACCCCGCACCTCCAGGGTGACCAGATAATTCGGAGCAACTCCAAGCGCATGGATAAAACCCCAGCCGCGGTTGAGTAGAGTGGCCAGCCAATTGGGATGTCCGCCGCGATATAACCATTGTTTCACCTGCATCGGCATAAAAACCTAATCTCAGAAGGCTTCCCGAACGCATCACCGCTTTACAAAAATCTGTGCCCGGTTCCATCAACTCCATACCCCTGTCCGTTTGCAACCCTCACCCGGCGCTTCAATCTTCATGGAATTTCCTGAAGGCAAACGAAATCAGGAGAAGGGCGAAGATGACGGCGAGCGCTGCGACGAAATACATAAACCCATTCGAAGTGCCGGTCACGGCATTGAACGCGCGCACCAGTACGCCTCTATCCGAATGCGTCTCTTCACCGTTCATATAGAGGAATAAGTAGATCAGACAGCCTCCGGCAATCACTGGAAAGGCGAATTTCAAAAACCTCGGCACGTCTGTGCCTTTGCGTTCAGTAATCCACCCATCAGCGTATTCTTTGATTTCTGTCTCTTTTTTTATCTCTTCCATAACTCACCTCCGCCTTAGTCTCGGTTTCCGGCAACGAACTCGTCATCATCTTCGAGCATTTTGTACTTCACCTCTTCACTGCCGCTTCCCCAATAACCATCCTTCCTTGAGCGCAAGAAAAAATAGATGGCAACAAAGAGCGATAAAAAGAAGAAGAAGTAGGCAAAAAAGATACTCGGATAAACGTAATCTTTCATAACGGTCTCCGGTTTTCGGTAGCCAGTAGGCGGTCGTCGGCCGTCGGTCGTCGGTCGCCGGCAACCGCTAGTCGGTAGTTGGTAGTCCGCTTTCGTTTGGTCATGCCCATTTCAAACTCCGCATAAAAATATCAGGCGTTCAATATCCCTCCGATAACCGGCTACCGACGACCGGCTACTTTTCATAATCGTTATCAGGTCGCCAATCTTTGGCGCGACCGAGGGTTTGCAAATAGGCGACGAGGGCTTGAAAGTCCGGCTCGTTATTGGCAATCCACGGGAAGGGCGGCATGATTGACCCCGGCACTAAATCACGCGGATTGCGAAAATGTGTGCGGTGCCATTGCTCATCATATTTGCCGCCGACCCGCGAGAGGTCCGGACCGGTGCGCTTGGTGCCAAACATATGCGGACTGTCATAAACATATTCGTCGGGCGTGGAAACCGGCGCATCCTGGCCGCGCCAGCCTGAGCGTTTGGTATCGGCAAGCAGGGTGCGCGTTTGTTGCGTATGACAATACCAACAACCCT
The DNA here is from genome assembly GCA_044868105.1 of Blastocatellia bacterium. GTDB lineage: Bacteria > Acidobacteriota > Blastocatellia > UBA7656 > UBA7656 > JBFMDH01. Next base: position 13,253 of record JBIOWC010000082.1, read on the forward strand.
CCTTGACATAGATTTGTCGCCCCTGGAGTTGCTGTGCGGTGTAAGGCTCAAGCTTGCCGGTCATGCCTTTGCTGGAGTCGTGGTTTTCAAATGGTGTGGCCCAACTCTTATCCAGTAGCGGCGGCACCACCGTCGTTAAAATTCCGCCGATGAAAAATAGAAAGAGCGCCGCGCCAATAAAGGTTGCAGCATTGGTGTCAGCTTTTCTCAACATAATCTCTTACCTCCTTTATCAAACCGCAGCTTGCGCGATCTGACCGGTGGTGGCTTTGCCTTTGGTGCCGGTCATGGTCGCCAGAATGTTGTAAGCAAAAGCGCAGATTCCTGCGAACATCAACAGCCCCGAGAAGAAGCGCACCAGCCACACCGGTTGCAACGCGATGACCGTGTCAATGAAAGGAATCGCCGGATTGTTCCATTGCCAACCTTGCCAGAACCCGCCGAGCCACAAGGTCACGAAAAACCCTAACCCGCCAATTAAAAACAACCAGAAGCTCCAATTCGCCAGAGCCTCGGAATAGAGCGGACGTTTGAAAATGCGCGGCACGACATAATAACTTCCGGCAATCGCGAAGAATGAAAAGGCGCCGAGCACCGCCATATGCGCATGACCGGGAATCCAGTCGGTCTTTGAAACGATGGCATTGACGGACCTCAAACTATGCATCGGGCCTTGAAAACAGGTGAGCAGATAAAAGACCACGCCGGACATGAGGAATTTAAGCGGCACATTTTCGCGCAGTTGATACCACTGCCCCTTCATGGTCGCAAAGAAGTTATAGACCACAGCCCACACCGGAATCAGCAACATCACCGAAAAGACGATGGCGATGGTTTGCAACCATTGCGAAATCGGCCCGTGAATCATGTGATGCGCGCCCGTCCAGACATAAACGAAAGCCAGCGACCAGAAACCAATCATCGAAAGTTTGTGACTGTGAAGCGGCGTGTTTGAGGCTTTCGGAATGAAGTAGTAAGCGAGCGCCAAGCCAATCGGTGTGAAGATTAAGCCGACGGCATTATGCACATACATCCAATTTAAATTCGCCTGGTTGACCCCTGTGGTAAACAGCGTTGCGAAATTGCCGGTCAGATAAACGAAGGCGGTCCACAGAATGCACCCCATGGTGTACCACAAGGTCACGTACATCGCCTGATACTTGCGCGTCGCGACCGTCATAAAGATATTCAAGCCGAACATAATCCAGGCGGCGACTACCAGAATGTCCAAAGGCAGCGGCAACTCGGCATACTCAAGCCCTTGATTCCAGCCCATCAATAAACAGACGACGGCGCTTAAAACAATCACGTTCCAGAGGATGACGGTCGCGACGCCAAGTTTCTCGCTCCACAACTTCACGCCGCACAGTCTGGGCACAATGTAATAGGCTAAACCCATATCGGCGGCGAGCAACCAGCCGAAGAGCATGCCATTGACGTGTAGAGGGCGCAGCCTGCCGTAAGTGAGCATGGAGATGGTGCCCAGCAGTTGAGGCCAGACGAATTTTGCGGCGATGGTTACCGCGATGATGCCGACAATAAAAAAATAGGTAATCGAGCTAATCAAAAAATACTTTGCCGTGGTGTCTTCATGCAGACTATCGGCATAGGTTTTGGAAACCGGAATTGATCCAGCTTCTACCTTCTCTTGTATCTTTTGCATAATGCCTCCTGTGAAAAATTACGAACGGTTTCGATGACGAACGGTTTCGATGACGAACGGTTTAGCGGCGGTTTCAGGCGGCCTACGGGTCAAAGGCCGCCGCTAAACAGGAGCGTTACTTCTTGCTTGGATTCAAACTGCGTAAATAATTCAGCAAATTGCCGACATCCGTTTGCGTCAGTCCGTAATCCACCCAGGGCGGCATCGCGGTTCCCTGAACGCCGTACAGGATGGATTCAAACAAGCGGTTATCATTGGCTGAATTCATAAAATCGTGGTTCCGCAAATTGCGCGGCCGCGGCACAATATCGAGCGAATTCGGCCCTTTGCCATCAGCTTTTTTGCCGTGGCAACCGGTACAGCGTTGCAGAAAGATTTGTTCGCCAGCGCGCACCGATTCCGCGCTCATCGCGACCGGGTTGGTCTGCGGCACATTGCGCGGTTTCAATTCGCGGCGCGGTTCTTTGACAAAATTCTGAAAGACAAACCCCAGCACCCCCCGTATCTGATCATCGCTCAAGGCGCGCCCCCAGGCCGGCATAGAGGTGCCCTCGACGCCCTGCTTGATGGACGCCAGGAAGCGTTCTTCCGGTTTTGAGTTCATAAATGCAACTTTGGTTAAATCGCGTGGCGCGGGGTCAAGGTAAAGCGAGATCATTCCCTTGCCATCACCTTGGTCACCGTGACAACGGGCGCAGTTATTTTGATAAATCTCGGCCGGCGCGGTGGCGGCGGGCGGTTTATTTAAGCTGACCAGATAAGCCGTGAGCGCTTGATACTCCGTGTCCGGAAAACTAAAGGTCGGCATGATGGAATCCGAGACCCGCGACCGCGGGTCTTTGAAATGCCCAATCATCCAGGGTTCATCTTTGAGCAAGCCTTCAAAGGTGAGGTCAGGCGCAATGCCGCCATCGCGACCACCGAGTTTGTGACAGGCAAGGCAGGCTTTATCATTAAATGATTTTTCACCCTGGGCGATGAGCGAGGCGGTCGGCGTTGTCGCTGTCGTCTTGGTATCGGGGAGGGTTTCGGTCTTCTTATTCAAGCTGGCGCGATAACGGTCCAGCGAAGTCTCTGAGAAATTCAACCCGCGCCGACTCTTGAGAAAGACGATCAAGGCTTTAGTCTCTTCATCGCTTAAATTAAATTTCGGCATGAACGACGTTGCGCTGTTGGCGCGCGGTTCAACGAGAGATTCATAGAGATAATCAACCTTGAATTTTTTACCGACTTCCGAAAGGTCTGGCCCGAGCGTGCCGTTTGATAAGCCTTCGATTTTGTGACAGCCATAACAATTCTTATTAAAGAAAAGTTGCCGCCCCTTGGCGACTAAAGGGGTGCTTTTGAAATTCTCTTCCGTGTGACATTGCGCGCAGTTGGCCTGCATCAGGTCATTATCTTTTAACCGGTCTTTGAAATCGGCGCGCCAGTTGGCTTGCGTCACGTAACCGAGCAAGGGGTCGGGCCAGTAATGGTCTGCGCCGTGCGCGTAAAAGGTTTCAAGCCCGCGCCCCTGTCCATCGTGACAGATCGTGCAACCGAAATCGGCGAATTTGTGGCGGCGTTGCCAGCGACCATTCTCCTGTTTGTCGCCGAGCGCTTCGGTATAAGGATGGGCTTTGAGGGGTTCGGCAAAATCTTTGAAACGCGGGTCGTCGGCCGCAATATGACAGGTCGTGCAGCGGTCAACGCGCTCGCCGCCAAACCGGGTGACGATAATCTGTTCGACTTTCGGTTTGCGCCCTTCAAACATCAAACGTTCCGCATCGCTTTTTGCCATCGAACGCGCCTGGTCAAAGTAAGCGGTTTGGTGGCGCTCCCACTTATTAAAGAATTGGTCGAAGAAGACAATTCCGTGAACGATTAAAACGATGAAACTCGCTATAGCCAGCACGAATCGCAGTCGCATAAATTCAATCCTTTTAGTTGAAGCGCCGGCCCCACAGG
>JBIOWC010000083.1:0-16725 GCA_044868105.1 Blastocatellia bacterium
GGTTTGATAAATAAGATGTATTGAGCGCTGATAGGTTCTGCGGCCAGCAGAATAAACAGAAAAACAGAAATAATGATTAAGGGCAATTTCGCCAAGCGCAACACGAATTAAATACTCCTCTGAAATAGCGGGCTGGCAGAGTAAGTCCGATGGTATCACGCGCTTTTGGCAAGCGGCAATGCTCGTCTCACGCTGCACGACTCAGGCACGAAATCGGCCCTCCCTGCAACCGCCTGAACCGGATGACCATTCATATTTTTGCGTAACTCTCCCCAGCCGAAAGCCTGTTTCAGCCCCGGCTTGTGAGGATTTTTCCACGATTATGCCTTTAGAGCGGCAAATAAGGGTGGTATATGAGTTGCAGAATGCACCACCGGGTAGGCACAACAATTTTAATTTTGGAGGAAAAAAGATGAGAAAGATTATGTTGAGCGCGGTCTTTTTTGCGACTCTGTTAGGGATGGTTTCGCTCGCGTCGCGAAGCACGTTGGCTGGTGATGACAAAGGCTATGTCAAGAACGGCGGAAAATTATTCAATCAATATTGCATAAGCTGTCACGGTATAGATGGAAAAGGAGATGGGCCGGTATCGCTATCGTTAAAGGTTCCTCCGGCAGATTTAACCACCATTCAGAAAAAGGGCGAAAAATTTCCCTTTGACCGCATCTCCACGGCCATTGACGGAGAGCACACGGATAGGTCTATCACGGCTCACGGCACCAGTAAAATGCCTGTCTGGGGTACGGTCTTCCGGCGCACCAGCGGTTTACAAAAAGAGAACTATGTTTATTCGCTGACCAAATATATTGAGTCCATTCAGGTAGCTAATAAGTAAACGGGCAGTGCGCCACCAAAGATAATGGCTAGTTGATGGAGAAGAAAACCCTTGGTGTTCTTTGCTCCCTTCGCGCGCTTTGTGACAAATCCTCGTTGAACCGATTACTGATTTGCACTTCAAGCAGGGTTCTCACAAAGCTCACAAAGCGCACGAAGGGGACAAAGACCGGACGCTTTTTCTGACCTCACCGGTGAATCACTACCAAATAAAAAGAGCTGGGCTGTTTAATGACTGACCAGCCCAGCTATCGAACTACGCAGCGCTTGTCGCGTGCGGCAAACGCCCTCCTACAACTGAAGGGATTTGATTTCTAAATACTCTTCAAAACCGAATTTGCCCATCTCGCGTCCGTGTCCCGATTGCTTAAAGCCACCAAACGGAGCTAACGGATTAAATTTGCCGCCGTTGATGTCAATCTGCCCCGCGCGAATGCGCCGCGCCACCCGTTTGGCCCGTTCATCATCACCAGACCATACGCCGCCCGCCAGTCCGTAAACCGTATCGTTGGCAATTCGCACGGCCTCCTCTTCATCTTCATAAGCAATGATGGAAAGCACAGGACCGAAAATCTCTTCCTGCGCAATGGTCATCTCATTATTGACATTGGCAAACACCGTCGGCTTAACGAAGAAGCCTTTCTCCAAGCCTTCGGGCTGTTCCGCGCCGCCGGTGATAAGCGTTGCGCCTTCTTCAATCCCTTTATTGATGTAGCTGCGAACCCGTTCCTGTTGGGTTTTGGAAACCAGGGGGCCGAGCTTGGCTTCGCCTGTGCGCGGGTCGCCGACGTTGAATTTTTCAGCCGTCGCTTTGGCAATCTCTACGGCCTCGTCGTATTTCGATTTGGGCACCAGCAGTCGCGTATGCGCCGAACAGGTTTGCCCGGAATTGAAATAACAATTGCCGACGCTACTGGAAACCGCTTTCTGTAAATCGGCGTCATCAAGCACCACGCTTGCCGATTTGCCGCCGAGTTCAAGCGCTACCCGTTTGACGGTTTGCGCGGCGACTTCGCTGACCCGTTTGCCGGCGCGCGTTGAACCGGTAAACGACACCATATCTATATCGGGGTGTGCGGCGATGGCTTCACCGACAACCGGACCGAAGCCCGTGACCAGGTTAAACACCCCCGCCGGAAGTCCCGCGTCGTGCATAATCTCTGCGAGAATGAAGGCCGTAAGCGGCGCGACTTCGCTCGGTTTTAAAACGACGGTGCAACCTGCGGCAATCGCCGGCGCGACTTTGGCGACGACTTGATGCAAGGGATAGTTCCAGGGTGTGATGCACCCAATGACGCCAACGGGTTCTTTGACGATGAGCGAATTGCCGACCTGTTCTTCAAATTGATAATCGCCGAGCAGTTTTGCATAAGACCCCATGACCATGGCGGGCATGCCGGCTTGCACAGCCGTCGCCAGCGGCAAGGGCATACCGACTTCGTTTGCGATGATGCCGGCAATCTCATTGATTCGATTTTTCAAGCCTTCGGCAATGCGACCAATGATGGCGGCGCGGTCGCCGGCCGGAGTCACGGACCACGCATCGAAGGCGGCGCGGGCGGCGCTCACGGCGCGGTTTACGTCTTCGGCGGTGCATTCAGGAATGCGTCCCATGACCTCTTCGGTGGTCGAGTTGATGACCTCAATCATCTGGGTGCCGACCGGTGCGACCCATTCGCCATTGATATAAATTTTATCGTGCGTAATTACATCTTGCGGTTTTGATGCAGTCATTAAATTTTCTCCCTTATCCTAAGATGATTTGAATTATTGCTCTGCTTTAGCAGCGGATTCGTTAAACAGCTTAGTCAATTTGACCTCTGAAAACAACTTTTATTGAGCCGCTTGGCAAAGACCCTAAGGGTAAATAGCGGCTGACAAAATCCGCCGGTTGCGCTTCATCCGGAGACCCAAATTAATCACCTTTTCGCTTGCCAACCGCCGCTCAATCAGGCTCCGGTAACCGGACGGGTAGCCAGCAAAATTCCCGGGCTTGCGCCTGGTTTCGCTCCTGCAACGGATGGTGCAGCTTTCTTGACAAGGCGCAACAATTGGTGCAACACTTTGCCGCGCCTCGTCGTACAGGGGAAGGCAAGCGAAAATCCAACTGTAAATTTCTATTCTGTCAAAGGAGAGATAAAGGATGAGAACCAAAAGTGTAACCATTTTGCTTATCCTGCTCATGGTGTTGAGTACGCCGTTTGTTCAGGCCCAGGAGACCGCCTTACAAGGGTTCGATGATTATGTCAGCAAAGCCCTGAAAGATTGGCAGGTGCCGGGCGTTGCCATCGCGATTGTCAAAAATGACAAGATCATTTTAGCGAAAGGCTATGGCGTAAAAAAAATCGGCGACCCGGCGCCGGTCACGGAAAAGACCCTATTTGCCATTGGCTCTGCGTCGAAAGCTTTTACTGCCGCGTCGGTGGCAATGTTAATTGATGAAGGCAAGATGAAATGGGATGATGCGGCGACGAAGTATTTGCCGGGTTTTCAACTCTACGACCCGGCCGTGACGCGCGAGCTCACGGTGCGCGACCTGCTCTCGCACCGCTCGGGGCTGGAGCGCGGCGATTTGATGTGGTACGGCAGCAATTTCAGCCGCGATGAAATTTTGCAACGGGTTCGCTACCTGAAACCTTCCTGGAGTTTTCGCAGTCAATTCGGTTATCAAAATATTATGTACCTGGCCGCCGGACAAGCGGTCGCCGGGGTAACCAAAACGAGTTGGGATGAGGTCATTAAACAAAAAATATTCAAACCCCTTGGCATGAGCGCTTCCAACACCAGTATTAAAGATTTAGCGCGCGTCAACGATGTGGCGGCGCCACACGCCAAACTCGATAATCAAGTTGTCGCCATCCCCTGGCGCGATATTGATAACATTGCGCCCGCCGGTTCAATCAACTCCAATGTCCTGGATATGGCTCAGTGGGTGCGCTTGCACCTCAACGAAGGCAAAGTCAACAATCAGACGGTGATTACTTCGGGCAGTCTCAAAGAGATGCATACGCCGCAAACCATCATTCGTCGCGAAGGCGTTTGGGAAATTATTTCGCCCGAGGCCCATTTTATGGCTTACGGACTGGGATGGTTTTTACACGATTACAAAGGGCGCAAAGTTGTTCAACATGGCGGCAACATTGACGGCATGAGCGCGCTCGTTGCGATGATTCCCGAAGAGAAACTCGGCGTCGTCATTCTGACCAATATGAACGGCACCATGCTGACGGAAGCCCTGTCCTTTACCATCTTCGACTATTTTTTGCCGCCCGCAGGCGCCAAGCATGACTATAGCGCAGAGATCCTGAAATCCATCAAAGCGCTTGAATCGGCCGCCGAAAAAGCCGAGAAGAAGAAGGAAGAAGGGCGCGCTAAAGATACGCAGCCGTCGCTCGCTTTGAAAGGCTACACGGGAACCTATAGCGACCAGATGTATGGCGATGCTAAAGTCACAGAAGAAAACGGCAAGCTGGTTATCAATTACGGAGGCGCCTTCAAAGGCGAGCTTGAGCATTGGCACTACAATACCTTCCGCGCCACCTGGCGCGATAAAACGCTGGGTAAAAGTTTAGTGACCTTCAACCTCAATGCCGCAGGCAAAGCCGAAACCTTGAACATTGAAAACCTCGCCGATTTTAAACGCACGGAAAAAGTTGAAGATGTCGCCAGCCTTGCGCTCAGCGAAGAGGAACTGAAAAAGTATATGGGTAAATATGAACTGAAAAGCCCGCCGCTTGAAATCAGCGTCGAAATGATTGGCGGTAAACTGAAAGGCGTGATTCCCGGTCAGCCCGTCGCCACCTTTGTGCCGGTTGCCGCTCATCGCTTCAAGGTAGTGGTGGATGGAATGCCCGGAGAAATCTTCGTGCAATTCGAGATGGATGGCGCCAAGCCCAAGGGCATGACGCTCGAACAAGGGGGCATGAAATTCACGCTCGCGCCTAAACCCTAGGCCGGTTGGCAACGCTGAAGGATGAGCGAGGAACAACAGGGAAAACCTTCCTCGTTCATCCTTCAGTGTTACTTAAGCGGTGAGCAGATTGCGATAATCGGTGACGAGTTTTTCAAGTTTCGCTTTGTAATTTGGGTCTTTGACGCTGCGCCCGACATATTTGATTTGCAAAGACATGACCTCGGTGGCGTTTTTAGCAAATCCATCGGTCATGGTTTTTTTAGTCGCGTCGCTGATTTGAAAACCGCGCACGCCTTTTAATACATCAAGTTTTTTCTTCAGGTCAGCTTTTCTGGCATCCAAAAATTGTTGCGCCGCATCAAGGCCATCCGCAGAGCCTTGTGTAGCTTCAACTTTTTGTACGAGTTCTTTGGTAAAGGAATTGAGGTCATTCAAGACCGCATTAACCTCGGCATCTTTTTTACAGCCCGCTAACCAAGCCAGGGCGGTGAGTAAACAACAGGCTAAAATCTTCTTCAATAGTCGGCTTCTGAGCATAAGTATTCTCCTAATTTGAAAATTGATATTCAGGTAACCTGAAGTAAGAGGTTTGGGTAGTGCGGGAGTTTGACTTAGCGCGCGACGCCAGACTCCCGCGCTCGCTGTTTAGTTAAGACTCCATTGATCGTCGGTTATTTTTTCTATTTGATCTTTGCCCTTATCCCAGTCGAGTTTGACTAATCCATAAGCAAAACAGGAACCTTCAGAGACCGTGACCGTGGTGGCGCCGGAAGTCGTGCTGCTGCCTTCGGCGGTGACCTTGACCAGTCCCTGACTCAAGGTGACGTTGAATGATTTTGCGCTGGTAAAGGTCTTGGTCATCTCCGCGTCCATGACCACGAAAATCTGATTGGCGATGCGCGCATCGTTGCCGTATGACTTCAGGTTGTCGAGCGCCTTCGGTGAATGGTTCGCTGCATACTTCATATCTTCATTATCAACTACCAGTTTCACTAATTTGAGTTTATGGTTCACCATATCCTCGTAAGCGGTCTTGGGCGAAGCCTTAAAAACCACGCTGACATTGATATTGGCGAGAAACTCGGTTTTTGATGTTTTATCGAAATCGATCTTTACTTCAACGGCCTCTTTGACCTTGAGCTTGGGAGCCGGGATGCCGTCCTGGACTTCGAGGTAGTTGGTTTGGGTTAACGGCGTCTTCTTTTCTCCGTAAGCCCCGAGATAAATATCTTCGGAACCGCCACGAAAATAATTCTTACCGTTAAAACTTAAATGGTTATCTTTGACGACTGCATATTCAGCCATGTGCATATCTCCTTTAGAAAAATTTAATATGGGGAGAGCTTATGAGTGATTGAACCTCTTAACGGGTTCTCAACCTCATGTGTCAGTATTTGAGTGAGGAGAGCGGAAAATAGATTGAATTTTATTTCGATAAAATTCCTGACTTGGTCAGGCGGTTGAAGTGCCGGTTATGGCAAAGCAATGGCCAGCCTCTTCACGGCGCTGGTGAAAAAGCTCGGGCGACGCAGATTTGATTTTCTAGTCCGGCGATTACTTTAGGGGCGTCTTCTCCCGCCTCTGGTCCTGACGGTAGTGCTTCGGGTGACCGTCGTTTTGCCGCCTCTGGTATGCGTGATTGTGGTTCGCTTTTTAACCAGCGCGGAGTTGCGCGCTGTGTAATGAACCCGGGTGACGCTCTTCACTCGCGGCGTTCTGGTGATGGCAAAGGTCGTTCTTCCGGTCAGCCTGACAGTGCGGGTGCGATAAACATTAATGTGCACCGGCCGATACGGGCGATACCAGTGGGGATAAAAACCGAAGTAGAAGGTCGAGCGGTATGGGCGATAAGCGGGTCGGTACATGAAGTTGACGATGGGCCACCTGTAAACATAGACATCGGCAGGCGCGACGTAATAATCCACGCCGTAGAGGATTTCGTTCCCGCGAATCTGAAAATTGTATTGCGTGTCGCTTTCTTTTTCGATTTCGATGGTTGCCACATCCTGAACGTCATCTTTTTCTAGCGCGACTTGAGCGATGACGACATGCGTATTACCGGAAACCTCTTCGACGATACGAATAAAATCGACTTCACCGTTTTCATCAAGGTCAAGATTGTTAATGCCGGTTTCGGGATTATTAACCGCCCGTTCAAAAGCCTGGAGATTTTCCGAGCCTTTAAATAATTCGCCAAAAGCGACTAAATTCAAGCCTTCGGCCGCCGAAGCAGACGCCGGTGTGCCAGTCGTTTGTTCTTGAGCAAAAATCGCATAATCATTAACTGGCAGGAACGCCAGCATGAGCAGTATGACGAGACGTTGATTCATTTTTTCTCCTGTTGCCATATCCACTTTTTAATTTATCCACCTTCTATCGTGAGCCCGGTCTCTGACCTCAGGTTCGGTACATAGTGCGAAGGGGTCGCAAAATGTATCAAAAAATATTTTCTTTTTTTTCACAGAGGGCTGTCGTTGCCTGGCAAATGGCGGCGGCGTAGAATCTCCGAGGCTATGCAAAGAAGTTTAACAGCCGTATCCGATACGGAACTGGTAACCCGCATCGGGCAAAGTGACGAGACTGCTGAAACGGCGCTTTATGAGAAATATTCATCACGGGTATATTTTTTGGCACTCAGTGAATTGCGCTCACGCGATGACGCCGAGGATGTGCGGGCGGAAACTTTTTTGCGCGTCATTCAGGCTCTCAGACAGGATAAACTCCGCAAACCCGAATCGCTCTCCTCTTTCATCGTCGGCATTGCCTTGAACGTCATTCGCGAACACCATCGCACTGACGCGAAAGTTCAACCCCTCGGCGAAGCCGAGTATGAGTTGGCTGATGAGTATTCGCTGGAATCGGCGTTCGCTGACCGCGATGTGAATCGCGCCATCGAAGCAGCCACCGAATCGTTAAAACCTCGAGAGCGCGATTTTTTGCGGATGTACTATTTTGAAGAGTTGTCGAATGCCGAGATTTCTCGCACCCTCGGCATCAAAGAAGAGCGTTTACGCTTAATCAAATCGCGGACCTTGAAAAAATTCAGTGAGATTTACAAAAAAATAACCGGCAGTTGATACAAACCTGCGGCCACGAACACTAGGTTATGCGGATGACTCATCAAGAAATTGAAAACCATGAAATAGTTGAGCGATACGTGCGTCATCAGCTCTCTCTTGATGACCGGCGCGCTTTTCAGGAACATTTTTTTGCCTGTGATGCGTGTTTCAACAAGGTGCAAATGACGGCGCGCTTCGTTGCCGGAGTGCGCCAGGCGTCAGTCGGCGGCGGCCTGGCGCAAGCGGCCAGCGCCACGCCGGCGGTTGCAACTTCAACCGCCGGGTGGGCGAATTGGCTCAAGCCGGCCTTCGCGCTGGCGACCGCTGCATCTTTGGGGTTGGCCATTTTGCTCGGCTGGTTGTTACTCAGTCAGATGCCCAAACTGCGTGATGACGCCCGGCGTGAAAGAGAGATGCGTGAACAGCTTGAACGTGACCAACAGGAGCTTGAAAAAGCTAAACAACAAGGGGTGGAGCGCGCGACCAGCGAACTCGAACGCGAGCGCGAAGCGTTGGCGCAGGAAAAAAGCGAACGCGAGAAATTGCAAAAACAGCTTGCCGAACTGACGCGCAATCAAGCGCCACCCGCCGCCGGCGCAAAAAATCAACCGGCGGTCAATGCGCCGATTGTCATCCTTGAAGCCGTGCGCGATTCCCAGACCGCCAATCAACTGACCTTGCCTGAACACGCCGCGAGCGCCACCCTCTGGGTTGAAGTCGAACCGGGCAATCGGTTTACCGGTTTCAACCTGCAACTCATCACCTCAGGTGGTCGCCTGGTCACTTCGGTTAAGGGCGCAAAAAGGAATGCTTACGGCGCGGTGGCGGTTAACCTTCCGGCCAGCCTGTTGCGGGTTGGAAAATACATCGTCAAACTTTACGGCCTCGAACCGGGCAAGCGTGAGTTAGTCGGCGAGTACAATTTAACGGTTAGCCAAAAATAGCCCGGCGGGTTTTTCGCCACCCTTACCCAATCGGAGATGCCATGATAATCAAGCGCATTTTTCTTAGCATTTTTATCTTTATTAGCTTTATTTTGCCGGCCCCGGCTGCGGTACTTAATTCGGCAATTGCCTTGCAAAACGCGACCCCGCAAGAACAGATCGACCAGTTGATTAAAACCTGCCGTGAATTAATGGCGCAGGGCAAATTCGACGACATCTTTCCAAAAGCCGAAGCGGCCTATGCGCTCAGTCAACAGATTGGCGACAAAGCGCGTCAGTCGCGCGCCATGCTGCAAATCGGCGTCGCCGCTTTTCACAGCGGACAATCGGACTTGGCGATTGACAAGTTCAAGCAGGCGGCGGCGCTCGCCGAAGCGGCCGGCGACCATAACCTGCAATCGCTCTCGCTCAACAGTGCCGCAACCTTGCTGACGACGGCGGCGGCCTACGAAGAGGCGCTATTTTTTTATAACCAATCGCTGGCGCTCAGGCGGCAACTCAGTGACCCGCGCGGCGAGGCCTTAATCCTGACCATGATGAGCGAACTCTATCTGGTCACCAGTGATTTCGCCAAAGGCGAACAACTGCTTCGGAATGCCTTAGCGATTGCTATCGCCATGAAAGCGAATGGTAAAGAGGACTCGCAGCTTGAAGCTTATATTTTGCTCAAGACCGCCTGGGGTGAATATTTGCAGGGCAACCATACGAGCGCCCTGGCAACCGTGCAGAATTATCTGGCTCAGGAAACCGAACGCACCAGCGGCACCTTCAAATATGAGGCGCGCGATCAACTGGGGGCCATTTATCTTAGCCTGGGAGATTATGAAAAAGCCGCCACGGCTTATGCGGATGCCCTTGAGGTGGCGCAGGCGCTTAAGATTGCCGTTTCGCAGGCGAAAGCGATGGGCTTTCTTGGCTGGTCGAAATTTCATCTGGGCAAGCCGGATGAAGCGCTCAATCTGGTCTCGCAGGCCTTGACCATGCTGAGACAGACCGGGCAGAGCGTGGGCGAAAGTATCCTGCTCGGTTATCTGGCCGAGATTCAACGAGCCTTGAAACAGGACGAAGCGGCAATGGCCAGCTTTCGTCAGGCCATTGCCATCATTGACCAGCAACGGACGCGAGCCATCCCCACGGAAATTTCAAAAGGGAATGTGATTTCAAAAAACCATACGGTTTTTGCCGGCGCGATTGATCTGCTCGTCGGTTTGAATCGCCCTTCCGAAGCCTTCGAGATTGCCGAAGCCTATCACGCTCGGGCTTTTTTGGATGTGCTTGCCGAATCGAAAATTGATGTGCGTAAGGGCTTGACGCCAGCCCAAAGCCGGCGCGAAGAAACGATTTTTAATCGCATTTCAAGTTTGCAGAAAGAACTCTGGAAAGCGGGCGTCGCGCCGGAGCGCGACGCGCAATTGAAAAAAGAGTTGCAGGACGCGGAACAGGAACTGGAAGCCTTTCAAGTCGAGATGCGCCATACCAACCCGCGTTATGCCAATGTCAAATATTTGCAGCCTATCAAGATTGAGCGCCTGAATAAAGAACTGCTCGATGCGGATACCGCACTGATTGAATTTGTTGTGGGCGAGAAAAAATCCTTCGCCTGGGTGATTCAGCAAGGCAAAATTGCATCCGTCGTTTTACCGCCGCGCCAAGAGATTGATGAGCTGGTTGGCCAATATCGGGTGGCGCTTTCCGACCCGGTCTCGGCCTTAACGGTGAGTACCGCCATTGCCAAAATCAATACCCGAGGTTACGAACTGTATCAAAAAATTTTCGCGCCTTTAGAGAGCCAGCTGATAGCGGTGCGAAAATTGATTGTGGTTGCGGATGGTTCATTGGTCTATTTGCCCTTTGAAACCCTGGTCAGGTCGAGCCCTTTGGCCGCGAAAAAAAATCTCTCCGGCGAATACCTGATTGACCGCTTCACCATCAGTTATGCGCCCTCGGCTTCGGCGCTGGCCGCCATCAAGGCAACGACGAGGCCGACGACCCATCACTCCAAAGGCATCATTGCCTTCGGCGACCCGGTGTATACGGAGTTAATCGGTAAGGCCTCAAGGGTCCCCGGAACACCTCCAGGCAAGACCCGCCAATTGACCGAGCGCGGCTTTGAACTCCGGCAACTGCCTTACACTCGAACTGAAGTGAATGCGATTACCGCCCTCTTCTCGGCAACTGAACGGCGCATCTATTTAGGCGCGGAGGCGCAGGAAGAACGGGTTAAAGCCGAAGATTTGAGCGGCTATCGTTACCTTCATTTTGCCGCGCACGGACTGATTGATGAAAATCATCCGGCCCGTTCAGCCATTGTATTATCGGTGCTGAGCGATTCCAAAGAAGATGGCGCCTTACAGATGAGCGAAGTGATGCGCCTGAAATTGAACGCCGATTTAGTGACCCTTTCCGCCTGTCGAACCGGGCTTGGCAAATTCTTAAATGGCGAAGGCATGATTGGACTGACGCGGGCTTTTCTTTACGCCGGCGCCGATAGCGTGGCGGTGAGTTTGTGGAATGTCAACGACCTGGCGACCGCCGAATTGATGAAAGCCTTTTATAAAAACCTCAAACAGGGAATGACCAAAGACGCCGCCTTGCGCCAGGCGAAACTCGAATTGTTGAAGGGCCAAAAACGCACCTGGCAGCATCCCCATTTCTGGGCGCCTTTTGTGTTGATTGGCGAAGGGAATTGAGCCGGACGATGTCGAATTGGGCTAAGCTTTCGGGTGCGCTTTGTCGTATTCCTGCATGAGTTTCTCCATCGACACCTGAGTATAAATTTGCGTCGTTGACAGCCTGGCATGACCTAAGAGTTCTTGAATGGCGCGCAGGTCTGCGCCCGCCGACAGCAGGTGGGTTGCAAAGGAGTGGCGCAGCGAATGTGGACTGATTTCCATAGACATGGCGCACTCTTTTAAATATTTGTCGAGCATCCGCCCGACCGAGCGCGTGGTGATACGCGTGCCTTGATAGTTATAAAAGAGAATATCGGGGTTGCGGTCATCCACGGGCGCTTCGAGCAACAAATCGCCGCGCACCTGCATATAAATTTCCAACGCTTCTTTTGCCTTCGAGCCGAACGGCACAATGCGTTCTTTACGACCTTTGCCGCGTACGCGAATCGAGAGGTTGTGAAAATCAACATCTTCAACATTCATGCCGCAGAGTTCCGAAACGCGAACGCCTGAGCCATATAACAACTCAAGAATCGCGCGGTCGCGTTTGCCCAGCACGGTTTCAGTATCGGGCGATTCAATGAAGCGAATCATATCTTCGATAGAGAGCACTTTCGGCAGTTTCTTTTCCAGGCGCGGACTGGCGACCAGTTTGGCAGGATTCATTTCTAAAATTTGTTCACGACATAAGAATTTAAAAAAGGTGCGTAAAGTCGCCAGTTTTCGCGCTATCGAAGTTTTCTTGTGATTGTCTTTGTAAAAGGTCGAAAGATATTCGCGAATCGTAATGTGGTCTATTTCACGCACATCAACCGCCCGGCGCTGGCCGTCTGTTTGAATCGGGCAGAGATAATCATAAAATTGTTGTAAATCGCTCATGTAATTGCGCAGGGTATGCGCTGATACATTGCGTTCATAGCGCAGGTGTTGTTCAAAACGATTAAGGTATTCTTCCATCACCAGGACTCCTGAAACGGTTGTGCGCCAAACGGGATTGGTCTTAATTCTATAGGTCGTGAGGTGCGCGTCAAGGTGAAAGCACAGGACTTTCTAAGACCCGCCCTGGATCTGGAGAGTCAAATTTCGTCATTGAAGCAATTCTTAAGCGGCGAAGGGTTAAAGTTTGACTGCGGATTAAGACGGAAAGGGCGGCAGATTTTATTTATCCGCCGCCCTTTCCGAAGATAAAATTTTGTTTTTGATACTAGCCGCTTGGCCTCAGCAAAAAGGCCAAAGGCTTAAGAAACTTTCTCTTCGAGCGATTCATAGAGGGCGCTCGAGACAACGAGAAAGAGCGTTCCGCCAACCGTGTAGGGTCGCTGGTGAATGCTGCCCGGCAAGGCGCAATGATAATCGCCCGGACCGAGAACTTTTCCATCTACATGAAAATCGCCTTCAATCATCATGCATTCTTCAACGCCTCTATGGCGATGTAAATCAAACCGCGCGCCAGGCGTCATCTTCACCATATAAGTTGAAGTCCCCTGCTCTTTGTTTTGAAACATGGGTTTAACGAAAATGCCGTCTGAAAATTCGACCCATTCGCCTTCATCTCTGCGAATGGTGAGCAAGGCGGGCTTCGCGTCATCGGGCGACAACTCCGGGTTCGCCTGCGCTTCGGCAAGGGGCGCTTCTTCGCTGGTCTTTGCGCCCTGAGGTTCAGCCGCCATAATTGTCGAAAGTTTTTCCCAAACCGCCGCTGAAGGAGTCGCTTCCGTCGCCGCCAGTCCCAGCAAGTGGACCACCTCGTCAAAGGTTTCCAGTTCGGACTGGTTTTCAGACTCTCCGTTGGTCAGGCTCGCTTCAAAAGCGCGAGCCTCATTTTGTGTCAACGTGCCCAGTGCATGGAGCGTGGCTTTCAACTCCAAGTCTTCATCTATCTTATGCGTCATCATATTGTCGGTTCCATCAAGGGTCTGAGAACTTCCCGAAGTTTAATCATGCCGAGCCGCGTTCTCGTCTTTACTGTACCAAGAGGCTGGTTTAATTTCACGGCGATTTCGCTTTGCGTCAGCCCCGCATAGTAAGAAAGCTCGATGACCTCTCTTTGCTCAGGCGGCAAGGCGTCAAGCGCCGCGCGCACAAACCGGCGCCTCTCTGAGGCTTCGCTTGCCGATTCCGGGTCGCTGTCAGTAGTCTGTTCGCGCGTTGTCGCCTCGTTCAGTTCATACTCTTGCAAGTTATGACGTTCAGAACGCAAACGGTCAATGGCGCGGCTTCGCGCAATCGTGGTAATCCATCCCAGCGCGGCTCCTCGCGACGTATCGTAACGATTGGCTTGGCGCCAGACTTGCGCATAAACATCCAGCAAAACCTCTTCGGCCAACCCTCTATCGCCAAGTATACGCAGAACCAGGCCGAAAACCAGCTTGCTGGTCCCATGGTACAACCGAGACATGGCTTGTTGGTCGCCGCTCGCAATTTGGGATATTACCGCTGCCCAGTCTTGCTCGTTTGATTCTATCGGCTGTTGACTTGTTTGTAGATTTGTACCCATACACAGGCTTCCCCGATAGTACGCCTGAAACGTAAAATCGGATTTCTCCAAGCAACTAATCGTTCATCAAGTCACAGGGTTGCGCAAAAATAATACAACGAATACCCCAGCTTGCCGAATTGAAATTGCAGATTTGGGATTTATCCGGCGCGTCTGAGCTTCATGGCCTTGAGGGTGTTTTTCATCAACATGGCTATCGTCAGGGGCCCGACGCCGCCCGGCACAGGGGTAAAATAACCGGCTACGGCCATTGCATCACGCGGATTGACGTCGCCAACCAAGACCGTTCCGTTCTTTTCAAAGGCTGCGCGTTTTTTTTCATTATCGCCATATAATCGTTCAAAATCTTCAGCCTTCGTGACATTGTTCATGCCGACATCAACCACCGCCGCGCCGGGTTTAATGAATGAGGCATCAACCAGGCCCATGCGCCCGATGGCGGCAATCAAAATATCGGCTTCGCGCGCCACCGCCGGTAAATCTTGGGTGCGCGAATGGCAGATGGTTACCGTTGCGTTGCGATGCAATAAAAGGAGCGACATGGGAAGCCCGACCGTGCGACTGCGACCCAGGACGACGGCGCGCGCCCCGCTCAGATTGATTTCATAGCGGTCGAGCATTTCGATAATTCCCGCCGGGGTGCAGGCTCTGAAGCCCTCTTCGTTGAGCGCCAGCCGGCCGACGCTCACCGGATGAAAACCATCAACATCCTTTGCCGGATCAATGGCTTTCAAAACCGCCTCGCTATCAATCTGTTTGGGCAGCGGGGTCTGCACAAGAATGCCGTCAATCTCATCGCGCCGGTTCAACTCATTGATCAGCGCCAGGAGTTCTTCGGTGGTCGTGGATTCTGCGAGTTCGAGCTTTTCCGAATAAAGACCAAGTTGTCCGCAGGTTTTGACTTTATTTGAAACATAAATTTGCGAAGCCGGGTCGTTTCCAACAAGCACCACGGCAAGCCCCGGTCTGAGTTCCCGCTCAAAAAGGCGGGCAACTTCGTCGGCGACCTCTTGTTTGATTGCTTTGGCAACGCTCGTGCCATCGAGTAATTGTGCCATCCGTTACGCCTCAAGAAGTAGGATTGAATGAAATGAGGAGTATGCTTGGCGGCGGCGGGAATTGTCAAAGGCGGTAACCCGTTAGCCGGTAGTCAGTAGCCAGTAATCGGTAGCCGGTAGTCGGTCTTATGATATTTGGCCAGTTAAATATTGATTGAATGGCTAAACTCAGTTGCAAGAAACCGACGACTGGCTACCGGCTACCGACCGCCGACTACGGCTGAGGGTCTTGCGGCTTTTCCTGTTTTTCTTTACGTTGGCGCGCCCATTCATCAAAACTTTCGCGGATGTATTCGCCGAAATCTTCAATTTCACGCGCCGACTTTTCCCAGAATTCTTTGAAGGGGCGCGGGTCAAAGAAGGTGAAATCCTTCGCCCATTTCGCATCCCAATGCTGGCGCGGCACTTCGTCTTCGTAATAGGCCGCCAGTTGCCGGCAAGCCATGGCGGCTACCGTTAAAGAGCTTCCCGCCGCGAGCGGCTCGAAAATAACCACGTGGTTGCCGTCAATCTCTTTAAGACGCGCCAACACGCGATTATATTGCTCAACACAAAAGGTTGCGGTGTCAGCCGCGCTGCCCGTCCATTCCGATTGTAAAGCCATGCGCGACGTGCGGCGCAAAACATTAACCAATTTCGCGATCTCTTGTTCTCTTTCCATAAACCACCTCTTAATTTAGAAATGATGAACGCGGAAGGATGAGCCATGAACCACGGTCTTTAATTCACTCTTTACGCATCCTTCATCCTTCATCTTAATAACGCCGATGCATGCGCATCGTCACGCCTCGCGGTCGCCAACAGCCTCTGTAAGCCCACTCGGTTTGGGGCTCTGACTCTTCGGCAAAATAGGCGCTCAGTTCGCGCGCCGCGATGCGGGTTACTTCCGCCGATGCGCCTTCCGCCAGGGGCGTGAACGCATGAGCGACTTGCGGCTCAAGCTCCGTGAGCCTGGCCAGCACAGCGTTAAATTGTTTAACGCAAAACCGTGCGCCTTCCTCGTTTTTATTCCAGGCGGCGTATTGTGACGAACGCGCAATGCGTCGCAAAACATTGATGAGTTTTTTTGTCTCTTTCTCTTTTTCCATTATTCACCTCTCAATTTCTGTAGCTCTTCGCGCAGCAATTTTTTGCCTTGGTGAACGCGCCATTTAATTGTTGAAACCGGCACTCCTAAAAACGCGGCTATGCGTTTTTGAGGCATCTCATCAAGAAACCGCATACGCAAAACCAGCGCATAATCATCCGACAGATTTTCAAGCGCCCGCGCCAACTCTTCGGAACTTTCCTGTACGAACGGGCGCGCCAGCGATTCGACTTCTTCGAGCAGCACCTCATCAATTTCGACGCGCCCGCGCTGATGCGAGCTTTCGCGTTTACCGAACCGCAAAGCGCGATGCCGGGTAATTGCCGAAAGCCAGGCGGCGAATTTCGTCGGGTCGTCAATCGAAGGCAACGCTTTAAACGCCAATAGCAGGGCCTCTTGAGCAACATCTTCGGCGTCTTCGCGTCCGACAACCGATTGCGCCAGACGCACGGCCAGCGCGCGATACCGCAGCACCAGTTCATCGAATGCGTCGAGGTCGCCTAAAATCGCGGCAACCACCAGCATTTCATCAGGCGGTTCTGTGACTGCCTTAGTCATTCATCGCTCCAAAAAACTTCTGCGCTTGCAAAAGCCTTCTACTTATATAGAGTCATGCCCAATCGAAAAGGTTAGGGTTGGCAAAAAAAAATCTCTGTTCAGG
>JBIOWC010000084.1:0-6964 GCA_044868105.1 Blastocatellia bacterium
TGGCTCTTTGAATTGATTTATTGAATTTGATTTCGCGCTTGCGCCCCGACTCGCAAGGCTTACATACATGGATAACCAGGCAACTGGCGGTAGGTTCGATTCCTGCCATCTCCACCACAATCGGGGATGATTGAAAACAGCCTTTCAAACTTGCGCGAACGCGAAATCAAAACGCACTTATAAATTTGCTGCTTCGCATCCTGACGTGGAGAGCTTACATACTAGCTCATTGGGTAGAGCCTTCGCCTCAGAAGCGAAGTGTGGCAGGTTCAACTCCTGCGTATGACACGCAATGCTTTTCAGACTTATGCGAAGCCGCAAAAAAGTGCTGAGGACTGAGTTTTCGGAAAGGATGAAGGCGGAAGGCTGAAGTAAGAGGAAGTATCCGGTTCATCATTCATCGCTCATACTTCATCGTTTCTTTTCTAACTCAGTCCTCAGCCCACAGCACTATTAATATTCTCCGCGCCCTGACCTTTGAAGCTTACACACATCCCGCTCGAAACGGGGAGGTCGCAGGTTCGATTCCTGCCGGGAGCTTTTATGCTTGTGCTCCCGTAGCTCAGTGGATAGAGCGCCAGTGAAACTAGAGCTTTTCTAACTTGCGCGGAGTCGCACTTATATAGTGGTTCTTTATTTGATTTGCACTTTTGTTCTTTGAAAAAATTTTGCGAGATCGAGTTTTAGATTGGTCCGCGCCCTAACGCGACAGAGCTTACATACCATCCAAGTTTGACAGGCTCTTCCGACTTGCGCGGCCAGTCAATGAAACTCAAATGATTTCTCCCGCGCCCCAACCAGCAAGGCGTACATACTTAATTGGCACACGCATCGAGCTAATCACTCGACGGTCGCAAGACCTTGTGAGTTCAACTCTCACCAAAAGCCTCAGGCTTTTGTGGCGGAAAAAAGGCAAAGCCTTTCAAACCTGCGCGGGAATCATTCAACGATGTTAGCGGTTAGATGTCAGATGTCAGTTGCTGCTTCGCTATGCGAGAGTGGCAACCCCACCTATTTACAAAACGTCAGGACATCGCCGACATCTAACCGCTGGCATCTGACATCTCTATAAAGATTCGCGTTTGCGCCCTGACCCGCGAGGCATACATACAAAAATCAATCTGTAAAATTGATTCGTAGGTTCAACTCCTGCAAGCCCCCCCAAACACATATGGGGGCTAGTGGCAAACGTAGCAGCCTTTCCAACTTGCGCGAACGCGATTGATTAGAAGAAGGGGAGAGCGGGAGCAAGGGAGAAAGGGAAACGTAAAGTCTTCCCCTCTCCCTTGCTCCCCTTCTCCCTTGTTCAATAAGTTTTGCCGCGCCCCAACCGGTAGGGCATACATACCCCACCAAAACAAAGCAGCAACAACCAGGTGCGTGTACAGGGAAACACGCTGCAAGCCTGAGACCGATAGCAGGCAACCAACTGCCCTTTCAACTTGCGCGGCAATTATTTTAGGACAGAGGCTCAGAAAGTATGAACGCGGAACGCGGAACGATGAACAGAAGAATTAAATTCTTACTTCATCGTTCATCGTTCCGACTTCATCATTTTTTCTCAGTCCTCAGCACTGAAAACAAAGGAGAAAGCGATGTACGACCCCGTTGCCGTCACAACTGAAGCGACCGATATGATTAACACCACCGAGCCGTATACCACAGGCGGCGAGATTGAACGGCTCATTATTGCATTTGAGGCTTGTACGCTTCCTAAACCGAAATGGACGCATCAAGCGCATTTGATGGTCGCGCTCTGGTACAACCTGCACTACAACCGCGACGCGGCCTTAAATATTGTGCGGACGGCGATTCAGCGCTACAACGCTGCCACCGGAACTCTGCAAACCCCGACCGGCGGTTATCACGAAACCATGACGGTCTTTTGGATGTGGGCGGTTCGCGCTTATCTTGCCGGCGCAAGTAAAGCGGCTTCAATTGTTGAACTGGCAAACGGGCTGCTTCAAAGTCAATACGCCGAAAGAAAATTTCCATTTGAGTATTACACCGGCGAACGCCTGTTTTCGTGGGAAGCGCGCACCGGTTGGCTGGAGCCGGATATAAAAACGATGAATGATGAACGATGAACTAATGGGGTTTGATTAGCTCGTCGTTACAGAAAGGAGAACCCGATGTTCACTTTAATTGTTGAGCTAATCAAACAACTGTTTGAGCCAACGCCACAACGAATCCCGCCACAAGCGGTTGCGCCGCGCCGACCGCGAACGCAAAATAATCGCGCCAGATTTCAATCACAAAATATCAACGGGAGAGCTGATATGACGACGATGAATACGAATGAGCGCGATGTGCGTTTGGAAATATTGAACAGTTTGCTCACCACGCCGCACCGCGAGCTTGAGAAAGTTGCGTCGCTGCACGACGATATGCTCAGCCACGACCCGATCTTCTACGGTCACCTGGCGGTCTGGTATCAGGCTAACGGGGAGGTGCGCGACCACAAAGAAGTCTTTGTTGCGAACCTGCTAACGAGCGAGATGCCGGAGCACCGCGACGCGGGTTTTATGTTGTTGCAAGAATTCCCGCCTTATGAAGTCGCTCGCGTGGTTGACTTCATGAAGACGCACAAAGGCAAAGTGCCGCGTTCAGCGCGCACGGCGGTGACGAAGTATTTGCGTAAGCGCGAAAGCGAGGCGGCCTTTTTTGACCGCGCCGCGCTGCGCGGTCGCAAAGCCATGAAGCACCTCTATGCGACGCTGCACATCAAGCCGGGTGAACGCGCTGAACAGGTGTTGTTCAAAGACGCGCCACCGGAAGACAGCCTGGCCTATGCGCTCAAGTTATTGGCGGCGGCCGCAACGCCTTTAGAGCAAGCGCAAATCATCGCCGAGAAAAAGATTCCGTACACGATTGCTATCGGCGCAGTAAAGCAAGTCACGCCGACGGTGCTGGTGGCCTTGATTGATGCGATGAGTCCGCAAGAGGTCATCAATAATTTGAACTCGCTCAAATCTCGTGGCGCCTTCGAGAACAGCGAGGTCAAAGCCTTGATTGATGAAAAACTCGCGCTCGCCGCCAAATCCGATCGCGTCGCGGCGCTCAAAACTCGCGTGGCTGCGGATGCGGCTGATTTGGATGCCGAGACGGTTGCGCGACTCAATAAGATTGCCGATACGCAGGTAAAAAAGCGCGGCAAGATTACCAAGCCAACCGCTTTGCTGGTTGATAAGTCGGGTTCAATGACTGAAGCCATCGAAGTCGGTAAGCAGATCGCTGCGCTCGTTTCGGGTATCACCGAAGCCGAGCTGTTCGTCTATGCTTTTGACAACATCGCTTACCCGATTAAGGCAAAAGGTAACGAGTTGTCGGATTGGGAGCGTGCCTTTCAAGGCATCAATGCAAACGGTGCAACGAGCGTCGGCGCGCCCGTTGAAGTGATGCGCCTCAAGAAGCAGGCGGTCGAGCAATTCATCATCGTGACGGACGAGGGCGATAACACCGCGCCGCTCTTCCACGACGCCTATGAAGCGTATCGCCGCGATATGCAACTGGCGCCGGGCGTGTTGATTGTGAAGGTGGGCAGTTCAAGCACCTATATGGAGCACAACCTTCGCGGCCGCAGCGTACAGCTTGATACCTTCACGTTCGCCGGCGATTACTACTCATTGCCGAACCTCATTCCGATGCTTTCACGCCCCTCAAGACTCGAACTCTTGATGGAAATTTTAGAAGTGCCTCTCCCAGAGCGCGAGAATTGAATGGCAAAAGGAAACACACAACAGGCTTTCACAAAAAATTTGTGAAAGCCAATTCTATTATTGTTTTAGCCCGCGTGAGCGGGCGTCAGCATAGAGCCCAGGGTAAACGTTGCCCCGCCCATTTTTTAGCCCGCGAAAGCGGACGACAGATGGTTGAAATCAATATCTATCGCCCGCTTTCGCGGGCTAAGGTGTTTTTGATTTTGCAGACGGGGCAATGCGTCTATGACTCTTTCTTTGATTCTTTTCCCGAATAGACGTATGATGCCGCTTCTATTAGGAGCAAAAGCAAAGACAGTATAGTAATGAAAGAATAGGGCAAGCGCCCTGTTCGTGAAAAACGCTCGGCTGTGACAACTACTCAATCATCTGAATGTTGCAATGGTCGTTGATCTCTCTTACTCCATTCGTGAGGCTGCTCAAAACCCATGACCGAATTATCACAACCATCAATCGTGCCACTAGAAAAGTCAGGACATCGGCGCTGGGTCAGGATATCTCACTGGGTCGTGACCGTGAGTTTTCTGACGCTGGTCTTCACCGGCAGCGTGATTCTGATGGCTCACCCGCGACTTTACTGGGGCGAAGTAGGAAACGATCTGACTCCCGCGCTGATTGAACTGCCTATCAGCCGCAACCATCAGCATGGCGGCTGGGAAAAAGGCGTTCCTTTCTTCGAGAGTGAAGCTTCCCCTGTGAGCGCCAAGCGGACCTATGACATTTTCAATAAGAATGGTTGGGGGCGGAGCTTGCATTTTCTGGCGGCCTGGTTTCTGGTCTTTATCGGCGCGCTCTATCTGCTGGCGGGAGCCTTCACAGGCCATTTCCGGCGTCACCTTGTGCCCCGACCTGTAGAGTTTACTGCGGGCAGGTTCTGGCGTGAGGTGAATGAGCATGCGCGCTTGCGAATTCAAACTGCGACAGGCGGCCCGCACTACGGGTTGCTGCAAAAATGCGCCTATTTCGCGGTCATCTTCATCGCACTGCCACTCTCGGTCGTGACCGGTTTGGCGATGTCACCTGCGATTACTGCCGCGCTTCCGTTTCTGTCGGGCATGTTTGGCGGGTACCAATCCGCTCGCACCATTCACTTCTTTGCCTTCGCTCTTCTCATACTTTTTCTGCTCGTCCATGTTTTGATGATCGTGAAGTCAGGATTCAAACGCCAGATGCGCGCGATGACCTTGGGGGGAAAACATGAAAACTAGCCGACCGATCACACGCCGTAACCTGCTCATTGCCGGGTTCTCGTCAATGGGCGGACTGCTGCTCACCGGGTGTTCCAAAAAGCTACCGCCGACCTATGGCAATATCCTGCGTATGGGCGACACCTTCACCTATGCTGCCCATCAAACCCTGTTACCAGGACAGTCGCTGGTAAGGGAATACACTCGCAAAGATATCTCTTCGTTTCCCGCGATTGGCACCACAGACCCGGGTGACCCTGACAAACTCAAACCCAGCGAAACCTACCGCGAACTTCAAAAAGGCGGCTTTGCCGACTGGCGTTTATCGGTCGAAGGACGGGTGGCCAAGCCTGGCTCCTATTCGCTCGCCGACCTCAAACAGTTTCCCTCGCGGACGCAGATTACGCGGCACACTTGTGAAGAAGGCTGGTCGGCCATCGCCGAATGGACAGGCGTACCTCTCAGCCGGGTGTTGGATGCGGCGGGGCTGTTGCCTACGGCCCGTTTCGTCAGCTTTTACTCGTACGATGACTGGGCCGATAGCATTGATATGCTCGCCGCGCTGCACCCGCAGACCCTGCTGGCTTACGGGATGAACGGACAAGACCTGTCCATCCCTCACGGAGCGCCGGTACGACTGCGCGTGGAAACCCAACTGGGTTACAAGAGCATGAAGTATCTTCAACGCATCGTCGTTACAGACGAACTCGACGACGGTGGTGAAAAGGGAAACATCGTGAACGGATGGTCATGGTACGCGGGTATCTGATTTTATTTCTTCTTTGCCCACACGCGAATCACATTTTGTTTTGGTAGAAGTTCGTAGGTTTCGAGCAAGTCATAATCTTTCGTCAATTGGTGAATGACGTTGGTGAGGTCGCGTTGTCCGCTGCGATTACCGCCGCGAAAGAGCTTTTCATTATCGGCAATCTGCTCTGGTGTAAATTCAAAATCAACAATAACCGCAGGGGGATTTTGCAAAAGCGTTTCTCCGTCTTGCCGCGCGATGTAATCAGGGCTGACATCGAAAAAATGGACATCGGCAAAAGTATTCGGACGGCGATGCGACAGGATATAAAAAATCGGCATATGCGGGTAAACAAAAATCGGCTCGTTTTCCGAGGAATGTTCTTGAATAAGCCCGACAATTCTTTCGACACGCGCTTTGGTTACCGGTGACATCCGGATTCCAGCGAGTTCTGGAAGGGTTGAACTTTCGCTCGCTTGAGCGACATTCGGTTCACGCCAATGCGCCCAATTATACGGTCTTTCGAGTTTGTGCCAGGTCGTCACGCTGGCAAATAAAACGCAGGCGGCAAGCACGCCGGCTTGCGCAAGTCTTGAGTCCGCCAATCGGCTGAGCGTCAGAGCAACCAAAAAAGGCAGCGCCGGAATAATCATCGAAACATAGACCGACCATGAAAAAGAGAGCGTCAACACGATGGCTGAACAGGTGAAAACAAAGGCGCCGATGGATAGTTGCTCTCTGGTGAATTTCCCTCGCACAAAAAGCCGCGCGTAATAAATCAATAAGGCGATCATCCCGATTTGACTAATATACATCGGCAACTGCTCGACCATTTTAGCGAAATAAGATTGCTGCGAAGCGACGGCAAAACGCGAGAGTATGAAGCCTGTAAACAACGTGAAAAATGCGCCACCGGTGATGGCGAGGATAGGGTGGCGGGATTCTCTGAGGGGCGCTGTGGAATCTGCGTTGGCAACTTTTCGTGAGTTGCGCCAAATAAAAAGCCCGACCGCCCATACCACCGCAACCGCTAGAAAAGCCGTGCGGCGCATATAAGGTTCTTCGAGGGTCATCGCCAGGGGTCTTGCGAGCAATTGTGAAAGTGAACCTTTACTGGTTGGACCTTTGAGAAAGATTTGTTCAATAAAGGCCGCAAGCGCCTGGTGTGACGCCAGCCACGAAAAGACCGCTACAAGAGGAATGGCGAAACCTGAAGCGTAAGCTGCAAGGCTTTTGGCAACCCAACGCCAGCCGTCTTTATATAAAACAAGAATCAGATAAGCCGGAATGCTCGCCGTGATGCCGATACC
>JBIOWC010000085.1:0-4894 GCA_044868105.1 Blastocatellia bacterium
TACAACTCAAGCTGCATAATCCAATCGGTTTGAACATCAGTTCCTAAAACAAAGGGATGCTCGCCGACCTTTTTGAAATTCCACTTCTGATAAAAGGCTTTCGCAAGTTCATTGCGTTCCCAAACGCCCAGATAAATCACCGGATGACCTGAGCGTTTGGCTTCATCAAGACAGGTTTGCATTAAGGCGGCTCCGACTCCCTGCCCAATGCAGGATTGCAAGACATAAATTCTGGTTAGCTCAACCGCATTGTCCGTGCCAATACATTCAGGCGCATCGCCGCGACGGAGTTGGGCATAGCCGACTGGGGTTGAATCAATTTCAGCGATAAATGCGGTCATCAACGGATCCTTTAACTCGATGGTTATCTCTTCAACATTGAAGGCCGCGGATAAATAATTCGCCATATCTTCAGGCGTGTTGTCTTTGGCGAAGGTATCGGAAAAAGTCTTTGCGCCCAAGGAGGCTAACAACTGCGCGTCAGCAGGGGTCGCATATCGAATTTTTAATGATGATTTGTTGGACATAGGCAAATAGGAAATAAATAAATGCTGGATATGACAACGAATGAAACCGCCGAGAGACTGAGAGGATAAATTTTTAATCTTCTCAGTCTCTCAATTTAGCGCTGGTTAAAATCCATCAACAAAAATGATTTTAACGGCCCAGGAAAAGGCCAACTTTAATTACACACCGAGTATGATTTTTGCGATGGTATTCAACTGCATATTCGATGTGCCTTCGTAAATTTTGCCAATCTTGGCATCACGGTAATATTTCTCAGCCGGATAATCTTTGGTATAACCGTAGCCGCCGTACAACTCCACAACTTGCGAGGTCACGTGCTCAGCGACTTGAGAGGTGAAGAGTTTCGCCATGGCGGCCTCTTTCACATAATCTTCGCCGGCATCTTTCAATCGCGCGGCGTTGTAAACCATTAGCCTTGCGGCTTCGAGTTCCGTTGCGATTTGCGCGATTTGAAATTGAACGCCTTGAAAGCTGGCAATGGATTTGCCGAATTGCTGACGCTCTTTCGTATAGTTGATGCCGCATTCGAGAGCCCCTTGAGCCAGTCCGACCATCTGTGAGCCGATGCCGATGCGCCCTTCGTTCAAGGTTTCGATAGCAATCTTGTACCCTTTACCAACTTCGCCGAGGACATTCTCTTTCGGCACCAGGCAATCTTCCAAAATTAGTTCGCAGGTCGAGCTGGCGCGAATGCCAAGTTTGTTCTCTTTTTTGCCGACCGTGAAGCCTGAAAAATCGCGTTCAACAATAAAGCCGGTGATGCCGCGATACCCTTTCGATGGGTCAACATTGGCAAAGACGATAAAGAGTCCGGCTTCACCCCCATTGGTAATCCAGAGTTTCTGTCCGTTCAAAACGAAATGGTCGCCTTTATCTTCGGCGCGGGTCGCGAGCGCAAAAGCATCGCTGCCCGATGAAGCTTCCGATAGCGCATAGGCGCCAACCGTATCGGTTGATAACTTGGCGCAATATTTTTTCTTTTGCTCTTCGGTACCCCAAAGCAAGATGGCGTTATTGACCAGGGTATTTTGCACGTCAATTATCACCCCTGCCGACGGGTCAACTCGCGAGAGTTCTTCGACGGCGATAATAGCTGTAAAGAAAGAGCCGCCCTGCCCGCCGTACTCTTCGGGGATGGCAATGCCCATCAACCCCAGTTCAAAAAATTGAGCGATGAGGTCTGGCGAAAATTTTCCTTTTTCATCCATTTCACCGGCCAGCGGCCGAATCTGTTGTTCGGCGAATTCACGAACCGATTGGCGAAACAAGGTTTCTTCGTCTGTGAGAATCGTGAGGGGGCGAATATTAGAATCCAATGCTTGTGCAGCAGATTGTGACATCGAATTTATCTCCTGAATGATAAATCGTGACGGGAAGTAAGTATGTCGTGACGGGAACGTTTTAGACAAAAAGTTACTCTGCTTGAGTAAACCTAACCCGTTTCCTTGCGCCTGCCACTTGCTACCTATCACGTTGATTAATTCGATTTGAATCTAACACGCAGCCCTAAGCCTCGCAAGTTTCTCTACTCATCGCTAAGATGTGCGCCAGATTTACCTCGAAGCCTGCCGCTGGATGAGGTTTTCAATTTGAAAATGGTTGAAATGTATGCGAACTTGAAGCCGATAGGAAACGTAGTAAAAGCAGATTCCTTAGTAATTGAGTCAGCAAAAGTAATGAAAGCAAAACGGCTCCCTTAAAGTTTTGTCTTGAATAAAGACGGAGGCACTTATGTTTTGTTCAAACTGTGGTTATGAAGCGACCCCCGGAATGCGATATTGCAATCGCTGCGGCGGTAATCTGTTGACGACCCCTCACTCGGATGAATCTCCAAGACCCGTGGTCAATGTCGGATTTGCCGCATTTTTTCTGGCTATTGCAACCGTAGCAATCGTACTTGGCGGGTTAGGCATACTCACCAACTTTGCCAGAGCCTTGATGATGCCTACTCCCTGGAACCTGGGACAGGTAAATGTCGAACATAACCTGCCGGTCGTTATCCCGATGATTGTTTTGGGTTCAGTAACCATTCTGGCAACCGTCTTTTTTATGATGAGAATATTTTCGCGGTTGATGCATTTGCCGCAAGATAACCAACCCGCTAAACAAAAGCCACAATCGCCACTTGAATGGAGGTCAGCCCAGCAGATTCAGCCTGCGCCCCCTGCTATATCAACCGTTACTGAACACACAACGCGCAACTTTGATCCTGTGCCGATGAAAGAACGACCACATCATCAATAGCGGAGGTATATATGTATTGTCCGAATTGCGGATTAGATAACACAAATGGGTTTAACTATTGCAATCGCTGTGGCATGAATTTGAACCCTGACAAACCAAAGGCCATTTCAACGCCCTTGGTTTTTATTTTTTTAGCGGTAATCGCTTTTATAACCATCGTCGGTTTTTCCATGCCATTGATTGCCATGTCGGAACTCTCCAACAAAGGGTTCAATCCTAAAAGCCTGATCGCTTTTTCCATCTTTATGTTGTTCGCAGTGGTGGGTGTAGATTATCTGCTTATCGTTATGCTTGCCCGATTACTTGGCGTTTCAACCTTTGATAGATGTTCAGGCGTCCTGAGAAGCCATCTGGCGCAACGCCAGATGCCCGAACAGAATGTCATTCGCTTGCCGGAGCATCAAACATCCTTTCGCAGCGTCACCGAATCAACGACGCGAAACTTCGAACCGGTTGTTGTGCGTGTGCGCAACACCAATGAATAGGGCTGGTCATATCTAACTAAGGTAAAAGCCGGTTGATTATAGAAGGGAAATAAAATGTATTGTTCCGAATGCGGTACTGAAAACACTCAAGGATTAAATTACTGCACACGCTGCGGGGCCAATTTAAATCCCTATCAATCGCCATCTATTCCGGCCTGGCTTACCATTGCCTTCTTATTGTTGATTGGATTAGTCACCCTTTCAGGTTTGGGTTTACCAATCATCGCTCTGACCGAATTGGGTAAAAGAGGTTTCCCGCCGGATATGTTGAAAGACATTGCAGCGGGCGGGCTGGCGGTAACCGTCGCGATTGACGCCATGTTAATCTGGCTCTTTTTACATTTGATAAAGCTCCAAAAACCGCCCAAACAGAAGCCTGTAAAGCAAAAGAAATTTGTTACCAGCGATCAAATTCAACAGCAAATTCCCGCGCCGCCGGTTTCTATTTCAAGCGTCACCGAACATACAACGCGCAATTTTGAAGCGCTACCGACGAATGAGCCCTACCGTAAAGAGACTCAATAAGTATTGTAAGAAACCCTTGACCCCTCGCGTCGAGCGACGGGCATTCACTAACCATTGGAGATTGAATCATGAATATTGTTGAACTCAATAACGTCACTAAACGCTTCGATGAGTTTGTTGCGGTAGATGATTTGTCATTCGTCGTCAGGCAAGGAACTATCTTCGGATTTTTAGGTCCGAACGGCGCCGGGAAAACCACTTCCATTCGTATGATTGTCAATATCACGGCGCCCGATGAAGGCGAGATAAAAGTTTTAGGCGAACACGTTTCACCTGACATTCAACAACGGCTGGGCTATCTGCCCGAAGAACGCGGGCTTTATAAAAAGATGAAAGTTGGCGAGCAATTGGTCTTCTTTGCGAATTTAAAGGGCGTGGATTCGCGAGAAGCGGAAAAGCGTGTGGTTTACTGGCTTGAACGATTAGGATTAGCGGAATGGAAAAATAAAACACCGGTTGAAATGTCCAAAGGCATGCAGCAAAAGGTGCAACTGATTTCGACCATCATTCACAACCCGGAATTTTTAATCTTTGACGAACCCTTTTCAGGTCTCGACCCCGTCAGCACCGAAGAGTTGAAAAAAATCATTCTTGAAATGAAAGAGCAAGGCAAGACCATCATCTTTTCAACGCATCAGATGGAACAGGTTGAGCAGATGTGCGACGACATCTGTTTAATCAATCGTTCAAAAAAAGTATTGAGCGGAAGCTTGAAAGAGGTGAAAAAAAGTTTCGGCAAAAACACCGTGATATTCGACTATGAAGGCGATGGGGATTTTTTGAACGGTGATTTAATCAAACGCCAGAACCGTTATGCCAATTATTCGGAATTGTTACTTCAGGATGGTGCAGATGCCCAGGAACTCCTGGGTCGCGCCGTCGCGGCGGGCGTGCGAATTAACCGTTTCGAGTTGGTCGAACCTTCACTCAATGACATCTTTATCGAATGTGTGAAGAAGAACAACGGGAAGGTAGAGCAGATATGAATAAAATTTTGATTGTGATTAAACGCGAATATTTTACACGGGTGCGCTCGAAAGCCTTTATTATCGGCACAGTTTTAAGCCCACTCTTTCTCGTTGGGTTGATGGTTTTGCCGAGTTTGCTGGCCA
>JBIOWC010000086.1:0-13880 GCA_044868105.1 Blastocatellia bacterium
TTGAAACCGGACGCTCACAACCGAGTCGTGAAATGGTTTTGCATCTGTCGGAACGACTGGATGTTCCATTACGCGAACGCAATGTTTTATTGATTGCGGCGGGGTTTGCGCCGGTCTTTGCAGAAAAACCGCTTGAAGACCCGGCGCTCGATTCGGCCAGAAAAATCATAGACATGGCACTGGCGGTTCACGAACCCTATCCGGCGCTGGCCATCAACCGCCACTGGACGCTGATTGCCGCCAATACGGCCGTTGCCCGATTAATGATGGGTATTGACCCCTCATTGATGCAACCGCCTGTCAATGTTCTGCGCCTCAGTCTACATCCGAAAGGGTTGGCTTCGCGTATCGCAAATTTCACGGAGTGGCGCGCCCATATCCTCACTCGTCTGCGTCATCAGATAGAGGTCAGCGCCGACCCGGTTTTAACCGAACTATTCAGCGAACTTTCCACCTATCCGCTGTCCGATGAAGTCAATAATGGCTCGCAACATTTTGAATTTTCAGATGTAGCAATTCCCTTTCAGCTCATCACCCCTGATGGCATCTTATCGTTTTTAAGCACCACAACTGTCTTTGGCACCCCTGTCGAAATTACGCTCTCGGAACTTGCCATCGAATCCTTCTACCCCGCAGATACGCAAACCGCAGAAATCCTGCGTCGTTCCGGTCGAACCGATTGAGGCTGTCAGTACAGCTGGCGATACTGACTTTAACTCCACTTCCTTATACCCTGTTGTGTTTGACAATCAATGACGACAATCTGTAGATTGAGGATTACGAAATGGTCATCCGAAGAGGCTGCGCATCAAACATTGCCTTATTTGACTCTAACTCGGCTGAACGATAATCTTCTTATAGTAAAAAGGATGCAAAAACTTTATTTAATCGGCGATTTTATCGAAGCTGGCAACCCATAATGAAAGGATTTTAGATGGCTACTGAAACCAATGTAAGCGATAGCATTATTACGACAACCGTGAGCGCTATTGCAAACTGGGGACGCAAATATTCACTCTTTCCGATGCCTTTTGGCACTGCCTGTTGTGCGATTGAATATATGTCTGTGGTGTCATCGCATTATGACGTTTCGCGATTTGGCGCAGAGGTCGTGCGGTTTTCGCCGCGTCAAGCGGACCTCCTGATGGTGATGGGAACAATTACAGACAAAATGGGTCCCGTGCTGAAGACTATCTATGAGCAGATGCCGGAACCGAAATGGGTTATTTCAATGGGCGCGTGCGCCACTTCAGGGGGCTTCTATCGCGCCTATCATGTCATGCAGGGCATAGATGAAATCATCCCGGTTGATGTATACATTCCGGGCTGTCCGCCAACCCCTGAAGCGTTGCTGCAAGCCATCATCATGATTCAGAACATCGTCCAAAAGGAGCAGGAGTTTGGCGTTGACCATAATGCCCGCTCTGAACTGCGCGAGAAGATGCGCAAAGAGATAACCGTGAGTTCTCCCAAACCCCTACTGCTTGCCGAACAACAGGCGCGTGAAGCCATGCGCCTGGTACAAATCACCCGCGAACCGGCGATGCCGCAAAATCCAATTGTTGCCGCTATCGAAGAAAAATTTAAAGACCAGATTCTCGATATCAACGATTTTCGCGGCGATTTGGCAATCACCGTAAAACCCGAAAAAATTGTTGAGGTGGCGCGCACTTTGAAAGACAGTCCAACAACGCAAATGAATTTACTCAGTTCTATTTGCGGGGTTGATTTTTTGGGTTACCCGGACAAAAAACGCGATGAACGATTTAATGTGGTCTATCACCTCTATTCGATTGAACACGGTCATCGCGTGCGTTTGAAAGTGCCGCTCGCCGAATCCAATCCTGAGGTTGAATCGCTGACCCCGCTTTATAAAACCGCGAACTGGCATGAACGAGAAACCTTCGACATGTTCGGCATCCGTTTTCGCAATCATCCCGACCTCAGAAGGATTTTTTGTCACGAAGAGTTTGTCGGTCACGCCTTGCGCAAAGACCATGAAGCGGGGGCGCGCACCCCGCTTTCACGCGATTATAAATTACCAATTGAATATCTGGCTGAATGGGCGGATGACGAAAAACACGACAAAATCAGCGGACAACCCAACATCATCAATGTTGGGCCGTCGCATCCGGCAACCCACGGAACGCTCAGAATTGTGGCGCGACTGGACGGCGAAAAGATTGTTGATTCGGATGTCGAGATTGGTTATCTGCATCGTTGTTTCGAGAAAATGGCGGAAACCCATCAGTGGAATCAGGTCATTCCCTTCACTGACCGCTTGAATTATATGTCGTCGTTTTTAAACAACGTCGGTTATGTGATGGCGGTTGAAAAATTACTCGGCATCGAAGTTTCCAAACGCGTGCAATATATCCGCGTCTTACTGGGCGAACTCTCGCGCATTATGGACCACATGGTCTGCATCGGCACCAACCTTGTTGACCTCGGCGCCATCACCAATTTCTGGTATGCCTTTGAACCTCGCGAAGAGATTTATGATTTATTGGAAATGACGGCCGGGGTGCGAATGATGGTCAGTTATGTTCGCGTTGGCGGCTTGGCTTCGGACTTGCCAAAAGATTTCGTGCCGCGTTGTCGCGAAGTCTTAAAACGCATTCCCGGATACATTGATGATATTCATCGGTTGAACACCCATAGCCGCTTATTTAAACAGCGTGCCGTGGGGGTAACCGCAATCAGCGCCGAAGACGCCATCAACTGGGGCTTCACAGGCCCCTGCCTTCGCGCCGCCGGCGTGCCCTATGACATACGACAAAATCATCCCTATTCGAGCTATGAAGATTTCGATTTCGAAGTGCCGGTTGGCAATCGCGGCGATATGTACGACCGCTACCTGGTGCGCCTTGAAGAGATGAAACAGAGTCTGCGAATTGTCGAACAAGCCTTAGAGAATTTGCCTGAAGGGCCTTATCAAGTGGATGACCGCCGCATCACTTTACCGCCGAAAAAAGGCGTTTACACCAATATCGAAGACTTGATGAATCATTTCAAACTGGTGATGCATGGCATTCAACCGCCGCCCGGCGAGGTTTATGGTTATACGGAAGGCGGCAATGGCGAGTTAGGATTTTATGTCGTGTCGGATGGTTCGATGCGACCATGGCGAGTGGCGGCCAGAGGCCCGTGTTTTCCGCTATTTTCTGGATTTCCTAGCCTGATTAAAGGGCATTTACTTGCCGATGCCGTGGCGGCGCTGGGAAGCATGAATATCATCGCAGGTGAGTTGGATAAGTAAAAAGCGCCGGTCAGTTTCTGACCTGAAACTGATGCGCTAATCCAAAATTTAGAGAGCAAGGTAGTTTCTTGCCTCGAATGACGAGTCAGACAAATGAGCGAAATAAAATTCAGTGACGATGCAATGCAACGCTTTGAGCAAATACTCAAGCGTTATCCGGAAAAACGCGCCGCTTTAATACCGGTCTTGATTCTGGCGCAGAAAGAGTTCGGATGGATTTCTGATGAAGTAGCGGATTACATCGGCGGATTGATGGGCTATCCGGCTTCGGATGTCTTAAGCGTGGCGACGTTTTATACGATGTTGCACAAAAAACCGGTCGGCAAATATCACCTGGATGTTTGCCGCACCGTGAGTTGCTGGTTGATGGGCGTCTATCCTTGTGTTGATGAACTCAAAAAAATCATTGGGGTAGAGGCCGAAGAGATTACTCAGGATGGCCTGTTTAGCTGGGCCTTCACTGAATGTTTAGGGTCTTGCGGCACCGCTCCTGCGATGCAGGTCGGCGACCGTTATTTTGAAAACCTTACGCCACAACGCATGCGCGAGGTTATCGAACAATTGAAAAACGAAGCCGCAGAGGGCAAGAAATAAATAGACGGAATCGTGGCAATGGGAAAACAATTATTATTGGCAAACATAGGTAAGCCTGATCAAATCAAGCTTGAAAAATATAAAGAGCGCGGCGGCTACAAGGCGTTGGAGAAAGCCTTACAGATGGAACCGCTCGCCGTTCAGGAAGAGGTCAAGACCAGCGGCTTGCGGGGTCGCGGCGGCGCCGGCTTTCCGACTGGAATGAAGTGGAGTTTCGTCCCCCGCAACACCGGCAAAGCGACTTATTTGCTTTGTAACGCGGACGAGAGCGAACCCGGCACTTTCAAAGACCGCGAGTTGATGATTAAAGACCCGCACCTTTTGATTGAAGGCATGGCGATTGCCTGTTACGCGCTCAACAGCCACCTGTCGTATATCTACATTCGCGGCGAGTATGAATTCGTCGGCCAGGTCGTACAACAGGCGCTTGATGAAGCTTACGCGGCGGGCATCCTCGGTCCATCCGTTATGGGCAAAGACTTCGCCCTTGACCTTTACATACATTACGGACAAGGCGCCTATATTTGCGGCGAAGAGACTTCCCTCATTGAATCGCTCGAAGGTTATCGAGGCTATCCGCGAATCAAACCGCCTTTCCCGGCAGTTAGCGGGTTTCTCGCCTCACCAACGGTTGTCAACAATGTCGAAACGCTGATGGCCGTCCCCTGGATTATTGAAAACGGTGGCGCCGCCTATGCTGCGATGGGAACCGAAAAGAGCAAAGGAACAAAACTCTTCTCGGTTTCGGGGCATATCAATAAACCTGGGGTGTATGAAGTCGAACTCGGCTATCCGTTGTTGGATTTTATCAACAACGAATGCGGTGGTATTCGCGCAGGTCACACGCTCAAGGCCGTGATTCCGGGCGGCTCATCCGTACCGGTACTAAAAGCCGAAGAGTGCGAAGGTGTGCTACTGGATTATGAATCATTGATGAAGGCCGGGACCATGCTCGGTTCCGGCGGCATGATTGTTTTCGATGAAACGGTCAGTATGCCACAGGCTTTATCGGTGATTGCGGACTTTTATGCACATGAATCCTGCGGACAATGTACGCCTTGTCGTGAAGGAACGGGTTGGGCAGCAAAGATTCTTCGCAAAATCGTCAAAGGTGAGGGCAAAAAATCGGACATCAACCTGCTCCTAAAAATCGCCGATATGATGGAAGGTAAAACCATCTGCCCGCTCGCCGATGCGGATGTGATGCCGATTCGCAGTTTTGTGACCAAGTACCGCAACGAGTTTGAAGCCCTGTGCGCAGATTAATGTAAGATTGCTCGGAGTTGGAAAAATAAGCGATGCCAAAAATTACCATAAATGAACAAGAGATTGATGCAAAAGATGGACAGACCGTCATCCAGGCGGCGCTCGAACATGGCATAGATGTTCCGCATTATTGCTATCATCCGGATTTGCCGATTGATGGCAATTGCCGAATGTGTCTGGTTGAAGTTGAGAAGATGCCCAAGCTCACGCCTTCGTGTACTACGGTTTGCTCGGAAGGGATGAAGGTTACGACCAACAACGAACGAGTGAAGATGGCGGTGCGTGGGGTGTTGGAATTTCTGCTTATCAATCATCCGGTTGATTGCCCGGTTTGCGACCAGGCTGGCGAATGCCGTTTGCAGGATTACTATATGGTCTATGGCTTGCACACCAGCGAAATCCCGTTGGAGATGAAAGTCCACAAACGCAAGGCTGTAGAATTAGGGCGTATGGTTATGCTCGATCAGGAGCGCTGCATTCTCTGTTCGCGGTGCATTCGCTTCTTCGATCACGTAACCGGAACCGGCGAGATGCAATTTTTTGGGCGCGGCGATCACACCGTCATCGGCACGATTGATGACCGTCCGTTGGAAAACCCTTATTCAGGCAATGTGGTTGATATCTGTCCGGTTGGGGCGCTTACTTCGCGCGATTTTCGCTTTCAATGCCGCGTCTGGTTTTTGCATAGCACAGATTCGGTCTGCGGCGGATGTTCAACAGGTTGCAACATCCGAATTGACCACCGCGATGGCACCATTTTCCGCCTCCTGCCGCGTCGCAATATTGAAGTAAACAAGAGCTGGCTTTGCGATGAGGGGCGACTCAGTTTTCACAATCTCGGTGAAGGCGAGCGCATTGCAAGACCGAAAATCAAAGGGCAGGACGGCATGCAAGCCCCTGCCCGATGGGAAGAAGCACTCAGAACGGTTGACCTGAATTTGAAAGATTGCAAAGAGGCCTTCGGCGCGGATGCTATTTTTGGATTGGCGTCGGCTTCGGCAACCAACGAAGCGCTCTACTTATTCAAGAAGTATCTGAGTGAACAAGTGGGGACCACCAATCTGGATTTCCGTTTGAATTCCGAAGATAAAACGGTCACCGAAAAAGAGGATGAAATTCTGCGTCATTTCGATAAACATCCGAATTCGATGGGCGCGCTGAAACTCGGTTTAACGAATGAGAATTTCAGCAATATCACCGGCGCAATCGAAGCCGCTAAAGCCGGAAAGCTCAAAGCCGGTGTTATTGTTTATTTCAAACCGCTGGTGCGCCGCGATAATGACCTGATCGAAGAAACGCAGATTGCCGAACTCATCCAGGCGTTGGATTTTTCAGTCGTCTTCACGTCGCACAAAGCGGATTGGCAAGCCGATGCGAATGTCGTTTTACCGGTTGCCACCTGGTCAGAAGAAGAGGGCACCTACACCAATTATCAAGGTCGTGTGCAATTTGCCGGTAAAGCCGTGCGCCCGGAGGGCGGCGCGATGGCTTTATGGGAAGCGTTCGCAGAACTGTTAAACATTTCGGGCGACACCAGACTTTGGATGTCCCCAGATGAAATTTTTAACGCGATGACAGAAAGCGTCCCGGCATTTGAGGGAATCAATTACCAGGATATGCGCTGGAATGGCGCTTTAACAAAAGGGTAGTACGTAGTAAAGGGGATTTAGAATCCGGTGATCCTTGAGGATGAATCCTGAATCCTAAAACTTAAAGCTTATGAAAAAACCAGCAAAAGTAATCAATGTAGCAAATTTGGCTGAAAAAGAGACGTCGCTAGCCAAAGAGGTTCTGGCGCCCATCGCGGCGATGAAATTAACCATCACCCGAATGGCTGAAAATATAACCGGCAAGGTCGCGCCGACTATCAATTACCCGGAAGAACGTCGCTCCTATTCAGACCGCTATCGCGGCGCTCATATTTTAACGGCGCGTGAAGACGGCACGCCGCGGTGCGTCGCTTGTTATATGTGCGCCACCGCCTGTCCGGCGGATTGCATTTACATTGAAGCCAAAGAGCATCCCAATCCGCTGATTGAAAAACAGGCGGCGCGCTTCGAGATAGATATGCTGCGTTGCGTGTTCTGCGGTTTTTGTGTTGATGCCTGCCCCGAAGAAGCCATCATTATGAGTCGCGAATCAGAGATTTCGGCTTTTGGTCGTGGCGAAACCCTTTGGGATTTAACCAAATTGATGAAGCGTCGTGAATTGCCGGAATTCGGGTTGGGGTATCGGCCGAATGAAACGCTGGTAGAAAGCCAGTTGGCATTTGAGCCCAAAGAAAAACAACCGAAGAGCATGGCGGGTCGCGTAACCTTAAAAGAAGATGTTGAAATGATTC
This sequence comes from Blastocatellia bacterium, assembly GCA_044868105.1. Lineage (GTDB taxonomy): Bacteria > Acidobacteriota > Blastocatellia > UBA7656 > UBA7656 > JBFMDH01. Next base: position 7,461 of record JBIOWC010000086.1, read on the forward strand.
CCAACATTACTTTCAATGCCGGTGAGTCTTCATAACCGGGGCTATGCTGAGATGAATTTTCGAGGATAGGCATGCTGGAGATTATTTTACTGGTGGTCTTGGCCCGAAAAATCGGAGACATCTGCGAGAGCAAGGGACGCAAGGCGACGGGCTATAAAATTCTCTTGGTGGTGTTGTGGATTGGCGGCGAGTTTTTCGGCGCACTCATCGGAGCATTAATTGCCGGAGGAGAAGGGATAGCGGTATATGTCTTTGCCCTGCTGGGCGCGGCCATTGGTGCTGGCATCGCCTTCCTGCTTGCGAAAAATGCTTCATCATCTATCAGCCCTGATGCGCCGCCCTATGGTTAAATTTGCGTTCCCTGGGCTGGCAGTTCAATTGTGTCTCAGGTCATGAATTAAAACTAAAATGTCGCGAGATTTGCTATTGACTCTTTGGCTTAAATCAGACAAATTTCTTTCGACAATTCTGTAGCAATTCTTCTTTGCTGTTTATATCAAAACAAGGAGGCGAGATTTTTAGATGACTTATGTTATTGCAGAACCCTGTATAGGAACCAAGGATACGGCTTGTGTGGATGTTTGCCCTGTGGATTGCATTCATCCGCGCAAAGATGAGGAAGCGTTTGAGGCATCCGAGCTTCTGTACATCAATCCGGTTGAATGCATTGATTGTGGTGCTTGCGAGCCGGCATGCCCTGTCCAAGCCATCTTCACTGAAGATGACCTTCCTGAACAGTGGAAACATTTCACACAAATCAACGCTGATTACTATGCATAATTTCATTAGGAGTAGAAAGTTTGGCATTTGTAATTTGTGAACCTTGCATCGGCGCAAAAGAGCTTTTTTGTGTGGATGTTTGTCCGGTAGATTGCATACAGGGGGGGGCCGCAGAAGAGCAGATGTATATTGATCCGACGACCTGTATAGACTGCGCGGCGTGCGAACCTGTTTGTCCCGTATCAGCGATCTTTTTTGAAGCCGATGTGCCAGCCAAATGGACGGCCTTCATTAAAAAGAATGCTGACTTTTTCAAGTCTTAAAGCCGAGCGCCAATCGGTCAATAAAAAAGCCATCCCTTGATTGTTCAGGTGATGGCTTTTTTATTCGCGAGATTTTAAAGGTTTTAACGGCAGTTTTTCATATCATGAATTAAGGTCTTTCTGCCTTCTTGAAATCTCACCTCAACCTTATTTGGCAGGTAAGTCGCTTCAACAGAGCCAAGACCGAATTTCGGATGGCGAATCACATCGCCGATAGAAAAGCTGGTTTCAAGATTGTACGGACGAACGGTTTTTGAAGGATCAATGGAAAACTCTGTTTCTTTCGATTTTCTGGTGCCGCCCGATTTTGGCGGTCGCCCAACACGCTTCGTCCCTTCTTTCACAACCGGATCAATAGGTTTGAAATTGTGCGTGCTGTGACACATCGAACACGTCACCTTACGCACCATATCGCCGTCCATAGCCGTCACCGTGTGAGTGCGTTCGGTTTTGCATTTCCCACAATAAGCATTGATGTCTAATCCAACTCTGGGTTTTCTAAAAAGCATATATGAAATAATACCATCCGAATCGGATAACTGCCAATGTAGTGTTTATTGACGGAGCACTCTCCTGTAATAGCGGCTATCGTCCTGGCTGATTGAATAATTTATTTCAGGTGCACAGCAGCGACGGTTACTCTTTCGATTGTCCGAAAACTTCAGAAAAGAACCCTTTCAAACTGCTACCAAATCCCGTAGGAATTTCGTTACCACGCACCACCAGCACCGGGCATTCGGCACGATTGACAATCTCCCTGGTAATATTGCCCATGATGTAAGTTCTCAAGGTGCCGCCCGTCGGCGATGACCCGGTCACCACCAAATCATAATCGCCGCGTTTAATCTCTTTGAAGACTTCGCTGATAACCAATCCGTGTCTGAGGCGAACCTCACTATCTACGCCAAGCCCGTTTAACATCTCTTTTTCTTTGCGAAGGTTTTGTCCCAGGTCTAAATTTGAATGCAGCAACAGATTGATGTCTTCTTCCATCTTGATTAAATCGGAATAGACCGGAGGCGGTTCCGACATCACATGAAAGAGCGTGATGGTCGCGCCAGCCGCTTTGGCAATTTCACCCGAAAATCGCACGGCATTATCAATATATTTCTCCCCACCGCTGCACAGGAGAATGCGTTTCAGTTTGGTGCGTTCACCAATGACGACAAGCACGGGCGGTTCAACTGCTTTGATAATTTTGTAGGCCTTCGCCGACATTATAAACGGTCCGCGAGTTCCCTTTCGCGCGGCGCCGATGACCACCAAATCATAGGTAGTCTCCTGGGTGCGGCGAATAATCTCTTCAATCGGTTCACCGGCTTTGCTAATCATCTCGGCATTGACTTGAACCTGTTTGAGGATTTGCAACCCGCCGCGCAACGCTTCAAAGAGAGTATCTTCTTCGCTGGGTTTTTCAGTGATGCCTAACAGCGTGGTCTCGGCGTGACAGGCGTTGGCAATCAATCCCCCAAATTGAATCGCCTGGTTCGCCTGTTCCGACCCATCGCTGCATATCAAAATTTTCATGACCGGTTATTCAATCAATTATTTTCGCAGGTCTCCCAATCCGTTATCCCCTTCGTGAAACCTGCACGAACATCATAGTCGAACTGACATATTGATTAAAGCGTGCCGTTCAGTCTTTGGCAAAGAATTTTTCATCTGCAATCCAACACCTGAACGTCGTTCTAACATCGAACTGATTATTAAAGCCCTAACTTGTCGCATTAGGAAGCCAGGCATTAGAATAAAATTTGGAGATTAACAGGAGTACATCGTATGCGTTTTAAAATTGCCGCCTTAACATTAACATTTTTGCTTTTCGGCTTAATTTTATATGGACAGCAACCCACTGTTGCACCACAAGCCAAGCAACTTTCTATCGAAGAAGTTATACAGAAATTTGCTGCCGCCGAAACCGAAAACAAAATTGCCCGTAACAATTACACCTTCACACAGGATTATGACATTTTTACCCTTGGAGAAGCTGGTTCGATTACCGGACGGTATCATCGGGTTTCCGATATTGTTTTAGATAATAAGGGGAATCGTATTGAGAAGATCACCTTCTTTCCGCCCACAACGTTGTTAGTAAATGTTACTAAAGAAGATTTGATTGATTTAGGTGGCGCGCAGTCGTTTGGTTTAACTCTGGACGAGTTACCCAAATATCAAATTACCTTTCTTCAAAAAGAGAAGATTGATGAATTAAACACTTACGTTTTTGACATTAAGCCTAATCGGTTACTCAAAAATGAGCGCTATTTCCAAGGCAAAATTTGGGTAGACGACGTAGATTTGCAAATCGTCAAAGCTGCCGGAAAAGCCGTACCCGATACCGAAGATAACTACGGTCCACGTTTTGAATCTTACCGAGAAAATATTGACGGGCGCTATTGGTTTCCGACTTATGTCATGATCAACGACGTCATCCCGGGGAGAAAAGGCGGTCAGGATACGCCTCTGCGGGGAACTGTAAAATTTACCAACTATAAGAAATTCTCTACCAACATTAGGGTTTTGGACGAAGGCGGCGAAGCTTCACATGAAGATAACAAACCCCCTGATAAAAATACTCAGCCAACCTCAACAGGAGAGAAGAAACCTGGGGACAAAAAGGCTGACGAGAAAAAACCTGAAGCCAAAAAGCCAGAGCCAACACCCAAGAAACCGCCGGTCAATTAAGCACGCTTAAAGCTGTTTAACGGTTTCCGAGTTCACATTTTGTCTCTTTCAGTATAAATTATCGGGCGACTTTTGATGGTCGCCCGAATAAATTTTCAACTCGCTTGCCGGTCAAAATTGAATGGTTGACAATAAACCAAACTCCGAAATTCTAGCCGAGACTCACCCCAACCATTTATCCTCAATAAATAATCGTGCGCGAATCATCCTGGCGATTTCCGTGTTTGTTCCGGCATTCGCCCTTTACCTTTATACACTCGCGCCGACCGTAACCTTAGTTGATAGCGGAGAGTTAATTCTAGCGGCGCGCACACTCGGCGTAGCGCATCCGCCAGGTTTTCCGCTCTATGTTTTGCTCGCTCACCTGTTTTCACTGCTACCGCTAGGGAATATTGCTACGCGTATCCATGTGGTTTCGGCAATCTTTGCGGCACTGGCTTCCGCTATTCTGACCTTAGCCCTTTTTGAAGCGCTGCAAACTCCATTGCAATCCATATCAAAATCAAAAGCGAAGTCATCATCAAGAAAAAGATCTAAAGCAACTGGCAAAGACCTGGAACCCGATTTTGAAAAGCCCTCCAGCCCGACCTTAATTTTCGCGCCAGCCATTCTCGCCGGCATGCTTTTCGCTTTTTCCCGCACCTTGTGGGCTTACGCTACGATAGCCGAAGTCTATACCCTCAACGCCTTTCTTTTTATCACCATTGTCTGGTTGATGATAAGTTGGCGAAAAGAGGCCATTGACGCCAAAGCGAATCGCACGACGCTATCCGACCGAAAACTGTTGATTGCCGCCTGGGTCTTCGGTTTGGCGCTTGGCGTTCACCACGTCACTATAGGTTTGCTTTTGCCTGGGCTTGCAGCAATGGTTTTTGTAACCGAAGGGTTGGCATTTTTCAAAAGTAAACGATTGCTCATCGCCGCTCTGGTATCCATAACCGGACTCGGCATCTATATCTACCTGCCGGTTGCCGCATCGCGCTCACCTTTAATGAATTGGGGCAAACCCAGCACACTTGAATCATTCTGGTGGCACGTTACCGGCAAACAATACCAAGTCTTTTTTGATCTCTCGTTTTCGAGAATTTCAGAATTTTTCAAATTGGTTTTTCGGGAATTTTCTCCATCCTGGTTTCCTTTTGCCTTATTCATTTCGCTTGCTGGATTTGTCCATCTCTTTAAACGAGACAAAGCCTTGTTCCTTTTACTGGCGCTCACCATTATTGCCGATGTGTTTTACGGCCTCGGTTATGAAATTGCCGAAGACAAAGATGCCTATTATCTGCCCGCTTTCATCGCCTTAGTTATCGCTTTCGGTTTCGGCATTCGCGAATCCCTCACTTTGATTACCAAGTTGATAGCTGTCTTAAAGCCGATTCACATTGCAGGTACCTTTTTGCTCATTCCGCTTATTGCACTCGTAAGTAATTTCTCATTTAACAATCGTTCGTCTTATTTCATCGCCCACGATTACGTTGACAACATCTTCAAAACCGTCGCCCCGAACGCGCTACTCCTTACTAATGATTGGCAAGTTTATTCACCTACGCTTTATGTCCGGGAAATTGAACAGCAACGCAAAGATATGGTGGTCATTGACATCAATCAGTTGCGACGCTGGTGGTATTTTGATTATCTCAAACAGGTCTACCCTGATTTGATAAATAATTCCCGTGAAAAAGTGGACGCCTTTTTAGAAGACCTCATCAATTGGGAACGTCATCCTGACCTTTACGCGAAAGATGTAACTTTGAACAAACGAATAAATGACCGGTTTTATGAAATGATATTTTCATTTATTGCCAATCATATTAAAAATGCTCCCGTGTATGTCACACAAGAAATTGCACTCAGGCAAAGTGGACAGGACGCGGAACTCGCACAGGGCTTGAATGAAAAGTACAAAATTATTCCCCAAGGGTTAGTCTTTCGCATCGCTCAAGAAGCAACGCTAGCAGAGAGCGAAAAGCCACAACTCAACACGCGTGGGCTGGCCGATGGCACGCTCAGGTTCGAAGAGGATGATGTCGTAAAAAAGAAAGTTTTTCCGGTCTATGTTTCGATGTTTATCAATAACGGTCGGTATTGGGCGCTGCAAAACCAACATGAAAAAGCGATAGATTGGTATAAAGAAGCGCTTGCGGTTGACCCCAATAATCAAGCCGCCAAAAACTACTTTTCCGCTAGTCAAAATGCGCTGCAAAAACCCGGGGCTACAAAATAAGCCGCCAGATTAAAAGGTATCACTCGCTCTATAGGCTTCAATCACGGCTTGCTCGCCTTCTTTCCCAGGCTTTGAATTGCCGTGCTCCATTCCTACTACCCCTGCGAAGCCCTTCGAGTGAAGGTGGCGAAAGATGTTGCGATAATTCACCTCGCCTGTCGTCGGTTCTTTGCGTCCCGGATTATCCCCAACTTGAAAATAAGCAACCTCTTCCCAGGCTCTGTTGATATTAGGAATGATATTTCCTTCGGTGATTTGTTGATGATACATATCAAAAAGAATTTTACACGACGGGCTATTCACCGCTTTGCAAATCATATAAGCCTGCGGAATTTTGGTTAAAATTAATCCCGGATGGTCACGCCAGGCATTGAGCGGCTCTAGCACCATCACGAGTCCGACGGGTTCGCAAAGTTCTGCGCAACGTTTCAAATTCTCAACCACATTCGCCGTTTGATAATCCCACTC
>JBIOWC010000087.1:0-2118 GCA_044868105.1 Blastocatellia bacterium
ACACCGTGCAGCCCGGCGTCAGTTGACGGCCGCGGCTCACCCGAAATCATTTAGACGAATGAAAACTCTCTTTTGCCCTCCCGGTGATTGAGGGTTGACTATTCAAACGCAAACCCCGGCATTGCCAACCGACGTACTAATAAGCGTGGCATTTTTGAAAGCTGTGGCAATACTGTCACAGTGGGATTGCAGGTATTTAAGAGTCAGTTACTGGAAATCCGCTGATTTCTAAAAAATTCAACGCTTATAAAAATTAAAACCGGAGAGACCGAGTGGCACGCGAATTACATAGGAAAAGAGTGGAACGCCGGTGCTATTAAGTCGAGGGTAGTTCTAGTTGGTTTGAGGATTTTTACCGTAAAGGAAGAAGGGGGGGAGATTTTCTCTTACCGAGAGCCTGGAGATTCTCACTTAATAGCACAAGGCAGATTTTTTGCCATTATAAATACTGAATTTTCATTTATTAAAACTGGGTTTTCATTTTGCTCATATCGTTCGGAAATGAAAAGCTGATTCATCGTTCGTCTCTCCGTTGTCTCGTAGGAAAGAAACCGCAAAAGAAATGCCGATTATGCAGGAACCTGGCATTCTCTAGCGGTCTCTTTCTTTTTTGGGGTATCGTCGAAATTTGCAAACTTATCCTACAACCCGATTGAACCTTATATCTCACTTTCAATAAACAAGGCTCGCTACTACAGAGACGGCTTGCTACTGCCACATCCACAGAAGCCCATAAACCAAACCTGATTGCCAGCAACCGCTCGCGAAGATTCATGAAGCTTTATAATTTGCCGGTCAGGCGATCGGCAATCAACCTGCTTGTCACGGGATAAGTGGGGGGCGTATGATGGCGGCACCTTGCGCAGAAGTCTCTTTCTTCGTTAGTTCCTTGATAGAATTTCATCAACCTTTTATTCAAGACTCGGGGGGCACGCACTGCCAATTGTGAGTTACGGTCGGAGGGCGGATGATGCAGCAGCGATTGGGTCGTTGAAGACCAGAGTAGCACCTCTCAAATTACTAAAGTAAGGCAGGTGAGAATATGAAAAAATCATACTGCAACATCCATCCTGCTTCGACCAGTGCCCTACTGGTAGCCAGCCTGCTGCTTTTTGCCGTGCTCCAACCAGCGAAGACAGCGCAGGGTCAATCCACAATAAATTCCAGAGCCCCATCGCAAAATGATAAGCCCGTTGACAAGTCGAGCGGAGTAAATAAAGCCTTCGCCGAAGCAGAGCGGTTGCGCCTGCAAGGCAGTGCGGACGCCCTCCGCCAGGCAATCATCAAATACCAGGAAGCCATTAACCAAAATCGAATCTCGGGAAACCGCGCGGGCGAGGCCGCCGGCTTCAGCAGAATCGGGTTGGTCTATCTTTACCTGGACGATAAAAAGAAGGCCCTTGAGTTCTTCAACGAAGCGCTCCCCATCTGGCGAGAGGTTCGTAACCCCAACCTGGAAGCCGAAACCTTGAATAATTTGGGAAGCGCCTACTTCTTGATGGACGATAAGAAAAAGGCCGCCGAATATTTCCAGCAAGCCGTTTTCATCTTGCAAGCCATAGACGACCGGCCAGCCTTAGCGCAAACGCTTAAGAATCTCGGCGCTGCTTATTACAAAATTAATAATTGGAATGCAATCATTTACTCTGTAGAGGCGCAAAAGCTGGCACGAATTATCGGCGACAAACCAGGGGAGTTGGAAGCCCTGGCGACTTTAGAGAAAGTTTTCGACAGTTATCGACAAGATATTGCTGTAGCCCGCTCTCACGACGACCTCGGAGCTCAGGTCAATATCGTCGGTAGCCTCTGCCGAGCCTACTCTCTCGCTAATCAGAAATATAAAGCGGTGCAGTGTTACAACTCGCTCTTGTCTTATTACAAATCTGCAAGCGCCAGCAGTTCCGGATACGGATTGTACGAGGCTATAGGTCTGGAGTATATCTGGCTGGGCGAATATCAACGGGCACTAGACTATTTTTATCAAGCACTGAAAGCGGCGGGGAAGCGTGCCGGAGCCCAACAATTCACCAACATTGGTTATGTCTATAGCCTTCTCGGGGATTCGCAAAAAGCCATGTTCAATTATGAACAATCGCTCAAGTCGAGCCGGGAAACCGG
>JBIOWC010000088.1:0-6047 GCA_044868105.1 Blastocatellia bacterium
GTGTGAGCTTTTGTGGTTGACACCAAATGAACTTGAACAAAAACTTTTTCATGAATGTCAAAAATGGGCAATAAGGCAGATTTAAAATAATGAGAAAGCAAAAAACTTTAAACTACCGTTTGCGATCCACCATTGTGCTTTTAGCTATTTTGATATTTGTCGGTGCGGCGATGACGCATCGTACCACGGCACAAGAAAAACCGACCCAACTCGACCCGGCATCCTGGGGCAGCAACCATGTGGGTCAGCCGGTTCCAGAATTTGTCACCAGCGGTGAATGTTTGTTCTGTCATCGCAATACCATCGGCGCAACCTGGGATAAAAACGCCCATGGGACGACGGTACGCCCACGTCAAGATGCTCCGCAATTTCAAAACATCTTTCAAGGCCAGGCGAAACTCGCGCCCCTCGCAAATGAGATAGATTTTTATCTGGGTGGTCGTCACCATCTGCGTTTCTTAAAGAAAAATGGGTACGGTAAATTTGCCATCCTCAATACCAAGGCGACAGTTGAAGCGCCCGCGAAAATAACCGGCTGGATGAACGCTGAGGCGCCGGCTTGGGATAAAGAAACCTTCACAAATCGCTGTACAGGTTGCCACAATACAGGTGTAGACAGCAAAGATAAAACCTTTGCTCAATTTGGGCATGATTGTTATGCCTGTCACGGTGTAGTAAACCTTGAGCACACCAATGACACTTCGCTGATTTTGCTCTCGAAAAAACGCAAAAACGAACCGCTGGTCATTACCTCTATCTGCGCCTCCTGCCATTTGCGAGGTAGTACGGCTAAATCTACAGGGCTTCCCTACCCCAATAATTTCGTTCCAGGCGATAATTTATTTAAAGATTATCAGGCTGATTTTGCGAAAGCCGATGATGAAAGTTTGAATGCCGGTGACCGCCATATTTATCGTAATGTGCGCGATGTTGTTGTATCGGGGAAACAGGTGACCTGTTTAAACTGTCATTCGGTTCATGGAAACTCTTCATCAAAACATCGCCTCACTGCCAAAACACAGATTTGTTCGGATTGTCACGATACGGAAAAAAATGTTTATAAACCGGCTAAACCTTACACGGTAAAAAGTCCGCTTTGCGAATATTGATTTCAATTCCGCAACCGTGGGAAATAAAAACGAAGCAACGGATACATCGAACCTATCTTAACCGATGAATTAATGTTCTTCCTTGCCTCCGTATTTTCCGATTTTTTTTCGTATGTTCCGTGATTATTGAAAGGCGATTTCCGAATCGTTGAGGCTTAAATCTATTAGTTCAGTTGTATATTGTAAGACTTTGCCGTTTGAGGTTTCCTCTTCACGCATCTCTTGAAAAGTGAGTTCCTGATTATCACCAAACAGATTCAACAAGGCAGTTTTTATCTCCGTTTCATCTACCTCTCCGCCGCGCATTTTGAATACTAATGATTTATCAGCATATTGATGTAAGGAAAACTGTGCGATTGAAAAAGATTGAAGCGCCGTGGTTATGTCAATATTGTTGATGATTTTCCCTCTGGTGTTGATAAACACAGTCGGCTGCCGGCCTTCAAAATCAATTAGGGTTGGATAATCGCCGTCGAATTTCAGGGCGGCAAAATCTCCGGTTCGATAACGCAACAAAGGCAAAAAAGGATTTCGAGCACAAGTTAGGGTTATCTCACCGCGCTTGCCCGGAAGACATAAATTCCCTTCGCTATCTAAAATCTCTACATATAAATCGTGTGGAATGAGTTCATATTTTTTTGCATCATTACTTGCCGCTATAAATCGAGATTCATTCATTGAATAGACATCAATAACCGGACAACCAAAATGTTTTTCCAATGCCGTTTTAAGCCCCGGCATCAGGGTCATCGCCGAAGAAACGAGTGCCTTTGGTCTGACCTGCACATCGAGTTTCGCTAGCGCCAGAAAGGCAATCGGGTCGCCGGTGAAAATTTCAGGTTGTAAATCATTTATAAATTTCGCCGCGTCATTTTCATCTTTCCACTCATGCGGATTGAGATTGATTTTCGCGTAGCCAGCACCATTGAAATAGGTTGAAACGGTTGCATATGTCAATGTCGAGGTTTGCGCGCAAACATTAATTGCAAAAACCCGGTCTGCTCCGCCTTCGATATTTACCCCTACACGCGACAGGGCAAATTCCAGCGCGGGTAAATACATAGATGAGACTTCAGGGTGCGACAGGACATAAAACGAATTGCCGGTTGTGCCAGAGGTGTAATAGACCAGCATTTCATCCAGCGATTGCGAATCGGGAACAAAAGCCCACTGCTCTTTTTCCAAATCTTTCCGGCTAAAGGTTGGGAGGTTGATGAAATCTTCAGCGCGTCCGCCATTTCGCCGATAGTAGGGCACATCTATCAAACACCGTTCGGCAAAATTCAAGACCCAATCTGGAATTTCGCCGTGTGACCATTTATGGCGCACGATGGTTAAATCTGTCTTAAAGGTTCGAACCCGCGACAATCCGTCATTCGAAAGTTGGTCGCCGCAGGCGTAGTTATAATTTGGCGCGTTTTCATGTTCGCGCAAACGATTGAGCATCTTGCGTCCGGCTTCATTAAGCGTGGGAAATCTTTCCTGGTCACTCAGGTAATGTACAGCTTTCATCCTTTACCTCTTGGTTTTGAAATAACGCATCAATCTCTTTAATTGCCTGGTTAAATCGTTCCTCATAGGAACCGGTAATGACAACATATTTTCGGTGGCGTTCATCCAGTGCTGTTTTAAATATTTCGAAAAAATATTGGCGATTGGTGGGGTCTGGGCGTTGCCAATCTTCAACCCACTCCACATCAATATTCATCAGCAGATACAAAGCATATTGTCGTTCATCAGCTTTTAGCTTGACCCGTTCAGGGCATTCACCGAAATAGTGTTGGCTATAAATCAAAGTAGTAATCAAATCGGTATCACAAATCAACAGGCGATTGGCATTTCTTGCTAATGAGTCTTCCGTGCGGATTTGTCCCCCGGCAATTATCGGGATGTCGCTCAATTCAACCCAGGCGCCTTTATTATCCAAATAACTACGAGCATATTCAGGAACCCAAACGGTGTTGTAATAATCGGCTAATTTCGCTGCAAGTGTTGTCTTTCCGGTTGATTCAGGCCCGTATATCACCACGCGCTTTGCAAAATAGCTGCGAACCGGTTCAGGGATGAACGGCCAATTTAGAAAAGGATTTTCGCGTATCTCGGTAGCAGATATAGGTACGGCGCTTCGTGTTAAATCGCAAACCCGGTGCTCTGCACCTAACCGATGTGCTAATTCATCGCCGTAGGTTTCCGAGGTAAACACGACATCAGGACCCGTTGGAATAAACTTGCGAATACTGTTTGACCAAATCTCCCAGAAATGTGGGTGTTCGTGCGGATATTGGGGATTCTCATCGGTTAAATGATGGACCTCAACCTGCGGGTAAAGTTCCTTTACCCATTCATAGCGCAGGCGACCAGGAATCGGTTCCGAGGCGAGCGTTCCAACCAATATGGTCAGGTGGTCAACCTGATTAAGCGCAAAATCTATCAGGTATTGATGCCCTTTATGAACCGGCATGAATTTTCCAAGGATCATGCCGGTCGAATATTTTTTTACCCCTTCTGCCATTCGATAAAGCCCTTGATAGCCAATACTAAAAATAAGATATAGAGTCCAATAGTCAGATAAAGTTTCTGTTTGATTCCCAGAAAAATTATTATCAGATTGACCGCTATCCAAACCAACCAGTTTTCAAGATATTTTTTGGCGAGCATCCATTGCGCAATTAAACTCAAAACCGTGGCCGCAGAATCGGCCAGCGGCACCGCATTGTCAGTAAATTTCTTAAAGCCATAGGCCAGACCGGCCGTGCCAATGCAGCCGATTGTAAAGAGCAGGACTTGAGTCTGTAGCGATGCTCTCGTAATCTGCAAGGCATTATTGCCTTCTCCGCCATAGAGCCACTCATACCAGCCGTAAATCTGTAGCGCAATAAAGACCACCTGCAACCACATATTGGCATAGAGCTTTGCCCGGTAAAAAACGACAAAATAAAAGATAACGCCGAGAATTCCCCAGCCCCATTGCCAGATGTTTTCTTTAATGGTGAGCCAAACCGAAAGCAGGCTAAAGATGGCTGCGAGTATTTCGTAATAATTCAGTGAGCGAATTTTCATCTCTGGTTGAGTGATGATTATAAACACTCAATCGAAATGAGGCGATAGGCTATGATAAGGAAGGATGGGGAGGAGATTGGGAATCTTAAAATCCCTTCATCTCGGTGGTTGGCAGACAAGTAGAAGATTTCCGCCCCCCAAATGAAGGGGTTATATACCCATTTAACTAGCGTAACTCAATTCAATCTTCTCGATGCCTAAAAACATTTCAAGTCGGCTCAAATAATCCTCAAAGGCATAATGATTGACAAAGCGATCATAGGCATTGTTCCCCAATCGCGTTGCAAATTCATCTCTGATCAATACCTGTTCAAGAGCCTGCGCCATGGCTTCGGTATCTTGTTCGGGGACCAGAATTCCGGTGTGGTTATGGTGTAACCAATCAGGGATGCCGCCAACTGAAAAAGCGACAACCGGTCGCCCGTGCCGCATAGCTTCGAGTCCAATCATCCCGAAAGGTTCGGGCCAGCGCGACGGAACAACTACCACTTTCACTGCAGAATAAAACGCACTCAATTGCTCCTGGCTCACCCATCCCCGAAATTTTACCCGGTCTGAAAGTCCGAGTTTTTGGTTCATCGCTTCGAGGCTCTCTTTTGCACTACCGGTTCCCACAATTGTTGCCGTGAAGTCGCATTTTACTTGCCGCAAAGCCTGTAATAGCAAATCAACACCTTTGCTGTGGGTGAGTTGACCAACATAGAGAATTTGCCGGGTTTTTGGAACAGGCGTTGGTTTTACAATATACGACCGAACAATCGGTGGTAGAATATGAACTCGCTCTTCTGGAAAGCCGTTTTCCAAGAGTTCATCACGCATAAATTTGCTGCCCACCAATAAGGAGTCGAATTTATAATTCCGCCGCATTTCGTCAAACTTATTTGATAAACGCACAAGCTTCATCCCCATAAACGAGTCGTGTGACCGTTCAAGGAATGCGCCATCCATAAAGCATCGCCAATCAGCTTTGTGATGGCAAACCCGCCCGCTATCGGCAAAATATTTATTGCCTTTCGGACAACACAAATCATGGTCGTGAACCATTCGTACCGCGCGAACGCCGTTTAAATGGTTTTCAAATGAGCCGAAATTGGGGACATTGTGGAAATAGACAACATCTGGCTTGACGATTTGCATAATTTGCTCAAATCCCACAGGCGTAGATTGATCTACATTTCCTATATCATTGGCAGAACGTGAGGAAAGGGATTCGGAGCATAGGTATGTATCGAAGAATTTATCCTGATATTCCGTGACCCGTCGTTCGGTTGTCTCGCCATAAGCGAGATAGCAGAAATGTCCGCGAGCCCGAAGCCCTTCCGCAACATCTACAACATTCTGCTCTACCTCACCAAAAAAACCGCATTTCTCATTGACGAAGAGAATCTTCATCACTTGCCTCCTCATTTATATTATTCATCAGTTTGTTTCAACTGTATTTGTAAACTCATTTTTCTCGAAACTGGCTCTGGAAGCCGATTGCAAGTTTCGCAATTTCCGAATTCACCAATCGAAGTGCGAACCTGGCAGCCACTATATAAATTTTCTCCAAGAGTTGAGGAACCGCTCGCTTTTTTCGTTCCAAGCCGTAACCGGTTGATAAGCGATTTCCAGAAGCACTGGTAAAGCACGAAACAGTTCTTCTCTCGGACAGCGCACCGAAACCCTTCTCGTTTGCAGATTGAAAATCAAATTTCGCGGCAACATTTGTAGTTTGTGCCGATCAAATTCCCTTAATCCATTCCAGTTAACGTAGTCATCAGCAGAATTAAATGTCCGTCCGGTTCTCTCACTTTCTACATACAGAAAACATTCACGCCAAAGGCTTGCCAGGTGGTTCAGCTCCGCTTCAGTTATTGGCAGGATTGAAACGTTGTC
>JBIOWC010000089.1:0-7193 GCA_044868105.1 Blastocatellia bacterium
GTCATAGATTTCCACTTTCTCAGATGAAGCACCAGTAAACTTGCCAGGGTTGCAGTAGCAAAGTCAGGTTATTTAAGAAAATCTTCGAAAATACTAAGGTTTTAGCGAAAAATTATAGATAAAACCCCAGGTTGATTTACGAGGATTTTACTTGTTCGATAAAATTTTCTTGTAGTATGGCGAAAATCCATGGTATAAAACGGACGTCTATATAGGTTCCCTCTTTTGCAATTCCATTGACAGATCGAAGCATGAGGAAGATGAATGCGGGTTTCCTTTGTACGATTAGTTGGCGTTCCTAACTAACTAGAAAAATTCATTTGAGGCTGAGGCAGTTGTCGTGAATTTCGCTCCCATAGATTGGATAATCGTCGTCGGATATTTGGCGCTGTCGCTGGCGATAGGGGTAATCGGCAAGCGCTACATCGGCAATGTCGCGCATTTTTTGGTTGCCGGTCGCGAACTCGGCCTTTATATCGGCATCGCTACTCTGGCGGCGACAGAAATCGGCACAATTACATATATGTATAATGGCGAACTCGGCTATAAGTACGGCTTCGCTGCTTTTGCCGCCGCCCTGGTTTCCGGTATTGTGATGATCATTGTCGGGCGCACCGGCTTTATCATCGGCCGGTTTCGGGAACTGAAGTTGATGACCGTCCCAGAGTATTTCGAGGTCAAATACAGTCGCGGGTTGCGTATCCTGACAGGCCTTTTGGTGGCTCTCGGCGGCATCCTCAATATGGGGGTTTTCCTTAAGGTTGAGGGCGAGTTCTTAACCATTGTCAGCGGCATCAATAGCCGTTATCTGGTTGCTGTAATGACCGTCATTTTGCTACTGGAGCTGACTTATACCGTCCTTGGCGGTATGGTGTCAGTGGTCATTACAGATTTTATTCAGTATGTTCTGCTCTCTATTGCCACGATTCTTGTATCCATCTATGCAGTTTATCACGCGGGTTGGGGGAATATCGTTACGAAAGTAACGATGACCATGGGCGAGGCCGGCTTTAACCCCATCACCAATCCCAAATTCGGGATTACCTTTCTGCTCTGGCAAATTTTGCTCTGGTTCTCTGTCCACACCTGCTGGCAGACAACGGCGATGAGGATGTTCTCTACAAAGAGCCCGGAGACCTCAAAAAAGGTAATGACCTGGACGGGGTTTATCTTTCTCGGACGTGGAATGTTACCCATGCTCTGGGGAATTGCGGCGTTGACCTTACTGGGAAGCGGCGCCTTAATTGACGGCATTCCTCAGCCTGTCGTCAACGGTCAGACCCTCGCCCCGATTGATGCGATGCCAGCGATGTTGGCGCAAATTTTAAGTCCAGGAGTTCGCGGCATTGTTGTGGCCGGAATGCTGGCCGCGACGATGTCTGTAAACAGCTCTTACTTGCTAGGCTGGAGTGCGGTGATTTCTCAAGACGTGATTCTCCCTATCCGCCAGGCCTTAGGCAAGGGGGCCCTCAGTTCAGGCAAACAGATACTCATCAACCGGTTGGCGAACCTCTTCGTCAGCTTATTTCTGATGTTCTGGGGGCTCTACTATACGCCGCCGGGGGCGGTTTACTTGTATCTGAATATCACCGGCACCATCTTTCTGGCGGGCGCCTTCGTGTGTGTGGTTGGCGGATTATATTGGCGACGCGCCAACACAACGGGAGGGTATGTCGCGATGGTGTTAGGCGCGGTCGGCGCCATCATCCCCTACTTCTTTTTACACTGGAGCGAAAATGTGACGGGTTTTGCTGCCTTCGGGCTAGCCGCCGGCGGACTGGTTATCGGTTCACTTGTCGGGCGCAGACGCTCAGTTGAGTCGCCGAATATCGCTACTGCCGATTAATTTGCAGAGGAAAAAATCAATGCGTATATGGGAATTATTTTGGACCGTCTGCCTTTTGGGGGCGGGCGCCTCCTTTGCCTTTATCACTTTAATAGTGATGGTCAAAGGCGGGAAAGATTTACGCGAAATGATCGGCCATCTCAGTCAGCAACAAAAAGTCGATCGCGACTAAAGCGAAGGCTAGCAGCTTCATTCGCCTTGGCTGAAGGTTTTCGGTTTTGAGCGGCTTTCTGACCAGCCGGTTAAGCTGCAGGGGTATTTGGATTCAGTGCCCAATCGTACTGGCAAGCAGTTCGCGCAAAATGGTAGGGCGACTGCTTGGACCTAGTCAATTTCTGATCGTTTAAGGAGCAATTATGAAGAGAATTTTCAAGAATTCTTCGGTTCTTACCCTGATCGTTTGGTATGTTCTCAGCGGCTTTACGGTCGCCTTTTCGCAAGGCACGAACCTGGGGACCATACGCGGGACGGTGACTGACCCTGACGGAGCCGTGGTGGCCGGCGCTGCCGTAAAAATCGTTGACCTAACCACCGGGATTTCCCGCGATCTGACCACCAATGGGGAGGGCAATTACGAAGCCGCAGGTTTGAAACCGGGCGATTACTCGGTGACCATCTCAGCGACCAACTTCAAGACCACTGTCCAACGAGTGGTGTTAAACGGTAGTGAAGCCGTTCGCATGGATGCCAAACTTGAAATTGGCAGTCAGGGTGAGACGGTCAACATCACGACCGAGGCGGGAATTATCCAGAAAGAGACGCCGACCATCGCCGGGACGATCAGTTCACTGCAATTTCAACAGGTGCCGCGTGACAGCCGCGAGGTTTTTGAATTTCTTTACCTGAATCCAGACATCACACAAGGCGCCAATGGCGATGGCAGCTTCAAGTTTATTGGCGCGCAAAGCTATGGCGCGACCTTCTCCCTCGACGGCCAGCGGACCAATGGCGGGATCTTTGGCGAGCCGACTTCGAGTCAACCCTCTCTTGAAACCATCGGCGAATTGACCGTGCTTTCGAAGAACTTTACCGCTGAATATTCCGGCATTGCGAACATTCGCATTGAAACCAAGCGCGGAGGCAACGATTATCACGGCTCGCTCTTTTACAATAATAAAAACTCGGCGCTAGCCGCCTGGAATTTACAGGACAAGATTGCGCAGGCCAATTTCCTGCCAACTCCGGCGCTCGATCGGTTCCCGACCCCGTATTTTAATCTGAATGAAGCCGGCGGTTCATTCGGCGGACCGCTGCCTTTCAGTCACAAGACCTTCTTTTTACTTGCCTATGAACGTCGCTGGGATAATTCCCCAGTCCAGCTAAGGTCAAGCACGATTCCGACCTCATTAATTTTGGGAGGCGATTTTTCAGCCATCAGCCCGACCAGCAGACCCGTCGTGCCGGCTGCCGTGTTGCCGCTGTTAAGCCCCGCCGAACTGGCGAACAACACCTTTTTGACGGGAACCACCCGGCGCTTCATCAGCATCCCTTCGCGCCTGGTGAACCCCATTGCGGCAAATATTTTGAATCGCTATTACCCGCAGACCAATCCGGCGACACCGTTTAGTAACACCACCGGGCGGTTGATCGACTTCGTGACCAATTTCAGCGGCCTGCTGACGCGCGATCTGGCAACCTTTCGCGTTGATCATGACTTTTCAGACAAAGATAAATTTTATGCCGTATACAACTTTCAAACGCGGAGCGGGATTCGCAGCCTCGTAGCCAGTCCGCTTCCGGCCTTCGGCTTGCTCTCGCAACATCAGTCAAACCACACCCTCTCGCTCTCTTATACGCGGGTGTTCTCGGACACCTTGGTCAACGAATTGCGGGGCGGCTTCAACATTCAGAATCTCTTCCGCAGGGCCAATCAAACGACCGGGAATTTTCTCTCGGGTATCGGGTTTAACGCGGATGAAATTGCCGCCTACGGCGCCATTGTCGGCCCCAGCCTGGTTGAAACGCCCGGTCAGGTGGCGTTTACCATTGGGCCGTTTGCCGGGATCTCGGCTGGCGGGCGAAATACCAACCGCCCCCTTGATCAACACCTCGCCACTTTCGGCGATACCGTGAATTGGACGCGCGGCAACCATGCCTTCAAGTTCGGCGCCGATTTCGTCCGCAATCAAGCCGTCGACGGCTTCGCCTTCAACAGAAATAATCCGCGCGGCACGGTCAACTATGGAACGAGTTTCAACGGCTTTGCGAATTTCCTGCTCGGCCTGCCGCCGACCAGCGTCCTTTATGTGAGTATGGTTCGTCCGGCGCTGGATGTTTCAAACTGGGAGAACGGCTTCTTTATTCAGGATGATTATCGCATCCGGCCGAACCTCACGCTCAACCTTGGACTGCGCTATGAACTCATCACTCCCTATGTCGATAAGAACGACTTGTTGATCAACTTCGACCCGAACAATACGAGCCCGAACGGCAACCCTGGGCGCTTTATTGTGCCGACCGTAGCGGTCATTCCGCAGATTGACCCGCGGTTTGTAAGCTACGGGGTGGTGACCGCCAAGGATGCCGGCGTGGGTCGCGGATTGCTCAAGACTGACCGCAACAATCTGGCCCCGCGTCTGGGGCTTGCCTGGCGCCTTTCCGATAAGACTGTGCTGCGCGGCGGCTATGGCATTTTCTATCCGACCTCTGCGGCGCAGGGGGCGCGCGACGCTTTCGCCTCTTCGGCTTTTAATCAAAGGATCACCAAAACTTCGACGGCTGCGGCGCCGCTTGGCGGATTGCCCGGGGGCATCAATCCACGCGGGATTACCCCGTTTAACGGCGGCAGTGTTCGCGTGCAAGGCATCTCCGTCAACGCCATTCCGCTGGATTTGCAGAACCCGCGCGTCGAACAATATAACGTAACCTTTGAGCGGGAAATCGGCTGGAACACCGCCTTTCGCGCCTCTTACATCGGGGCGCGGCAACACAATTTAATCGGCGGGATTGATCTCAACGAATTGCCGCCCAACGACACCCCCTTTGGCATTACCAATGACGACGGCGATCGGTGCGATCCGCTCGAAGGCGACTGCACGGAATCGCTCGCCGACCAGGCGCGCCGCCCGTTCCCGGACCTGGGAGCCTTTCTTGCCAGTTACGGCAATCATGGTCGCGGGCGCTCCAACGCCTTGCAACTGGAAGTTAACAAGCGATTCGCCAGAGGGCTGACCTTTAACGCGAGTTACACCTTTCTCGACCAGAAATCGAGCGGGCTTGATGTCGGAAACTCCAGCCTCGGCGGCGCCCTTTATAATCAGTTCAATCTGTCGAATGACCTCTCCACAGACTCATTCGTTTCGCGACATCGCTTCGTTGCCTACGGCGCCTACGAGTTACCGGTCGGCCGTGGCCGCGGATACGCTAAGGATGCCTCGCGCTGGGCCGATGTCGTGGTTGGCGGTTGGGATCTGACCTGGAACCTGTTCGCCAAGAGCGGCACGGGCTTCACGCCATTCTGGATTTGTAATAACTGTGATCCGGTCTTTCCCGGAAATATTGGCAGCGGCTTTGTGGATGCCGTGGGGGATTTCAGCGGCCCGTCCTTTAGACCGCTGCTTACAGGCGACCCCTACACCGGCGTCACTGGCGACCAGGTATTTAACCCTGAGGCCTTCGCGCTACCGCCGACCGGCTCGGATGTATTTGATAACCCGGGAATCGTCAGACGCAATGCGCTGCGTGGGCCGGGCTCCTGGGGGGTGAACCTCGGGGTGCGTAAATTCTTCCGGTTTAGCGAAACGACCAGGCTGGAATTGGGGGCCGACTTTAACAATGTCTTTAACCACCCGCTCTTCTCGCCGCCGGGCGCTTCGGGCGATACCTCGACGGCCGCCGGAGGGTTCGCCAACCTTGGCGACTTTAGCGTCACCTTAAACGGGGCGGGACAGCCGGTGATTTTACCTGAGAACGTTACCCTCAATCCCAACTTCGGCGTCAAAAACCAGAGCTTCAGTCAAGAGGGAATTGACAGCCGTCGTTCCATCCGGCTGAGGTTGCGATTGACCTTTTAACCCTGGGCAAAGCGGGAATGAGGGAAGGGTGATTAGCCTACGGGTTGGCCCTTATTCCCGCGCTTTCTCGGGCCGGATAAACCTTATATACTGGCAAGCAAGAAAAGCAGCGAAAGTATAATCAGATGATCATTAAACCCGTGCGTCTTCAGCGAACCGCCTCGCGGAAACCCAACCTGGCTGCCGTTCAGGCGGCGGGTCATAACATGCTGCGGTTAGTAAACCGTCGCATTATGCTCAGCATTATCGCTGACCGTCAGCCGATTTCGCGCGCCGACATTGCGAAGATTAGCGGATTGAACAAAGCGACGATTTCGACTATCACCAGCGAGATGCTCAAAGATCGCTGTATTGTCGAAGACAGCGCCGGCAATTCGACGCCGAGCGGCGGCAAACCGCCGACCCCGCTACGCCTGAATCCGTTACGCTACGGCATCTTCGGCTTAGACATTCGGGCTGACGAAACCATCCTCGCCCTGAGCGACTTCAACAGCCGATTGGTAGCGCGCGAAGCCTTTGAAACCGGAGCGAACCCGCGGCCCTTCTTGCAAAAGGTCTGTAAAGAGATTGTCAGGCTCTGCGCCGCCCATGCCGATATTTTAGAGTTTGCCGGCATCGGTGTGAGCTTGCCTGGCCTGGTTGATAACCACCATGGAACCTTTCTGAACTCCGTGGTTTTGCCCTGGCGAGACGTGCCGATTGTGAAGCTTCTTCAAGAGGAAACCCACCTGCCCGTTATCATAGATAACTCGGCGCGCTGTTCGGCGCTGGCCGAGATCTGGCATAGCAAATGGCGGTACGCGCACTTGCGTAATCTGCTCTATGTGATGGTGAGCAGCGGGCTCGCCTGCGGGGTGGTTATTGATGGCGGACTCTACCGCGGCAGCAACAATTCCGCCGGTCAGTTCGGGCACATTACCATTGACCTGAACGGCCCGAAGTGTAGTTGCGGACAGCGGGGTTGTTGGGATCTGTACGCTTCGGACAAGGCGACCATTGCGCGCTATCAGCGGTCGCGAAAGCTGCCGGGGGGGCGGGCACTGACGATGCGCAAACTCATAGACCTGGTTGAGTCCGGCGACCCGACGGCGACCGATGTCGTTCGCGAAACGGCGCGTTATCTAGGGGTCGGCATCAGCGGGTTGATTAACGGGCTGGACCCCGATGTCATCATCATTGGTGGCGAAGTCACGCGAGCCTGGGGGTTGATTGAGCCGATTATTACCGAAGAGGCAAATCGCAATCTGCTCACCAAAGGCGCCCACGGCATCTCTATCCGGCGCTCGGCTTTCGACGTGCGCCCGAGCCTGAAAGGGGCCTTGACTCTCGTCCTC
>JBIOWC010000090.1:0-21407 GCA_044868105.1 Blastocatellia bacterium
GTCTGTTCAACCGCTGCGTCAATGAGTTGTTTGACGGCCGGTTGTTTCACGTCAATGGGCGGCGCGGGTTGACCGGTATTGATTTGCGCGGCGCCGCGACTACAGGAGAGCGAAAAGAGCAATAAGCAGATTGCCGCAAGGCTGTTGATACGGAACTTCCACACTACTTGCAAAGAGTTTTTCACAGGTATTCTCCGTTTCCCAAAATAACTTTTAGAGGCATTATCCGCAATCCTGAATTGATAAACGATACTTTTTGCTAGCGAAGTTCCGACAGTTGGTTGCCATTTTGAAGTATCGTTCACAACATTTTGCCTCGGCCATAAGCCAGCCCCTTAGCAATCGTTGGTAATGGGTCAGATTGAAAATAGGGGTATGAAAATATTTATCGTTAAAAGAACGGCGGTCTGTCGTCAGTGACAAGGTCATCTTCTGATGGGGCAGAAAAGACGGATGGCGATTTATCCGCCCCAGCCGATGGCGCTTTATCCGCTTTTTCCGTCTAATCAGAAGATAACTTTTTACTTGTCCAGAGATCACTGTTTACTGGTCGTTGGGCGGGACTTTACTTATTTAGCGCCAACCGCTGGCCAACCTATTTCTTCCTGACTCACTACTCAATCGTTGTAGGACAAAGACCGACAAACAGGTGGGTTTTTTGCCTAAAATCAACGCCTTCGACAGCTTTCCGTTATTTTGTAGTCTATTCTCCGACAAAAGAATCAGTAATCGGCTGATTTTTTTTCCCCCTCGCCTGGCTTATGATGCCGCCCAGAGAGGGTAAATCATTTCATCTTAGAGGTGTAAGACCCTGTTTGATATGAACAAACAGGTCCATTCCCTAAATAGAGGACTCCTTACAGGCTGTGACGCTTTTACAGAGTAGTCGTCGTTTACCGTTCAACGTAAATACAGATTAGGTTATCGCTTTCTATTAAACTATCACGCGCGCGTCGCTTGGTTATGCCCCCGCCCCCACCCTTGCTTAATCAAGCGTGGTTTTTGTAGGTGCCGGTCTCTCTTTAGGGTGAGGGAGTCCAGGCACACTCACAAGGTGCGAAAACTTGCTCTCGCCTAACCTCTCAGCGTGGTCTTGGCGTTATCCAACTCAGCGTGGTTATTTTTATCAGCAGGTTGCGTGCGGCAAGGTTCGTGTTGATTTTTCAGAACCACTCATACTTTGACGAATATTGCGATTCGTTTCTGGAAACCTCTACATCAAAACCGCCTCTCGATTCCTGGCAGCGGCTTTCGCCCTTTTCAAAAGACCCCGGGTGAAACAGCTTCTCCGGCATGATAAATCGGCTCGGAGAGACCCACCGATTTCAGTTTGCGAAACCCAAAGGCTGCTTTCATAGCGGCATCTCCTCTTCACTCCATCTTCACTCAGTCTCGCGTCAACTGACGGTACTTGATGCGGTGCGGTTGGTCTGCTGCTTCGCCGAGGCGCATTCTTTTATCGGCTTCATATTCGGAATAATTGCCGTCAAACCATTCAACATGCGAGTCGCCTTCAAAGGCGAGCATGTGAGTGGCGATGCGGTCGAGAAACCAGCGGTCGTGCGAAATCACCACGGCGCAACCGGCGAAATTTTCTAACGCCTCTTCCAAAGCCCGCAGGGTATTGACATCCAAATCGTTGGTCGGTTCGTCCAGAAGCAAAACATTCGCGCCCTCTTTGAGCATCTTCGCCAGGTGAACGCGGTTGCGTTCGCCGCCACTGAGCATGCCGACTTTTTTCTGTTGGTCGCTTCCCGAAAAATTGAACCGCGCCACATAAGCGCGAGAATTCACCTGTTGCTTTCCGAGTTCAATCATATCCTGCCCGCCAGAAATCTCTTCCCAGATGGTTTTATTGGCGTCGAGCGCGCGGCTTTGGTCAACATAACCGAGTTGTACGGTTTCTCCTATGCGAATCGTGCCGCCATCGGCTTGCTCCTGTTTAGTAATCAGCCTGAAGAGGGTGGTTTTGCCTGCGCCATTGGCGCCGATGACGCCGACGATGCCCCCCGGAGGCAAGCGAAACGTCAAACCTTCAAACAATAACTTATTATCGTAACCTTTGCTGACCGCTTCGGCTTCAATCACCACGTTGCCGAGCCGCGGGCCGGGCGGAATATAAATTTCCAAATCGCGCCCGCGACGCTCGGCTTCCTGATTCAAGAGATTTTCATAAGCATTGATACGGGCTTTCGATTTGGCGTGGCGGGCGCGCGGCGCCATACGAATCCATTCCAATTCGCGCTCTAAAGTTTTCTGGCGCTCGCTTTCGCTCTTCTCTTCTTTCCTCAAGCGTTCCTGTTTTTGTTCCAGCCACGACGAGTAATTGCCTTTCCAGGGAATCCCCTGCCCGCGGTCGAGTTCCAGAATCCAACCCGCTACATTGTCAAGAAAATATCTATCGTGGGTGACAGCAATGACGGTGCCGGGATATTTTTGCAAATGTTGTTCGAGCCAGGCGACCGATTCGGCATCCAGGTGGTTCGTCGGTTCATCGAGCAACAAAATATCCGGTTGTTTGAGCAGCAAACGACAGAGGGCGACGCGACGTTTTTCACCCCCCGACAACACTTTTATCGGCGTCTCGCCTGGCGGACACCTGAGCGCATCCATCGCCATCTCTAATCGCGAATCCAGGTCCCAGGCATTTGCCGCATCGAGTTTATCTTGCACCATGCCTTGTCGTTCAAGCAGCGCGTTCATTTCATCATCCGTCATGGGCTCGGCAAATTTGTTATTGATTTCGTCATACTCTTTGAGCAAATCAACGGTTTCCTGCACGCCCTCTTCGACTATGTCGCGCACGGTTTTACTGTCGTCGAGTTGCGGCTCTTGTTCGAGGTAGCCGATGGTATAACCGGGCGAGACCGCGGTTTCGCCAACGAACTCTTTATCGACGCCGGCCAGAATTTTCAACAACGAGCTTTTGCCCGACCCGTTTAGACCGATCACGCCAATCTTGGCGCCGTAAAAATAGGAAAGATAGATGTCTTTTAAAACCGGCTTTTTATCATAGTATTTGCCGACGCCTATCATTGAATAGATCACTTTATTTGGTTCCGCACTCATGTCTTTAGTTTTCAACCTCCGATACGTTGCTTATTGATGAATTTTTGAAACCAACAGTATGCGGCTTGAAACTTGAATTCTACAACTGCAATCCGAGCAAATCGCTCATCCTCAAGGGTCTGGTCGAGTAGTTTTCGCTAAACCTGCTTGGGCACCTGCCAGAGGGTCAAGGGTATATCCTCGGATTAAGTGGAAACGGCCAATGAAACGGACACGGCTTGAATCCATAGGGGTCGCTTAATCCGGGGTTAAACTTTAACCATTGGCTAAACTTTAACTATTCGCCGGCGCGCCCTTTCGATTTATCGAAGACTAAATCGGCTTACGCCTGAAGCTTTCCGGCGCGACAAAACGTCGCTCGCTCTCATAGAACCCGTGCGGCAAATTGCCGCCGCCAAATAACCCGCCTTGCTGCTCTCGCGCAAAATTTCTGTTACTCTCTTGGCTGCACCATTGGGCACCAGAATTGCTCTAAGCCTTGATTGCCTTCAAGAAAATAATGAAAGCAGACCCGCACAACACCAGGCGTGAAGCGCCGCGAATGCGCTTCCTTATCCGCGTGCTGTCGCTTGTTGCAATCGTTCTCGTCGCCGCAACCTTTGGGATGTTGGTGGAATGGCGAGCGCCGGGGCTGGCGCTCTATTCCCGGGACTGGTTAATGCGCACGCGCGGTTCAATCCCGTCGCCCGATAATATTGTCATAGTCGCCATTGATGAACCGAGTATTGCGCGCTTTGGACGCTTTCCCTGGTCAAGACGACTCGTAGCCGATGCTCTCCATAAACTCGCGCCGGCCGAGCCGAAAGCCATTGCGCTCGATATTTTGTATAGCGATAAGACGACC
This sequence comes from Blastocatellia bacterium, assembly GCA_044868105.1. GTDB lineage: Bacteria > Acidobacteriota > Blastocatellia > UBA7656 > UBA7656 > JBFMDH01. The sequence continues at coordinate 3,914 of JBIOWC010000090.1, forward strand.
GATGCCGATGACCGGTCGCTGGCTTCGGCCATCACTCAAGCCGGCAAGGTAGTGGTTGCCGCACAACTCGTCGAATCCGGCGACGCAACCCAAACGGTGTGGCTCAGACCGCTTGCGGAAATCGAAACGGCCGCGGCCGGCATCGGTCACGTCCAGGTCTCTACTGAATCAGGAGGCGTGGCGCGAACCCTGATATTGCGCCAGGCGGACGACGAAGGAACCGCATTCTGGGCAATTGCCTTAGAGACGATTCGCGTTGGCGAGGGTTTGGATAAAGCGGCAACGCGCGAATTGCCGGGCGAGGTTTGCATCGGAAACCGCGCCATTCCAATTGACCGGCAGGCTGAAAATCTCATCATCGCGCCGCAAGACGCCCTGCAAGAATCATCGGTCGTAGAGGTCTTGCACGCCAGCAATCTGACGATTGATTATCTTGGCGCGTCTGGTTCATTTGCCGAACAGACCATCAGCTTTGTCGATGTGCTGGACGGGCGTGTGTCAACGGAACGCTTTCGCGACAAGTATGTTTTGATTGGCGCCACCGTTGCCGGTTTGGGCGACCGGCTGGCCACCCCGTTTGTGAATAAAGAAGATGCAAGCGGCAATCAACACGGCACCTTGATGCCGGGCGTTGAGGTGCTGGCGCATTCGCTGGATACCATTTTGCGCCAGCGCTTTTACTCATCAACCGGCGATGGCGTTGCTTTTCTCGGCGCCGCTTTGATAGCCATTTGCGTCATCGGCCTTTTTTCATTTTTTCAGGGACAATATGAATTCTTGAAACAACTCATCGCGGTTGCCGCCCTCGGGCTGGGCCTGCTCGCCGGTTCGTATTTGCTCTTTACCAAATTGCTCATTATCCCGCCTCTGGTGCCTATGCTTGCGGCTTTCGTCACCGCAACGCCGCTTACTTTGTTGCGACGGTTACTCTATACCAACGCCGACCTCGACAGACGAATTGCCGAAATGGCTGAAGCGCAAACCGAGCTTTCACCGTTGATTTCCGAGCCCTTCAATTCAACCAATCCGGCGCCCTTAATCGCCAGTTTATGTGAAGCGAAGGCGGTCGCTATTTTTGCTAAAAAACGGGCGGGAAGCGGAGCAGCGGCTGATTATTATCGGGTTGCCGATTATGGCGCGTTTGCGCTTGGGAATAATAAAGTCTTGCAGAGCCTCGAACAAAATTTATCGCTGCCGTCTGGCAACGGGGCTATTGAACCGCCAGCGCCTGTCACCTCATACTTTTCTTCGGAAAACGGACGCGCTCAAGCTGAGCCTATGACGCTGACTTTACATCTAGGTCATTATGATGACCCCACAGGCGCGCTGCTCATCGCGCCGGCGGCGGGACGCGAAATCGCCCCTGATTTGGCGCGTTTATGCAGCGAGATGGCCTCTGGTTTTGTTGAAATGGTTGCCGGTCAAAGCCCGTCGTCACTGACCCGCCTGAGCTTACCCTCGTGGATAAGGTGGCCGCGCGGCATTGAATGGAAGAGTCGTAAGCTGGGTGAATTGAACCGCCGTTTAGTTAAGCAAACGCGCTTTATTGACCGTTCGCTGCAGGCTGTTGAAGATGGGTTAATGATTGCCGGTGTGGATGGAAAACTCACCTTTGTTAATGCCAAAGCCGCGCAAGTCTTCGGCTTGTCCGAACCTTCATTAATCGGCAGTAATCTGTTTGAACGCCTCGAAGAGCTTGAGCTTGGCCCGGGGTCTGCGGGTGAGGAGGTCATCCGGCGAAACGCCAAAGAGGCGCTGCTCAAACTCCTGGTTGAGCGCCAAGTGGTTGAACGAGAAATCATCACCCGCGCCAACCCGGTTCGCCATTACATTTTGCGTCTCTCGATAGTTTGCGGTGAAGCGCCCGCCAGCAGCGCGGCGCTCGGGCTAGTCGGCGCGCTATCGGATATAACCAAGCAACGCGAATTGCAACAGATGAAAAATGATGTGATGGCTTTCGTCTCTCATGAACTGAAAACTCCGTTGACGGCGATTCAAGGCATGAGCGAAGTGCTGGCGCAATTTGATGTTGACCGCGAGCGGCGGCGCGAAATGCATCTCGCCATTAATGACGAAGCGAAACGTTTGGCGCGCATGATTGAAGATTATCTCGACATTACGCGACTGGAATCGGGAGCGCGCCCCTTAAGAACGGAAGCGGTGCGCGTCACCCAAATCATTGAACGCCTGCTGCTGCTGCTTGAACCGCTCGCCGTCAAACGCCAGATTCGTATCATTCGTCGCTTATCGCCAAATTTGCCCGTCGTGATTGGCGATGGAGATTTATTGGCGCGGGCTTTGACTAACCTGGTGTCGAATGCTATCAAATACAGTCCTGCAAACACTGAGGTGTTAATCGAAACCGAAGCCGATAGCGAAGCTCTACGAATAAAAGTTATTGACCATGGATATGGCATTCCCGCCGAATCTATCCATCGCATATTTGAGAAATTTTACCGTGTGCCCTGCGTGGAAGAGGTAGACGCCACCGGCACCGGGTTAGGGTTGGCTTTTGTGCGGGAAATCGCCGAATTGCATGGCGGTCGCGTGACCGTCACAAGCGCTGTTCACCGGGGGTCAACTTTTTCGCTCAGTCTGCCGTTGCCCGCGAAACGCGAAGGGCTGATTTGTTAAAAAATCACCATGCTTAAATCGCCACACATTCTGGTTGCTGATGATGAACGCTCGATCCGGTTAATGCTGGAAACCGGATTGATGTTGAATGGCTTTCAAGTGACCTGTGCGCGAACCGGCAAAGAGGCTTTGGAAGCCGTACGCCAACACCCCTTCGATGCCGTCATCAGCGACATCTATATGCCGGATGGCGATGGCGTGGAGGTGGTGCGCGAACTGCGCAGCATCAACCCGCATCTGCCCATTATTTTAATGACCGCGCAAGGTTCGCTCGATTTGGCGGTGCGCGCTGTTGCCGAAGGCGCAAGCGATTTCATTGCCAAACCCTTTGAGGTCGCGGCGATTGCCGCACTGCTGAGGCGTTCGCTTGAAGCCCGCCGCGAAGCCGAAACCACCGATGCGCAAGAGACCGCTTCGCTGGTTGATGAGTTTTCGCGTTCAGGACTCATCGGGCGCAGTCCGGCAATGGCGCGGGTCTATAAACTCATTGCCCATGCGGCGCGCACCGAAGCGACGATTTTGATAACCGGCGAATCGGGAACCGGCAAAGAGTTGGTGGCGCGCGCCATTCATAATTTCAGCGCGCGTTCAGCAAAATCCTTTCTTGCCGTCAACTGTTCGGGACTGACAGATACCTTGCTGGAAGCGGAATTGTTCGGCTACACCAAGGGGGCTTTTACCGGAGCCATCGCCAACCATATGGGGCTTTTTGATGCGGCGCACGGCGGCACGATTTTTTTAGATGAACTCGCTTCAACCAGCGCGGCCTTTCAAAGCAGCCTGCTTCGGGTTTTGCAATTTGGCGAAGTGCGGCGCGTCGGGTCAACAGAACCGCATCGCGTCAATGTTCGCGTTATCGGGGCCAGCAATGCGCCGCTTCGCCAACTGGCGGAAGCGGGAACGTTTCGCGCTGACCTTTTTTACCGTTTGAGCGTTTTGACCATTGAACTGCCGCCGCTTCGCGAGCGTCCGGGCGACGTTGAATTATTGACGCGCCATTTTTTGCATCACGCCAGCCAGCCGCGCGCCTCCGTTTTGCGCATCAGTCAGGATGCGTTGGATATGTTATGCGCCTATCATTTTCCGGGTAACGTGCGTGAACTCGAAAATGCGCTTGCCTATGCCGTCGCGCTTTGCGTAAACGGCTGCATCACGGCTGACGCCTTGCCGCCAAATATTGCTCGGCTGCCGGCAACGCAAACCGCGAATGTGGAAAGGCCTATCGCCGCACCTCATCTGCTTGCTGACCGGCCGACCATGGATGAATTGCAGCGCCGTTATTTGCAATTGGTTCTCGATGAAGTTCAGGGCAATCGCCGTCGCGCGGCCGAGACCCTGGGGTTGAACCGGCGCACCATTCAACGCTTACTGGCCAGATACAAGCTCACACAAGCGGCAGGCGAAGCGGCAAGTGAAGATGACGAAATTTAGAATGGGGGCACAGGGAGAAGGGGTGATTACCGTCAGGCATTATCCATCAGATTACACCTGTGTTTTCGTTCAAGTGATTTTAACTGGAGACGTGCAAAGCAAAATTTCCGGCAATTAAACCAGGACTCCTGCAAGGTCACGGAGAATATTTATTCTTCCAATGTAGGGCGTACGCGGTTCGTATCAACAACACTTGAGTAAACACAGCACGATTATGCGCCGACCCATTCTGCACATTTTCATTTGTTGCCTGGTGACAGGCTTTGCTGCGGCGACCGGCTACGGGCAAACCGTAGAAGCGCGGATTGCCAGTGTTAAAGGCAAGGTCCTCAGGTTCGACGCCAACCGGTTGCTGTTTTCCGTAAAGCCTGGCGACTCGCTGGCGCCGGGCGATGAGATTGATACGCGCAGTGGCAGCGCGGTGATTGAACTGAGCGACGGCAGCCTGGTGCTCGTTCAGCCGCGTTCGCGTGTCGTGTTGCAAGATTTTCGCGCTGCCAGTTCATTGCGTGAACTGTTGAAAATTGTCATCGGTCGGGTGCGCGTGAAAATCAATCACTTCGGCGGCAAACCCAACCCTTATCGGGTCAATAGCCCGACGGCATCAATCGCCGTACGCGGCACAGAATTCAGCGTCTTTGTTGATTACACAGGCAGCACAGAGGTTCGCGTTCACGAAGGGCTCGTGGAAGTCACCAATCTCAATCTGCCACAACAGAAAGTCCTGGTCAGCCAAGGGCATTCCGTCTTGGTTCGCCCCAACGAAGGCATCCAGTTTTTCAGTTTCCGCTATAGCAGTTATCTCAATAATCCCAGCAATTTTCGCTACATCAGCGATAATCGGGATGTCTCTTTTGATGTCGCCCCGGTAGCCGATGTGAGTTCAGCGCATAATTCATTCGACAGTTATGTATCAAGCGCCAGCGAGGGTTTATTTCCGGCGCGATTTACGGCTTTTGCCGATTTACATAACGATAGTTTGGAAAACCCGGCTTATGCGACGGCGTTCACCAGAAGCGAAGCGCAATTCTCTTTGGTGCCGACCTGGAGTTCATCGAAAAATAACCTCACCAACCCGGTGGGCGATGCCCTCGACGCGCCTCATGCTTTTGACCGAAGTTATTTTCCGCGCGCGTCCCTGTTTATCCCGCTCGCCAAAAGCGGCACCGTCATCGGCGGCAGCCTTGAAGGCGCAACCACAGATTTACGTGGCGGTCGGGATTTTTTGCCGCAGCAGGATGTCAGTCTGCTTTACGGCGCGGAGACCAAAAGCGAATTTTGGCGAACCTCTTTTATCGCCGCTCATAAATTCGGCAACCAGGGTCGCACCAGTCTCGGCATCTCTTTGAATATGGTTCGCGGCAATAGTTTGAGAAACATTGCCTATTCGTTATTCGATGACAAACAAAGGCGAGAGCTCAGCTATCAAAGCGAAAACCATATCGGGGCGACAACCTCACAACTTAAAATCGGGTTGAAGCGCGAGTTTGCTGCAACCCAGACCCTGGGACTTTATTATCGTTACGCGAAGATTTCCGGCGACACCACAAACGCGGGTCTTGGCAAACTCGAATCCGGTGGCGGCATCGGCACCAGCGCGGTGTTTACGGCGCGCGCCCGTGCCGGACAGGCATCTGAAATTGGCGTGAGTTTACGCGGCACGGTCACCAATCGTCTCTTTTATGGGGCCAAGAGTTTTCTGACCTTTTTTTCTTTAGATGAGCACGCCTCTTTCAGCCGAAAAAATAATGACCAGCCGACGGGTAGCGGAAAATATTTTGAGGATAATCACAGCAAACAGGCCGAAGTTCGTTTCGGGTTAGGCTATGTTGCGAGTTCGCGGCTGTTACTCAGTTTCGATGTCGCTGGTGGGTTATCGAATTTTGTTTACAATCGCCAAGTCCCCTTCGCTTCCCTGATTATCCCCGTGCAGTCGCAAAGCCGCTATGCTTTCATTTCACTGCACGGAGCGGCGCAAGCCGATATTTGGAAAAAGCTGTTTGCCTCGGCGTCCCTCTTTATGTTCCATCAAAGGCAGCAGAGCGAATACCACTATGAGCCGCCGCTGGTCGCGCCTGTGCCAAATGATTTTCGGCTCTATAAATTTTCGGACTTCGGCGTCGGGTGGCGTTTTCCTTACGGGCTATCGCCGCAATATGTTATCTCGACCGATTATGGACGAACGCCGATTAATCACTCCATGCTGTTACGGTACACGATTATTTTTGGCAAACCGTAGCGACAAAGCGCCATCAAGGTTGACCGGCAAGGCAGACAAGTTGTCGCCCTCTGACCCGACAGAGGATGAAGAAATCGTGAGCTTTTCAAATAAATACCTGGTTTTATGGCGCGCCGGATTGGGCCGACAAATTGGCACGCGCGTTGCCATATGGGGGCTGTCATTTCAACAGGGTCAGGCGGTTTGCTGCGCGACGGGCCGTCAAGCTGAAGCGAAGAGCGAAGCACGGGTGTTCTCTAAACTTCGGCTCCCGTCAGCGAGCCTCAAAGACGGTCTGGCTCTGTTGTTCAAAAATTCTGCAATTAATAAATCTATCGCTTCAGAAGGGAGAGCTTATGGCGGAGTTAAGTTACGCAGATGCGCTTCACCTGTTAAGTCGCGTCGGGTTTAGCGGCTCGCCCGAAGAACTCAATGCGCTGACCGCTAAGAGTCGCGAAGAGGCCGTTGATTCGCTGGTGGATTATGACCGCGTTGACAACCAGGCGGTTGAGGCGGCGCTCGCCAGAGGCTTCGGTTTTCTGCGCGCCACCTCAGCCGATGACCTCACATCTGAAAATTTCAACGATGTCGAGATGGGCAGTTGGTGGATAGACAGGATGTGGCTTACCCGGCGTCCCTTTGAAGAGAAGATGACGCTTTTCTGGCATAACCACTTTGCGACCTCAGTTGAAAAAGTCCCCGCAGCTTATATGTACGAACAGAATTTGCATTTGCGCGAATCGGCGCTGGCGCGTTTTGACGACCTCTTGCTCAAAGTCTCGCAAGGCGCGGCGATGCTCATCTGGCTCGATAATGTCGTCAGTTCAAAAATTGACCCCAACGAAAATTTCGCGCGTGAATTGCAAGAACTCTTCACCATGGGAACGCACGATGTGGTGACCGGTGAAGCAAATTTTACAGAAGCGGATGTCAAAGAGGTTGCCAGAGCTTTTACCGGCTGGCGATTCCGCAAAAAAAACAACCATCCTTTCGCTAACGAATGGGTCTTCAACGGCGACGAAGCCGACGCGGGCGTGAAGACGATTTACGGCAAAGCCGCGCAATACAGCGGGCAAGATGTCATTGAAATTCTTGCCGCGCGCCCGGCGACGGCGCGCTTTCTGGTTTACAAATTGTTCGACTTTTTCGTTTATTCTTTAGACCTGAGCCGCGCCGAAGACCGGGCGACGATAGAGAAATTCGCGGCCGTCTATTTTGCCCAGAACCATTCGATTAAAGAGCTGGTGCGCGCCATCTTCAAATCGCCTGAATTTTTCAGCGACCGGGCGCGCCACGCGCTCGTCAAAACGCCGGTTGATTTTGTCATCGGCGCAATGCGGATGCTCAAACAACCGCATACGCCGAGCGCCACCGGCAACCGCGAAGTGGAAATCGCTATTCAAACTCATTTAGCCGGGATGGGCATGAATCCGTTCAACCCGCCGAATGTCGCCGGCTGGAAATTGAATCTCGGGTTTGTGGCATCCGAATCCTTAATCAATCGCTACAACTTCAGCGAGATTCTGGTTTTCGGTCCCCCTTCGGTCTTAACGCCGACCTTTGACAATATGAAGAGTTATGCAAAAGGCAATGTGAAAAAGACGGTGCAGAATCTGGTGAAGACGCTGGGGCTGATTGAACTGGATAAACCGGTGGTTAAAGAGCTACAGAAATATTTAGCCCTCGACGCGCAGGGCAATGCGATTGACTGGCCCCCGAATAATGTGACCTTCAAAATTCGCGGACTCATCAAGCTGATTATGTGTATGCCCGAATTCCATGTTCACTAAGGAGGAGAAGTCATGGCGACGAGAAGAACCTTTATTAAACAAAGCCTGGGGGCCATCTCGGTGAGCGTCCTGATGCCCAAATTGATGTTCGCCGGACAGACCAGCGCGGTCAGTCCCGACCGCAGAATTCTGGTGCTCATCGAACTCAACGGCGGCAACGATGGACTCAACACCGTCATTCCGCACAGCAATCCGCGTTACCACGAACTGCGTCCGTTTCTCGGATTGCGGGCGGAAGAGTTGGTTGACGCGGCGGGTAATTCAACGCTGCTTAATGACGAGTTCGGGTTGCATCCGTCCCTGAAGGAATTGAAAAAATTTTATGATGCGGGGAAAGCCGCTATCGTGTTGGGCGTCGGCTATGATAATCCGAGCTTCTCGCATTTCACCTCTCTAGCCTATTGGCACAGCGGCACCCTGAAAGGCGGACTCGGTTGGATTGGCCGATATGCCGACGATGTGCTGGCCAATAAATCGCCGTTGTCTGTCGTATCGGTCACCAACGGTTCGTCGGCGATTGTTTCCGGCGCGCGCGCCAATGTGACGAAGTTGACGAAGTTGGGCGAATCGCAATTCAAGTCATCGGCGTTTAGCGATAGCGGGAATATTTTGACCGCCTTCAGAAAATTGAACAGTCGTGATTTTGTCGCTGACAGTTTTTTGGCGCGTATCGCGCAAGTCGGCAGCAATGCCGAACGCGGCAGCGCCTTGCTCCAGCAACAACTCAATCTCTATCAATCGAACGTGAGCTATCCGACAGATAACCCGCTGGCGCAAGCCATGAAGGTGATCGCGCAAATTGCCACGGTGTTTCCCGACGCCGATGTTTTTCACATCGGTTACGGAGGCGGCTTCGATAGCCACGCTCGACAAATCGGCACCCTGCAAGATGAGTTCAAAAACAGAACCGCAGGGATTCACGCGCTGGAAATGCAACGCCTGTCGGAAGCCATCAAACTATTTTATGACGATATGGGTGAACATGGATTGAGCGAGAATCTGTTGATGATGACCTATTCGGAATTCGGTCGTCGTCCGAACGAGAATGCCTCGCGCGGCACGGACCACGGCGCGCCATCTTGTCTTTTTGTGATTGGCGATAAAGTAAAAGGCGGGGATTTGTATGGCTTGCAACCCTCGCTCCAGGCAACGGATTTTGACACCAGCGGGAACATGAAATTTACCACGGACTACCGCTCGGTCTATGCGACGATTTTAGACAAGTGGCTGGTGGGCGGCGATTCAGCAAAAATTCTCGGCGCGAACTTCGCCCACCTCGGCTTTTTGTAGAGCGCAAAGGCAACAATGAAGCGGGTTGAAAAACCCACAGGGTGCCCGCTTCCGTTGTTGCTGGGGCTGAGACTCTCCCTGCTTTAGCAAACCAGCAGCAAATCCACTCGCTAAAAAATCTACGCGGTTTTGCTTTTGGCTTTTTTCTTCTCCTTTTTGTCTTTGGTTTTTAGTTGCCCGCGCAAAACATTCAAGCGGGCCAGCATCACGGCGTCCATTTTGCCGGCTTCGGCCTTGGCAATCCATTCCATCATAGAAGACAGAAAAAGTTCTTTCATATAAGCGAAAGAAAAATTTTCGGTCTGTTCAATGATGTGCGCGATGGCTTTTTCGGACAATCGCAAAGCCGCTTCCAATGAGCGATTCCACATCTCCAGATAGGCCCGACGTTCGGCTGGCGCTGGCAACTCAAAATAGTATTTGCGGTCAAAGCGGCTCGGGCGGTCGAGAATTGCCGCATCAAGTTTTTCAGGATAATTGGTGGTTGCAAGAACCACGACGCCGGTGTTTGCGGCAAACCCATCCATTTCGTTTAAGAAAAACGAGCGGTTATGTTTGTCTATCAACGCATCGAGGTCTTCAAGGACAACTAGACAAGGCATGGTTTTTCGCGCCCGCACAAAGACTTTGCGAATGATGTCATGCTCGTTGCCATAACAACTTTTGAAACTCTTCACATACAGGCAAGGTTGGTTCAATTGATTGATGAGCGCTTTAACGGCGTGCGTTTTGCCATTGCCCGGCGGGCCGATAAAGAGCACGCCGCGTTTCCAGGGAATGTCATACTTCGCATAGATTTCGCGCGCCGCAAAAAATCGTGCGAAATCATCCTGCAGCTCTTGTTTGAGCGGCGCCGGCAAAACCAGATTATCAAAACTGGCGCTCTTGATGGAGCTGAATAACTCTTCGTTCTTGGACCAATAGCCGCCATCAAAAACCAGAATTTCGCTATGCACTTCGGAGGTCCAGCCGCAAACGGCGCGCAAAAATTCTTCGGCGGTTTCCTTGTTGTCGGCGATTATCCAATAATGACGCTCTCTATAACCTTCTTCCTGCCAGGTCAAGATGAGGACATCAAGCATCTGGTCGCGCCACAAAACATTGAGCCAGGCATTTTCCGGTTCATAGGTCAGCGCTTTATCATTTGCAATCCAACCAACCGTGTACTTGTTAACCAGAGCAACCGAGTTGACGGTGTAACATTGCCCGCCTTTTTCATAAGCCGGCAAATCAAAGTAATCCGTTCCCGTTTCAATGACCGCGCGTTCGGGAAACATATCCGTGAGTTTGCGGGTCACCTCATAAGCCAGTGAGTCAGCAAAGGTGCCAAGCGCATTGCTAATAAAATCTCGCAAATTTGTATTCATAGGTTTTTTGCCAGCACCTGCGGCTGGCGCGCCAAAGGGCTTTCGCAAATCAACAACCCCTCTTAGACCGTCAAGAGTTACACCAGGGATGATGCGAAAGCGGTTAGGTGTTGATTAAGATTTTTTAAGACGGACATTCATTGACAGGTCAATTCGCGTTGACCCGAAAGCCAGATAAACAGAGGTTGCGAAACATCGTGATGGTCATATTGATTACCTACCATTTGTAGGGCGAGTAAATAATCGCTTGATTGCGAAACAGGTTCAACGACGACGGCGCAAATTAAGTTTCAGGTGAATTCAGTGTCAATCGCCTAACATTTCTTCGCGGAAAATTTTCTGCCCGGCGAGCGAGGTGTAAAAACCAAAGCCGGCCAGCGCCAGGGCAACGACAATGGCAAAGATGCCACCTTGGGCATACCACGCCGCAAAATTCGGCGTGATCGGGAAAGCCATAAACAGCACCCCGAAAAGCTGCATGGCCATCAACGTCAGCAACCCGAAGCGCGTTGCGGCGAGGACATAAAAAGCTGAGATGATGGCGATAAATAGCGCGCCGTTGAGCTTCACATTGGGGTTTTCCAATATCGAAATCCCGAATATGAATAACCAAACGCCGATCACCGCGAGGCGTTCTTTTTTGAAGAGTAAGGAGAGCAGGACGAAGAAAAGCATCAGACCGGTTGACATAAAAATCACCGATTGTTGCATCTGAAAAAATGAGCCCAAGACACCTCGTATGCCGAGGAACATATTTACCGCAGCCGACATCGGCTTATCGGTCGGGCTGCCGAACAATTTCGGCGCCACGTAACCCAGTTGTCTGAGCAGGGCGAGGGCGAGCCCTAACACGGCGCCGATCAAAATATCCCGGCCGACCAGCGGGTCGCCGAGGTCGCCGGCGAGCAAGCGACTCCAGGCGATAATTCGCTCCGGGTTGTTGCGCCGCACATAGGGTTCGAGGGCGATATAGACGACCCACACCACCCCGCCCCACCACAACGCCCAGGCCGCGGCCGATGTCCACAAACTCGTCTCTTCGCCAAATGAAGCGATGTGATTCGCGAGGAAGGCCCAGGCCATTAAGTTCGTGGTAAAGATAAATAGCGCCAGGCGAAAGGCGCCCTTGCGGTCGCCGCGCCCCAGTCGCAAATTGCGCCGCGCCACCATCGCTCCCGCACAAACCAATGAGCCGATGAAAATTCCAAAGATGATGCCGACCAGCACCTCGCGTCCGCTTCGTTTAAATTCGGTCATTCTAAATGGCGCATCCCATTCGTTGAGGGTTGAAAAATAGACCGGCTTGCCGCGATAGCTCGCCGCTTCAACGCGCAACGCCACATCGGGCGCTTCAGGGTAGACGCCTTCCCAGGCGGCGCGTTTATCGCTATGAACCGTGGTTATCCATTTGGGGTCGGTTGATTTGAAATTCGCCATATCGAGTCCGGCCTCATTAAAGACCTCCCCCCAATCGGGCGCCAGCGCCGGGTCTTGCGATTCATCGTACTGCGGCGGCACGGCTAAAAATTCCAACAATCGTCCCTGGGTATCGACGAGCAGGCTAACCATGCCGGTGATGCGCGGCGGCGGGTCTTGGGAGGTCGCCGTTCGGCCGTTGAAAGGGACGAGCAGCCGCGGACTTTGCCGATACCAGAAATACATGGCGGCCGGTCGTCCGACAGCCAATTTCTCCCAACGCGACGGGGAGGGGTCTTTTTGAGCAAGGGTATTTAAATACAGATCATCTGTGCTGAAGCCGAAGGTCGAATCGGCGGGCGGTTCAGTGTAGCCAAATTTCTGGGCAATGGTTCTGGCGCGGTCCGACAGCACGTCAGCATTCTTTTCGAACGGCACTTGATTGTGCAGCATGGTTTTAGCCGACATAAAGAGCAAGATGGCGATCAGTGCAACAACCGATGCAAATAAAGCGAGGGCGATTGTCGGGCTCAGGGCTCCCTGTTTCGCAGCGGCAGCAACCATCTCCGGTGAAGGGGTTTCGCCGGCGGCCAGCGCGGCGGCCAGCGGGTCGCCGCCGGGCAGGGCCGCGGCAACCTGCAAGGCCGAATGCGGGCGGCGTCTGGGATCTTTTTCCAGACAGCGCAAAATAATTTTTTCCACCAGCGGGTCAATCTCTTTAACGAACGATGCCGGCGTGACCGGCGTTGACTGTTCGTGCAGCATCATTAAATCGGCGAGCGTCTGCGCTTCGTAAACCCGCTTGCCGGTAAAGATTTCATAAAGCACCAGCCCCAGGGAATAAATATCGCTTTTTACCGAGACCTCTTCGCCGGTGAGTTGTTCGGGAGCCATATAAGCAGGCGTTCCCGAACGCACATCTTCGCTGGCAATCTCTTCAGCAATTCCCGCCAGTCCGAAATCCATGATGTGCGCTTTGCCGCGACCATCGAGCATAATGTTTGCGGGTTTTAAATCGCGATGGAGCACGCCCGCGTCGTGCGCGGCAGCCAGTCCCGCACAAACCTGCCGGGCAATCTCGACGGCTTTGTCGTGCGGCAGCCGGCCGATGCGCCGCATTAGTGACGCTAAATCTTCGCCGTCAATATATTCCATGGACAGGAAGTGTTGCCCGGCGATTTCGCCAATGTCATAGACCCGGCAAACGCTCGGGTGCGACACCTGTCGCGCGATACGCACCTCGCGATGAAAGCGCGCCAGCATGCCGCCATCATTGGCCAGGTTTTCAGGTAAAAATTTGAGCGCCACCGGAAGGCCTAATTTCAGATCATCGGCGCGGTAGACTTCGCCCATGCCACCTTTGCCGAGCAGGCCAATAATGCGATAGCGGTCAGCCAGAATTGACCCCATCGTAAAGCGCGTCTCTTCAAGCGAGTCGAAAGATGAAAAACGTGAAATGCTGACGACCGACGCGCGCCCGGTTGCCGGTTGTTTTTGCGACAGCGGGGTCGGAGGAAAAGCCTGAATCTTGGTTTCGTCCGCATCGTCTCGTTCGGTTGACTGAATGCGAGTTGCGGCAAACGATTCATCAACTGCCGCGCCACACGCCGGGCAACTCAACAGGTCATCATCTATGATTGCTGAACACGAAGGGCAAAGCATCGCTCAGGATTTTATCAGAGCAAGGTTGATTGATAAACGGGAGGATCTTGCTCAAGCGGCTGGGACATGACGCCAACAAGGTCAGGCAGTTTTCGCCATTCAATTAAGCTCTGGCTCGCCGAAGCTTAATATTTATCCTCGGATGAGACTGTTGAGGCGGATGAATTGAATCCGCCCCAGCAGTCTTTTCAGCCGCATCCGACGTTGAACCCGGGGCTTCTGGCGCTGGAACCCTTGTGGCTTTTGAGAATCGGCTTAAGGCTTACGCATTCAAGACTTTTTTCAACACCGCAATTTGCCCGGCGTGATACAGGTTGTGTTGAATAACGCCGTGAAGCATAAAGTAGATTGAATAGGGTTGACCGGCGGCTGACTCTTTCAAACGCATATCGTCAAGCTGAGCAATGGTCTGGCATAAAGCTTCATTACTCTGTCGCAATCTTTCAAGCGTCTGTTGCCAGGCCGCGTCACTGGTATCGGTTGGAGAAGTCCAGCCATCCGCAAGATTTTCAACCGGCGTTTCATCACCTTCGGCGCGCCGGCGCGATACATCTTCCCAAAAGGTGATGTGGGAAACCAGTTCCCAGATGCTATGCACATCTTTAAGCGGTTTCGCCGCTGCCTGACTGGCGGTCACGCCGTTCAGTAATTCCATCAAAGAATCGCCGTGCCAGGCTTGTCCTTCAAAGGCACGGCGCAACTGGTCTTCGATTCTTCTCACTTCACTCATTGCTTGCTCCTTTACGTTGTTGCTGGGTGTGGATGCCTCTATAAACGTCACTCACATCTAAAAGTTCGTAAAGAAATTCATACAAAAATAGTTGATAGCAGGTTGGGGATGAAAATCAGATGCTGGATTAAGACCCTATAGTTACCAGGCATTTTCCAGCAAATAATAAGAAAAATGCCGCATCAGCGGCCGATGAATTGAGGCGGGTTTTCACAGTCTCGGCGAGAAAGCTTCTCGTCTCGAAGCGATGGTTGAATGGTCCGTATAAGCCTGCATCAACCATCGCTACGAGATGAATAAAATAATTGCCATCAATTTAGGCAACCCCTGAAGGAACGGCCTAAATTCAAACGCCGCCGGGCGGCAAGAAAATGCGCAACGGCTTTCAACAACATTATTGAAGATAAATATCGGCCTACTGGTTTTTCGTTCCCGATGCCGGTTTGGCTTCGGGTTTTGCCGCCGGCGCCGGTGTCGTTGCCGGTTGCTGGGTCTGCGGCAGTGCCGGCATCGCTTCTTTGGTAAAGCGCGGTAACATCTCATCGCGCATGGCCAGATAATAGACCGCCGCGGCAATCACCACCGCCGCTTTCTTCACATCGTCTTCAATAATGCGTTCATAGGTATCGAGGTTGGTGTGCCAGGTGTGCGAGCCGTATTCAATCGGGTCTTGTCCCATACCAATGCCGGGAAGTCCTGCTTGATTAAACGAGGTATGGTCGGAACCGCCAAGCCCGCGACTTTTGGTTGCGAGCGCGCCCATCACGCCTAAATCTTCAAACGGTTTCAAGGCTTCGCGCATGGCGTTTGCAGCTTCCGGCGGACCGAAGACCGATGCGCCGCGCGGGCGTCCCGTACCTGAATCGATGTTGAAGTAGCCGGCGAATTTTTCATACTCAGGCTTGGGGCTTTCAAATGAACCGAAATGCTCTTTGACATAAGCAAGCGAGCCCAGCAAGTTTTCCTCTTCGCCGCTCCACAGCGCCACGCGAATCGTGCGACGCGGTTTAACGCCGATGGATTTTAGGATGCGCGCCGCTTCC
The DNA here is from genome assembly GCA_044868105.1 of Blastocatellia bacterium. GTDB lineage: Bacteria > Acidobacteriota > Blastocatellia > UBA7656 > UBA7656 > JBFMDH01. Next base: position 19,495 of record JBIOWC010000090.1, read on the forward strand.
ATCATAATCGCACAACCGACGGCATTATCCGTAGCGCCGGTTGCCGAGTGCCACGAATCCAAATGTCCGCCAAGCATGACGACTTCATCTTTTTTATCCGTGCCGGCAATCTCTCCGATGGTGTTGTAAGAGGTTTTGCCTTCGGGGAAGTCGCGATTGACGATGTTAAATTCAAGCGTCACGGGGGTGCCGTCGGCCAGAACCCGCGTAATTCGACCATAATCTTCGTTGCGCATCACCACCGTCGGCACCACTTTTTTGACATCGAAGGTGCGGTTGTTGAAGGCGCGAATCTGTCCGTGCTCGCGTCCCGCATCATTGACTCGGACGACGGCGCCGTTATCCAGCAGGTATTTATCCAACTGTTCAGCGATTTGCGCAGGGGTCAGTTTGCCCGGTTCAGGTTGTGCTTGCGGGCCGCGATTACCGAATTGATTCGGGCTCGCGTTATTCGGGTCGAAGCGACGTTTGGCATCTTCATCGTTCATGCGTTTTGCCGGAGGCGTGATATTGACAGGAATCACCCCGGCTTTACCGACGAGAACAATTTTACCTTTGACGTTGGCTTTCTCTTTTTCAAAGAAGGCCGTGAGTTCTTCCTGCGTCGGTTTATCCGGCAAGACGAGATTATAAGTTTGCGCCGTGACCGTGCCGTTGGTGCTTGGCGTCCAGGCAAGCGCCTCGCAAACCAGCGCATCTTTGAAAGGCGCAATGGCGTGCGCCGTCAGTCGCTCATTTGCCCAACCCGGATGACCGAAATCCCAGGGTTCAAGATGCGGGTTATCGAATCCCCACTCTTTCATCTGTTTGACCGCCCAATCGGCAGCGGCTTTGTGATTGGGCGAACCCGTAAGGCGCGGACCATAGACATCGGTGAAGAAGTGCATGGTTCGCATAATTTTGGAATTCTCCATTCCCTCTTTGCGAATCTTCGCATTGATGTCGGCGTTGGAGTCTTGCGAAAACGCTGATAGCGGAACGAGAGTGATGAGTAGCAATAAAGCGATGGCACGGGCTTTAATCATAAAATTTCTCCGATAAAAAAAGGTGTGAGTTCCACTGACTATTGAGAGGTGATTATACGTTGAATCGCCGGCGCGGGTAAACCATCGAAAAATAGGTTTTCGATGGTGACCGGGCGAATTGCAACCGGGCGCTCGCGGAGCGTCAATTCGTGGAGCAGGAGAGTTGACCGGTCTTATCGGCTCGACTCATCTGATCCTATAACGGGTAGGCCTGGTCGCGCAGGTATCGCTTTCGTAAATAATCGTGCGCCTCGTTCGATACTCAATTCAATGCATCAAACTTGCGAAGGGTCAGTTTGCTTTACTCATGGCGCAGGGCAACGATCGGGTCAACTTTCGTCGCTCGCCGTGCCGGCAAGTAAGAGGCTGCGAGCGCCACGACGGTAAGCAGCAGGGCGATGGCGGCAAGGGTCAGCGGGTCGTTGACACTGACGCCGAACAACATGCTTGATAATAATCGCGTTGCCAAAAGCGCCGCACCGGCGCCGATAACAATGCCGGTGAGCGTCAGCAGCAACCCCTGACCGACCACAAAGCCGAAGATTTTGCGCGGTTGTGCCCCCAATGCCAATCGGATGCCAATCTCGTGCGTGCGTTGCATGACGTCGTATGAAATGACGCCGTACAAGCCGACCGACGCCAGAAATAGAGCCGTAACAGCAAAGATGCCAAGCAACAGCAGGTTGAAACGCGGAGTCCTGAGCGCGTGCCCGACCAGTTGATCCATGGTCTCAATGTTGGTGACGATCACCTGCGGGTCGGCGGCGGAGACTCGCTGGCGCACGGCGGCGATAATCGCCGTCGGATTATCTGTCACACGAATGGCAAAATAGGTCGCCCAGCGCGGCTGCTGCAAGTAAGGCCAGTAAATTTCCGGCTCCACTGACG
>JBIOWC010000091.1:0-2762 GCA_044868105.1 Blastocatellia bacterium
GAGCCGAGCGACTTTCGGCGCGCGGCGTCGGCGAGCCGACACTCGCCCGCACCGATCAGACCGCAGACTCAATACGCGGTTAGTACAGGCGGCGTCAACATCGCCTATCAGGTGGTCGGCGAAGGGCCGCTCGATCTGGTTTTTGTCATGGGGTGGGTATCTCATCTCGAATACTTTTGGCAGGACCCTTCTTTCGCGCGATTCTTGCTTCGTCTGGCCTCCTTTTCCCGCCTCATCCTTTTCGACAAACGGGGTACGGGCCTCTCTGACCGCGTTCCCCTGAATGAACTGCCAACGCTCGAACAACGCATGACAGACGTGCAGGCGGTGATGAACGCTGTGGGCTCGGAACGCGCCGCGCTCCTGGGGGTTTCCGAAGGCGGCCCCATGTGCGGTCTCTTTGCGGCAACTTATCCTGAGCGCACCACGGCGCTGGTAATGATTGGAACATATGCCAAACGAATACAGTCCGAGGACTACCCTTGGGCGCCAACCGAAAAAGAGCATGCCAGGCTTTTGGAGGAAGTGAGAAAGAATTGGGGCGGACCGGTCGGGATTAAAGAACGCGCCCCGAGTGTAGCGGACGACCCTCAGTTTCGCGACTGGTGGGCTACCTATCTGCGCATGGGGGCGAGCCCTTCGGCGGCTTTGGCCCTGACGCAGATGAATGCCGAAATCGATCTGCGACATGTTTTGCCTTCGATACATGTGCCAACCCTGGTCCTCCACCGTTCTGATGACCCTTGCTTGCCGGTTGGCGGGGGGCGCTACGTCGCCTCACGCATCCCGGGCGCCAAGTTCGTCGAGCTTGAGGGCAAAGACCATCTGCCATTTGTTGATGATCAGGACGCCATACTGGATAGGATCGAAGAGTTCTTAACCGGGGCGCGGCCCGAGCGTCAGATTGACCGGGTATTGACGACTCTCTTATGCCTGCTTTTCGAAGCGGATTCGCCCACCTCTATCGAGCGTCAACAAAATATAGAGCTCTTTCGAACCTATGCCCGGCGTGAGCTGGCGCTCTTTAAAGGCAAGCAGATGGCGATGAGCGAAGCGACCTTGCTGGCCACTTTCGACGGGCCGGCGCGAGCGATTCGCTGCGCCCGCGCCATTGCAGACGCCGGGGCGCGTTTAGGCCTGCAAATACGTGTGGGGCTGCACACCGGCGAATGTGACGTGCTCGGCGAAAAAATCGGCGGCGTTGCCGTTCAACTCTGTAAAGCGATTGCCGAGTGCGCGCCTCGCGACGAGATGCTGATTTCACAGACCATGAAGGATTTGATTGCCGGGTCGGGCATTGAGTTTGAGCCCCGGGGCCCGCAAACTTTTGAGAACCTGCCGGGCCGATGGCGACTGTTCAAAGTCGGGCGGGGCACAGACCAATAGATCTTGATTATAAAGAGGGCTTGGTGAAGGAACTCATCACGTTCGAATTCATCCAGGGGCGAGGATGCGGCCTGGCTCGGATGGAGAATCGGGAAAGGCGAATGCAATATTGCATAGCAGAAGGTCTTTGAAATAGTTCAGGTGGTTTGCTGCCTGTAGGTCAAGGTTTATTAACGATACGGACTTCAATCATCAAGTAGTAGCCGTCACCTGATGGGCTAGGCACGGACATTAAAAAGCAATCAAGAATCTCCCTGATTCTTGAATCAAAATGGCTGAAAGACAGGTAGGCGAACCCCGATAAGCAGATCCAGAGTCTGCTGCTCCATTTTAGCGCGATGAAAATTTAGGGCACAGTTGAAAAATAGTTTGAACTATGTGGGCGACAAAGAACGCCCAGCGGTGGCGTCAGATTTAAAGAACATCTATAAAGCCAGGACGCGTGATGAGGGCGAAGGGGAGTTGGAATAATTCGCCGAGAAATGGCAGGAAAATAACCGCCGCTCGTGCAACTGTGGCAGAAGAATTGTGAGCAAGTAGCGGTTTTCTTTGCCTACCCGGAAAAGCTTCGTCGAGTGATTTTCATGACTAACGCGATTGAGTCGGTGAATATGAGTTTGCGAAAAATTATCAAAAATCGCGGGTCTTTTCCGACGGATGAAGCGGCGTTGAAATTGATTTACCTGGGGTTGCAGAATATCAGCGGGCGGTGAACCCTGCCGGTGAAAGATGGGCGAGTGGCATTGAATCGGTTTGCGATCGAGTTTGCCGACCAGCTGTCGGATTTTTAACCCGACCGTTGACACAAAATTCTGCACACGCTCCTTTTCAATACCGAGACCCCGTGACAATCCATTCTCCATTCCAGCCGAAGGTAACAGTGTTGATTGACCAATCTTTATCGTGAAGTTCTTGCATTGCGTCAATCACTTCTTGAGGAACATCACCATAAGTTGACCACCCATTTCTACCATGAACGATTACCCACCCAAGTGACGGAGTAAAAGCTATCGCTCTGATTCGTTCACCTCCGTTGCTTAATTCCACAATCTTCTCCCACGCTGTATTAGGAACGTCATCTGCACTCACGGCATTGTCGCCATAAACCATCACCCAACCATCGCCACGGGGAAAGGTGATCAATCGAATTTCATTCTTGGTTCGAAGTTGATCCTCTTTGTGTAATTCTTGCAATCTATCTAAAAGTGACTTGGAAATTCCTTCGCTATGCCATCCTTTATCGTTAAGCCCATAAATCAATATCCAACCATTCTTTGATGAGATCGCCGCCTGGGCTATGTTGTAGCCCCTCTGTCTCGTAAAATCGTCAAGTATAGCTGTGGCCGCCGCAGGTAACCCACTATATTTGAAACCGA
>JBIOWC010000092.1:0-6939 GCA_044868105.1 Blastocatellia bacterium
CTGCTTAAAAAATCAAGTTTGGGATGATGATGTGATAAAGAATTTCAACCGGAACGAGAGCCCCAAAACTATTTTAACTGTCACCACATCAGGCGCGTTATGGGCAAGCTAGTAGTCAGAATATTCCTCACCATCTTTATATCCACCAATCTGAGTTTTAGCTTTCACCTGTTCTTTCCTGAAAAGGGGAGACCGGGAAGCCATTCAATAAATCTCTAGGGCTGTGAGTTCGCGCGAGATTGGGTTGGCGCGTTCGAGCTTAGATGAGTCAATGGGGTTTAACTCACCAGGGTTGCGTTTTGATTCAGAAAACAGCTGGCTCAGGTTTTTCCAATGCCGATAATCCATTACCCTACTTTTCTCCCACTACCGCGTTCTTTACCGACCAGCCACAATATGCGAATATCCTAAGTAGTGCCATGCGCTCCCCAATGGTCTTTGTAAGGTAAGGAGAGAAACGATGAAATGGGAACAGGGTGAAGAGAGTAGTAATATAGAAGACCGTCGCAGAATGCCGGGTGGCATTGCCATAGGCGGCGGTCTAACGGGAATTATTGTCCTGGTACTGGCGCTCCTGTTCGGCGTAGACCCGCGCGCTTTGTTAGAGCAGGGGAGTCCGGAACCTAACGCTGGCTATGAGACGCGGCGCGAGGCTGACCCCGCCGAAGAGGCTTTGAAACGCTTTTCCGGCGTTGTTCTCAAAGATACCGAAGATGTGTGGCAGAGGTTGATGCCGGAAAAACTCGGCAAGCGTTATGTCGAGCCAACCTTGGTGCTGTTTTCAGGACAGAGTCAATCGGCCTGTGGCCTTGCTTCAACTGCAACCGGACCGTTCTATTGTCCGGGCGACCAAAAACTCTATCTCGATTTAGATTTCTTTCGTGAACTAGCGACGCGTTTCCGCGCCGCCGGTGATTTTGCGCAAGCCTACGTTATTGCTCATGAAGTCGGACACCATGTGCAGAATCAATTAGGGATTCTTAATCAGGTGCATAGTAGAAGCGGACGCATCAGCAAGGTGGAAGAGAATCAGCTATCGGTGCGAACCGAATTGCAAGCCGATTTTCTTGCCGGCGTCTGGGCGCATTACGAGCAGAGTATGAAGGACCGGCTCGACCCGGGCGATGTGGAAGAGGCCCTGCAAGCTGCCAATGCCGTCGGCGATGACCGCTTACAAAAACAAGGACAAGGCTATGCGGTTCCCGATTCGTTTACCCATGGCACCTCGGCGCAACGGATGAAATGGTTTCGACTGGGCTTTGAAACCGGCGACTTATCCCGTCTGATGGAGCCCTTCAAAGTCAGTTATAACCAACTCTAACCGGGCATTTCAGGTGAGCCTGATACTTAAGCGTTGCGCTTCTTGCTTGTTTTATCAACTCACCAATTGCTCGCCAGTTCATTCCACCTGTGGCCCCGCCTGGTTAAAGTCGAAGCCCTTGATTTAACCTGACCTGGCTTTGACAGGGACAACATAATCCACTCCCCCTAAAACCAAGAAAGGCTACCGATTAGGTAGCCTTAACTTATTGAAACTTATGATGCCGATGGAGGGAGTCGAACCCCCGACATCCTGATTACAAATCAGGCGCTCTGGCCAGCTGAGCTACATCGGCGTAGGTTACGAATTATCAACCAAACAGAAAGGTTGATGATACGCATCGCCCACATTCAATGCAAGTATAAAAATTATTGCCCACTCGCGTTTGCCGGGTCGCTTTGCTATCATTCGCCACCTATGCGTGGAATCGGTTTAGCGATAGCTCGAAGGCTGCTGATTATCATTCCTGTTATGTGGGCTGTCGTAACTCTGGTTTTTCTTTTGATTCACATTGTTCCAGGCGATCCGGTTCGTCAACTCGTCGGTGAAAACGCCACCGAAGAACAGTATCAAGCGGTAAAAGCTGAACTGGGGTTCGACAAACCTCTGCTCACCCAATATACCGATTATTGGAAGGGCTTGTTCCAGGGTGATTGGGGAACCAATCCGATTACCAAAGAACCAACCCTCAGACGCATTGCTTCACGTTATCCTTCGACCATTAAACTCGCAATTGCCGCGATGGTGATTGCGATTTCGATTGCCGTTCCGCTTGGCGTTACGGCGGCAACTCATCGAGGCAGCGCCATTGATAGCGCCTCAACCTTTCTCGCCCTGCTCGGCATATCGCTGCCGGGTTTTGCGCTTGGCCCCCTGCTGATGTTGATTTTTTCAGTTGAACTGGGGCTGACGCCGGTTTCCGGTTCCGCTAGATTTGCCAGCATAATTTTGCCAGCGCTCACCATGGGCGCGGCCATGTCTGCCATCCTCACGCGCATCGTTCGTTCAAGCGTTCTCGAAGAGTTGGGCGAAGATTATGTTCGCACGGCACGCGCCAAAGGCTTGCCGGAAAGAACCGTGCTTTACAAACACGTTTTGAAAAACGGGTTGATTCCGGTGGTCACCGTCATCGGTCTGCAATTCGGCGTTTTGCTGGCGGGCGCCATTATCACCGAGCGCGTCTTTTCGTGGCCCGGCGTTGGCAGTTTATTGATTGATAGCATCAGCGAGCGCGATTACAAACTCACGCAAGGTTGCATATTGGTTATTGCCGCAACCTATGTCGTCGTCAATACAGCAACCGATGTTCTATATCGGTTCCTCGACCCGCGAATAAAAGTTGATTGACAGGTTTCAACCTTGAGGGGGCAGCTTATTGCTCAACTGCCTGAATCCTGATGATAGTATGAATAGAGTCGCAAAATTCGGATTAATCATCATCATTATTTTCATTCTCATGGCAGCGCTATCGCCCCTCATTGCCTCTTGGGATAAGGTGCAGCGTCAGGATTTGATTGCCCGGTTGGATGCGCCCGATAGCGCGCATTGGATGGGGCGCGACCAACTCGGACGCGATGTGATGACGCGCATTATTTATGGCGCGCGAGTCTCCATGCTGGTCGGTATTTCTGTGGTCAGCATCTCGTCAATCATCGGCGTCGTTATCGGCTCATTCGCGGGTTACAAAGGCGGCTGGGTTGACCGCCTCGTTTCCAGCTTTCTCTTTAATGTCTTTTTATCTTTCCCCGGCATTTTGCTGGCGATTGCTATGGTTGCTTTCTTAGGCCCAAGTGTGCGCAACCTCATCATTGCGCTTTCAATTATCGGGTGGGTTGGTTATGCGCGATTGATGCGGGCGCAAGTATTAAAAGTCCGCGAATACGATTTTGTCACAGCGGCGCGCGCCCTGGGCGCCAATGATTTCAGGATTTTGCTCAAACATATTTTGCCCAATTCCATTCAACCGCTGATCATTCAAGCTTCGCTTGGTATGGCTGGCGCGATTCTTTCCGAAGCCGGCATGAGTTTTTTAGGGCTAGGCGTACCCGAACCGATTCCGTCCTGGGGCAAGATGATTGATGATTCGCGCGAGTTCTGGTTCACCGCGCCACACCTGTTTATCTTTCCCGGCTTGATGATTGCCCTTGCGGTTTTAGCGTTTAATTTCTTAGGCGATGGGTTGCGCGAACGCTTAGACCCGCGCCAGCGACCCCGCTGAAGAAGTAAAAAGTAATGAAGAAGCGAAGACCGCAAGATTAAACATTGTCCTTCATTCCGCTTTCCCGTTTTTATTTTTCGAGTTTAACCGGCAAGTGCGGAAGATGCTCTGGTGGTAAATCACTTTCCGACACCTGACTTGCCTGGCGCACAAACGCTTCTAACACCTCCACTCTCTGAACCCCGAATAAAACCGTGCGCGCCGCAATGAATGCCGGCACGCCGGTCAATCCATAACGCGCCGCCTGCGCTTCGTCTGCCAGCACCTCTTCCAGATAGGTGTGCTGCCTAAGCGCGCCGCTAAGCGCACTGGCGTTCAGCCCGATGGCGGAGGCCAGAGCGACCAGGACATGCGGTTGACCAATATCTTCGTCGCGCTCGAAGTAAGCGCGAAATATGGCTTCATTCATCGCGGCAAATTTTCCTTCGGCGCGCGCCCAGGCGGCCGCTTCATGCGCGAGGCGAGAGCGCGGTTTTACCGTCGGAAAATTCATCTTTACATTCAACTGATGGGCTAAAGGAAAAATGGATTGTTCCCAGATGCGTTTGAAATAGTCGCTATTCGCCTCCGGTAAAGGGACAGGTTCGGGCCTCAGTTCAAAAGCTCGCCAACCGATTTCAATCTCCGGAAGGCGTTCGGTTAATTGACGGACAGCCGACTCTCCGAGCCAGCAAAACGGTCAAACATAATCGGAAAAAATTTCAAGTTTCATGCGACCCTCCGTTTTTCATCGCCTAGCGCGCGGGCTATGCTTTAATTGTTGATGACAGTTTTTCATGCGGAGCGTCGGTATGCAAATTCTTGAAGATTTATCCAAACTGCAATTCATCTACGTGACAACCACGGGTCGTAAAACCGGTTTGCCGCGCGAGATTGAAATCTGGTTCGTTGAACGAGATGGAAAGTTTTACATTCTCGCCGAGCATTTTTTCAAAGCCAACTGGGTGCGCAACATTCAAAAGAATCCTCGTATCCAAGTTCGTTTGGGCAAACAAAAGTTTGCGGCAACCGCGCGCCTGCTGGATGAAGCGCGCGATAGGGAAATCTGGCAAGCGGCGCAACAACTCTGTCGCGACAAGTACGGTTGGGGCGAGGGCCTGCCGGTGGAAATTTCTATTGCGACGTAAAATTCGAAAACAGTTGCTGCTCAAGGACCGGGCGGGCGGCTTCGCTTATTGCGGCTGGTTCGGCTTGCGCAAGCTTTTTAGCGCGCCGAATTTTATTTTTCGGCAAATTAACCAGGCGATGAATCAATTGCCAGGACTCGGTTTCGATATCATCAAGCAGGCTTTTGGCTTTTTTAACCAAGCGTTTGTGAACCCAAAGACAGGGCACTGCAATAAAGAGACTGCATATGAAAAGCGAAAACGAATCGCTTAGCCGCCAGACAAAAACCGAAAGAAACTCATCCCCATACCCCATAAAGCGTAAGCTTGCGATGGTGTTCAGCAGCTCAATACCGGTTCCGATGCCGCCTAAAATCAAGGCGGCTTCTCCGGCTCTTTTCAACCCTTCCAGATTATTATTCAACTCCTCTTCGCACTCTGCTGAGGTATAGTTTCTCGCCGCCACTTGAAAAGCCTCTGCGTCAAAATCTTTTTCCGCGGTGGTGTTCTTGATTTGCAAAATCTCGGTCAGGGCTTTTGCCAGCGGACAGGACGCATAGGCTTTTGAGATATTGATCGCCTCTTGCAAGTGGCCGGCGCTTAAGGCCAGCGCAACTTTTTGGGAAAAAATCCGTGAGCCCTTTTTCACTGAAATGTAAGTCATGCAGCGTTCAATGACGACGATTGCCGCATAAAGGAAGAGGATAAAAAATGAGAGGAATAGCAGCACCATCCATTCATTGGTTTGATAGCAACTCGCTACACAGACGGAAGACACCCTCGACGAGTTTAGTGAACCCGTTGCCGCAAAAGCGGTATTTGCCAGCGAGAGCATGCAGGCCGGATGAAGGCAAAAGCGTACAAGGCGCAGAACTCGCATAAGTCAACCTCCTGTTGTTGGCGTGAAAATGGTTTTTGTTATTGAGTTGGCGAATTGTGCGGCGCTGAACTTTTAGACACTGCCGAGACGTAGAAAGTTCCCCATTGGCGACTTCACAAAACTCCGGGCGGCGTTCTAAAGTTATTTGAACGATATACAATCAAGCACAAGGAGGAAATTATGGCATCAGCAATACCTGAAAAATACCAAGACCTGTTTGAGAAAAAAGCATTTGCAAGTTTAGCGACCGTTATGCCTGACGGCACTCCGCAAGTCACCCCCGTCTGGGTTGATTTCGATGGCTCACATGTTCTGGTGAATTCTGCGCGCGGCCGGCAAAAGGATAAAAACATGAAGCATAACTCGGCCGTCGCGCTCTCGATTCTTGACCCCGATAATCCGTATCGTTATCTGGAAGTGCGCGGTCACGTCGCCGAGATTACCGAAGACGGCGCGGATGCCCATATTGATAAAATGGCAAAGAAGTATATGGACAAAGACCGTTATCCGTTTAGACAGCAAGGCGAAGTGCGCGTGCTTTATAAAATTGTGCCTGAGCATTTTACTCATATGGGTTAAGCCTGATGAGCCAATGGCTTTGCCAGATGAATGTTGAAGGGCTGCATTATTCCTTCAACATTCACCCGGGTTTCACCTTTGCGATTGAGAGAGATAACTCAGGGCGTGATTTTCTTAAATTTTTCCGCTAACACCTGGTGACGGTAATCAAACACGCGCTGAAGTTTTTTGCGCACCAGGCGGCCTCCCAGCAACTCGCCAAGCCATCCGAAAGGCAACGCATATTCGATGTCATCTATCATCAGGGTCGTGCCTCTGTCGGTCGGTTCAAAGCGGTGCCGATGATACCAGTAGGCGAAAGGTCCGCGCCGTTGCACATCGGCAAACAGGCGATTGGCAATGTACTCGACGTGTTCGGCTTCCCAGATTTGCGAAAAAGGGCCGATGAAGGTTTTGATAATGGCTTTCGAGCCGGGTTGAATGCCGCCTGCCGATTGAATGATTTCGGCGCGTTCCCAGGGGGGCATGAGTTCAGAAAAGGCGTAAGGTTTTTCGTGAAAGGCGAAGACCGCATCGGGCGGGGCTTCAATCTCCGATTGTTTAATAAACTTTTGTTTTTTCACTCAATCTGCTCATCCTTAGCATCAGAATTTTGCCCTCAATCCTCGCCACCTTTTCGAGTAAATAAAAAGGAAACCATCCGGGGTTTCCTTTTTATTATCTCGCCGAAAATTTTTCGGATTTCCCCGCTCAAGCATCAATACTACAAGGAAGTTTTTCGGTTACATCTTTGGCCGGTTGAATTGAGCATTTGAAGCGATTTGTGTTGGAGGGTGCGCAATCCAACAGCGGGGCAACCGCTCTGGCAACCCGCTAGTAAGAAGGTGAGGTACAT
>JBIOWC010000093.1:0-18280 GCA_044868105.1 Blastocatellia bacterium
TGAGGTGAAACGGACTACAGGTGGGGCTAAATAAACGACGGCTATTATATCAATCTGAGGATAAATTAAAAATGAGGAATGTCAAAACTAACCGTCACCTGCTTAAGGCTTGCCAGAGGGTGAGCTAACCGTTGCTTGTTTCAATCCTTCATCAGATTTTTCAATCAAGTCGTGAACTACTTCAACCAATGCATCAAAATCAAAGGGTTTGTAAAACGTTAAATCGGCTCCTGCTTCAACAGCTTCCTTTACGTTGGCGCTGCCCCGGGCGGTAAAGACCAATATCGGAATGTCGGCCGTCTTTGGTTGCTGACGCAATGCTTTAATCATATCTATGCCAGTCATTTTGGGCATTGCCAAATCAGTAAGAATAATATCAGGCTTTTCGGCCGTCGCCAGATAAAAACCTTCTACACCGTCGGCCGCCATGATGGCCGTATATCCCGCATTGCGGAAATAGTGATGCAGCAAATTTCGAGTATCGTAGTTATCTTCAACCAGTAGGATTTTATTAGACATGAGATAAATATCTAATCAGGTAATTGGGGGAACTAAGATATATTGTGTTCGCTGACATACATTCGTCAAGCTGTTCTAGGGCGGATGAGACTTTCAAAAGGGAAGGGAGCTTCATTTATCGCCTCCCACACGGCCAATCAAGTCGGGCTGTTGACGTTCGCCAGGCTTGGCAATATGCTTGTGCTGACCAAGCGGCCTCGATGACAATCCATATCAACTTTTTGACAGAGGGTGTGCCATGAACTTCATTCGTTTAAGCAGACAGCGCGAACCGGAGGTCAATCTCAAAACCGTTTATGATGCCATCGTCGTTGGCTCAGGCGCCGCCGGCGGCATGGCGGCTCACGTGCTAACTGCGCAGGGCTTAAAGGTGCTCTTACTGGAAGCCGGTAAGAAACTCAACATTGATAACGAACTGAAATCCAGCCAGTGGCCCTATGACCATCCACGACGCGGCGATATGCCGCCCGATTCACACGCGCTTATTCCTAATGAATACAATATTCGCCAACCGCCTTACGCGAAGGGCATGCCGCACAAACATGTCTATTCATATGTGCAAGCCTGGGGCGGCTCAGATTACAGCAAAAATATTGTTGTTGATGAACGCGACCATCCTTATACGGGAACCAACTACGCCTGGGTCAGAGCGCGCGTCCTCGGCGGCAAGACCAATATCTGGGGCCGGCTGGCGCTCCGGCTTTCGGATTTGGATTTCAAGGCGAAAACTCATGACGGGTATGGCGAAGACTGGCCTCTCGAATACAAAGACCTGGCACCTTATTACGACAAGGTTGATTTATACCTTGGCATCTCCGGTCAAAAAGAGAACCTGCCCCATCTGCCGGACAGCCTTTTTCAGCGCCCCGTTAAACTCGCTTTTGCTGAAGTAAAATTGCGGCAAGGGCTAAAGAAGATGAATCGCGTGCTTACGCCCTATCGCGCCGGCGTCACCACCGATGGGCTCAAGCACAACAAATATCGAAGTCGGTGTTACGGACGCGGCGCCTGTAATCGGCGCGCCGGAGGATGCGATATACACGCGGCGTTTGATTCGCCGACGGGGTTAATCTATCCGGCGATGGAAACCGGCAAGCTGACGCTGAGAACCAATTCAATTGCTTATGAAGTAACGGTTGATAAAAATACCGGCAAAGCTTCGGGCGTCGCTTTCATCGATTCCGACTCTGGCAAAACCTTTGAAGCGAAAGCCCGGGTGGTAGTGCTCGCGGCTTCGACGCTGGAATCGGCGCGGCTGATGTTGCTCTCGAAATCAACCATTCACCCGAATGGCATAGGCAATTCCAGCGCTCACGTCGGGCACAATTTCTGCGAACACGTCATGGGACCCGGGGTTTACGGATTGGTTAAAGATTTGGTTGGCAAACCGCGCACCCTGGATGATGGCCGACCCGGCAGTTTTTACATTCCGCGTTTTCGCAATCTCACGGACCGCCATCCCGATTTTATTCGCGGGTATGGCTTCGAGGGCGGCAGCGGTACGACCATGTTTCCGGGCAATGCCATGGGAACGCCGGGTTTCGGCTCCGCCTACAAAAAACAGGTTCGTGAATATGCCGGCGCCTTCATCGGCATGGGCGGGTTCGGTGAAGTGTTGCCGCGTTATGAAAATTACATGGATATTGACCCCGACCTGAAAGATAAGTGGGGGGTGCCGGTGCTGCGCTTTCATTACAAGTTCGGTGACAACGAAAAGAAGATGGCGAAAGATATGGCGGACACGGCTCGCGAAATGTTTGAGGCGGCCGGTATCGAAGTGCTCAGTGTTGACCGTGAAATATTGACCGAAGGTTGGTCTATTCACGAACTCGGAACCGCCCGCATGGGGACTGACCCGAAAACCTCTGTGCTTAATCAATTTCAACAAGCGCACGAGGTGAAGAACCTGTTTGTCGTTGACGGCAGCTCTCACGTGAGCGCCTCTTGTCAAAATCCGACGTGGACGATTATGGCGCTCGCCTGGCGTTCGTGTGATTATCTGAGCGACCAATTCAAGAAAGGAAATTTGTGATGGCCGACCGCTTAACAAAATCAGAAATGGCGAATCCCGAAACTCGCCCATCGGGCGATGAAGTCAGCCAGGTTGTTGAACCTGCGACCAAGGAGGCGGCGGCGATAAGCCGACGCGAATTGATTAAACTCACCGCCAGCCTGGTCGCTGCGGCGCCGCTTGCCGGCGTGCCCGGAACAACACCCGCAAAGGCTGCTGAATTGCTCGCCTCACAACGTAAAACTTCGCCCACCAAAGCGCTGCTCTTTTTTACCCCAGAAGAATTCGCCCTGGTTGATGAACTCAGCGAGTTGATTATCCCGACCGATGCGCATTCGCCGGGGGCGCGCGCCGCCCAGGTTGCCGCCTACATAGATGCGCGGCTTGCCGAATCCTTTGAAGAGGAGCCGAAACAGACTTGGCGCGCCGGACTCAAGTTGATTGAAACGATTTCCCAGGAGATGCAGGGTCGCGCCTTTCTTCAAATGACCCCCGAACAACGCACGGCGCTGCTCGTGCGCATCTCGCAAAATGAAATGAATCCGCAAAAGCCCGAAGAACTCTTCTTCAAAGAATTGAAGGGGCGCACCGCACACGCCTATTACACCTCGAAAATCGGCATTCATCAGGAGATGGAATACAAAGGCAATACTTACTTGAAAGAATTTGTTGGTTACGAGGCCAAATAGCTCTCCGGTTATGCCGCATCGTTGAGGTTTCAATAAAAGACAAGCTCGCCTATCAAGGTGAACGTTTAACTTCAGAAAAAATTCTCAGGCAATTACCCGCTTCTTCCTTGCGTTAACCCTGCGCGTCAGTGTAAGCAGAAATAAGCCTGCAGACCGGCTACCGGTCGTGTCTGCAGGCTTAACGAAGGAGGAACTCATGTCGGAATCTTTATCTCAAGAACAATTGAATCGAATGAATGCTTATTGGCGCGCGGCGAACTATCTTTCGGTTGGGCAGATTTATCTGCTCAACAATCCACTGCTCAAAGAACCGCTAAAACTCGAACACCTCAAACCGCGATTGCTCGGTCATTGGGGAACGACTCCCGGACTGAACTTCATCTATGTTCATCTCAACCGCCTGATTAAACAAAATGACCTGAACATGATTTACATTGCCGGACCCGGTCACGGCGGACCCGGGTTAGTTGCCAATACCTATCTTGAAGGAACCTATAGCGAAATCTATCCCAATATTTCATCGGATGAAGAAGGGATGAGAAAGCTATTTAAACAATTTTCTTTTCCGGGCGGCATTCCCAGTCATGTCGCGCCTGAAACGCCGGGCTCCATTCACGAAGGCGGAGAACTCGGCTATGCCATCTCTCATGCCTATGGAGCCGCTTTTGATAACCCAGATTTGATTGTCGCCTGCGTCGTCGGAGATGGCGAAGCCGAGACCGGCGCGCTGGCCGCGTCCTGGCATTCCAATAAATTTCTTAATCCCGCAAGCGACGGCGCCGTGCTGCCCATCTTGCATTTAAATGGTTACAAGATTGCGAACCCGACGGTGCTGGCGCGCATCTCTCACGAAGAACTGGAGAGCCTGTTTATTGGCTATGGTTATAAACCTTATTTCGTAGAAGGCTCAGACCCGGAAAAGATGCATCGCTTGATGGCGACGACGCTCGACACCTGCATTGCCGATATTCAAGCGATTTGGCGCGCCGCGCGCGATGAAGGACAAACCGAACGCCCGCGCTGGCCGTTGATTATTCTGCGCACCCCGAAAGGCTGGACGGGACCGAAAGAGGTGGATGGCAAGAAGACCGAAGGTTCCTGGCGCTCGCATCAGGTGCCGATGGCCGAGATGGCCTCGAAGCCTGAACATATCAAAATTCTTGAAGTGTGGATGAAAAGTTATAAACCCGAAGAACTCTTTGACGAAGCGGGCCGCTTCAAAGCCGAGCTTGCCGCGCTGGCTCCCCAGGGTCGTCGCCGCATGGGCGCCAATCCTCATGCCAACGGCGGCTTGTTACTGAGGCCGCTCAAGATGCCGGATTTTCGCGACTATGCGGTTGACCTCCCGCAACCCGGAAGCGTTCTTGCCGAAGCCACACGTATTGCCGGACGCTTCCTGCGTGATGTGATGAAACTCAATCTCGCGCAGCGAAATTTTCGCGTCTTCGCGCCCGATGAAAATAACTCGAATCGTCTGGATGCCGTGCTTGAGGTAACGAATCGAACCTGGGATGCAGAGCGATTGGCAGAAGACGACCATCTTGCGCCGGATGGCCGGGTGATGGAAATTCTCAGCGAACACACCTGCCAGGGGTGGCTTGAAGGGTACTTGCTCACCGGGCGACATGGATTCTTTTCGTGTTACGAAGCTTTTATCCATGTCATTGATTCCATGTTCAACCAGCACGCCAAGTGGCTGAAAGTGACGGGCAGCGAAATCCCCTGGCGCGCCCCCATTGCGTCGCTCAATTATTTGCTCACCTCACACGTCTGGCGCCAAGACCATAACGGCTTCAGCCATCAAGACCCCGGTTTTATTGATCACGCCGTCAATAAGAAAGCCGATGTCATTCGCGTTTATCTGCCGCCCGATGCCAACACCCTGCTTTCGGTAAGCGACCATTGTTTGCGGAGTCGCAACTACATCAACATCATTGTGGCGGGCAAACAACCGGCGCTCCAGTATCTGGATATGGATGCGGCTATCAAACATTGCACCGCCGGCATCGGCATATGGGAATGGGCGAGCAATGATTATGGAAGTGACCCTGATGTGGTCATGGCTTGTGCCGGTGATGTGCCGACGCTTGAAACCTTGGCGGCGGTAAAGATGCTGAGAGAGTTGGCGCCCGAGTTGAAGATTCGGGTTATCAACGTTGTTGACTTGATGAAGTTGCAACCTGCCGAAGAGCACCCGCACGGACTTTCAACGAAAGATTTTGATAGCCTCTTTACAACCAATAAACCGATTATCTTTGCCTATCACGGCTACCCCTGGTTGATTCATCGGTTGACCTATCGCCGCACCAATCATGAAAATCTGCACGTTCGCGGTTATAAGGAAGAGGGCACCACAACCACCCCATTTGATATGACGGTGCTCAATGACATAGACCGCTTTCATCTGGTTGCCGATGTCTTTGACCGCGTGCCGACGCTTGAACACCTTGCCGCGTATGCCAAACAAGCCATGCGCGATAAGCTCATCGAGCATAATCATTATATTGCCGAACACGGAGATGATATGCCGGAGATTCGCAATTGGAAGTGGGCGCCATAAGTTTGCGGTCATTCACTCTGAGCGTAAAATCACGGCGATTGCCGAGCTGAATGACAGAATATCAAAGGCACGATAAATCGTGAGAGGTTTCCCCCGCGGAGGCTGCGCATACCACGGATTTTCGCAGATTATCTGCGATTATCTACACCCTCAGCCGTCTCGGCGGGGACTTCTCACTGACCACCGACTCGATGATTTTCCGTATGAATTTTTAACCGATAATACGAATGGATAATTAAGCTAGCTGGTAGCGAACCCGAATCGCTCAAGCTTGACAACCAACAGATGCGCATCTAGGCTTGCTGCGATTTTGCTACACACCACATCGTCAAAGGAGCATGGAGCAATGCAAAAAAAACTTCACCCATCCGGTCATGACCACAGCCATTCGCCCAGGGAAACCGCAGACCAGTTGTCGCGTCGCCGTTTTCTTTCGGTTGTCGTTCCTGGCTCGCTTCTTGCCACACAGGTGCTGGCGCAAAATCCTGCGGAGATGGCTGAGCGCTTCAGCAAAATGTCGGCTGACGCCGAACGCGCCGGACTCGCCGCGCCCTTCAAAGGCATTACCACGGATGGCAATGTGATTCCGGGTTTATTCCCGATTCAAAAGACCGGCATCTCGACTGCGCCGGTTCGCAATGCTGCAGAAAAATTTCTGGCGGCGCTGACTGCCGAACAACGCGCCAAAACCATGTTTGCAGTTGACGACCCGGAATGGCGCAAATGGATGAATCAACATTTTTACCGGCGCCAAGGCGTGAGCTTTCAGGAGATGAATGAGGCGCAACGCGAGGCGGCGCTGGGGTTGCTGAAAGCTTCGCTCAGTCCGCGCGGCGTCCAACTGACGCGCAACATCATGCGATTGAATGAAACCCTTGCGGAACTTACGAATGACCATGAATTCATGGGCGAATGGCACTATCACATCACCGTGATGGGCAAGCCCTCGGCCTCGGAACCCTGGGGCTGGCAGCTCGACGGACATCACGCCATCATTAACTATTTTGTGCTTGGCGACCAGGTGGTGATGACTCCCTATTTCGCCGGTTCCGAGCCGGTCATTGCCACATCTGGAAAATACAAAGGCACCAGCATTCTTCAAGAGGAACAAAATCAAGGACTGGCGCTCGTGCAAGCCTTGAATGAACCACAACGCAAAAAAGCGATTCTCAATTTTTCCAAAGCCGGCAACAACAATTTAACCGAAGCCTTCAAAGACAACATTGTGTTGGATTATGCGGGGGTTCGCGTAGCGGAACTTGCCGCGCCACAAAATAAAAGGTTGGTTGAGCTGGTTGATTTGTATATCGGCAATATGAACGACCAGCATGCGCAAGTGAAATTGAAAGAGGTCAAGCGCCATCTCGACAACACCTGGTTTGCGTGGATTGGCGGAACGGAATCCGACAGTCCGTTTTACTATCGCATTCACAGCCCTGTGGTGCTCATTGAATTTGACCATCAACGACCGGCGAACCTGGCGCGTTTTTCATCAGATCCGCAAAAGCCCACGCGCCAGCATGTACACGTCGTTGTCCGCACGCCCAATGGCAATGATTATGGCAAAGATTTACTCCGCCAACATTATCTGGCACACAAGCATAATGGATGATGAATAAAATCGGCACGGCCTTCGGTCGTCTGCCAGGCTTTCAGTAAAAAGCCTCATAAGCGTTCAATCATAATCAATGTTTGGCGGTCGAAGGCTCGGTTGTCTTCGGAATGAAAAGCGGATTAAGCGCGATACCTCTATCGGCCTTGTCTTTATCATTCGCTCGGTTAAATTCCCGCCTGGTTTGACGGATTAAATTCTATTTCTTTTCTTTTTTCATCAAGGCGTTTAACGCAATCCCGCCCGGCATACAAATTGCCCCTGCCTGTTGCGAAAGCAAGACTGTCTTTCACTAATACGCTCTTTGCATCGTGAATAAATAAGTTCATCGTCGTTGCTTATTCCAGCGCTGCTTTTCGTCTGGGATTCATTCACGATTCGCAAAAAACCGAGGGAGACGAGCCTGGGGTTTCAGGTTTGGGGAAACGGGTAAGAAGGCAAATGTCCTTCACAACTAAGAGGGGAAATGCTTTCACAACGCGGGAGGTTGAGATGCACGGATATTTGACAATTTACAAAAAGCTGTCGAGCGCCTGGTTTTTGATGGTGGTGGTGTTTATCGGCGCAAGCTTGGCGCAAAGCGAACCTTTTATTCTCTGGTTGCAACAGCACAGCGGTGGTTTTTCAACGCGCGCGGCGGTGGCCTTTTCGCCGGACGGCGGGTTGCTGGCTTCGGGTCGGGTCAATACCCGAGAGGTTAAATTATGGGATGCTGAGAACGGCGCATTGATTCGCACACTTTCGGCAAAAGATAATGAAGCCAACGATATGGACTTTTCGCCAGACGGACAATATCTGGCGACGGCAACCGGCGGCGCGGGGCAAACCTTGAACCTGAATTTGTGGCGCGTTTCGGATGGCGTGCGCCTCGTCGGGCGCATCCCTGCGTTTACTAACGGCGCCATTGGGGTCAGGTTTTCGCCGGATGGTCAACTGCTGGTCGCCTGTGGATTTCAAGCCCGCTTTATCAAACTCTATCACGTGCCAGATATGACGCTGGTTGCCACTTATACCAATTCTACGCCGGCGAATTCGCGAGGACTTCGTGTGAATGCGGTGGCCTTTTCGCCCGATGGCGAATTCATTGGCCTGGGTGATACGGAGGGCGTCAAATTGCGTCGCACATCCGACGGCGCCTTGGTGCGTTCATTCGGCACCGGGAATTTGTTTATTCACTCAATCGCCTTTTCACCGGACGGCCAATTTATTGCCGCCGGAATTTCAACGCTTGACCCGACCTATGCGACCTGCATTGATTGTACAATCAAATTGTGGCGCGTCGCAGATGGCGCCCTGGTGCACACCTATAGCAATGGAACCGGCGTGCAATATGCCAAAGTCGGTTTTTCTCCGGATGGTCAAATCATCGCCGCCGGCTATACCGACGGAGAAGGTGACACGGGCGCTGTCCAGTTCTGGATAGTAAATACGGAAGAGACTTTACGAAGAGACGCCCAGCCGTTATATGTTCAAGGCTTCGCTTATTCGCCGTCGGGCGAGATGTACGCTTATTTGCGAGCCGATGGGCAGGTCGCTGTGGTCAATGCGCCGCGCCTGCGCCAGATGAAGTAGCGGTTCTTAGCTCATCGAAGCGATGCCAGTGGAATAAAACTTCAAGGTGTGGAGGCAAGCAATAAATGGCTAACAAATTGGTCGCCAGATGGCGTTGGCTTTTTATCCTGATCATCGGCCTGGGAATAGGACTTGCGGTGACGGGGTATCGCGTCAGTTCGGCGGGCGGGCCTGAGCCAACGGCGACACAGGATTTAATTAATCTGAATCAGCGCGTGAGTTCTCTTGAACAACGACTCGTGATGATTGAATCCAGTGTAAGAAGGCTCGAACAGCAACAGATGTCTATGCCGCGCTCGTCGGCGCCGATTCAAACCCCTCGCGACCCGGAAGTTGACCGCTTGCGCAGTCAGGTTGAAACCTTGACGCTGCGCGTCAGAGAGCTTGAATGCGGAGTTGCGCATCTCGATGAACGCACGCTGTCTGCGACCATGAAAGAAGCGCGCCGGCGCGCCGGAGGGGAAACTCAAGACCCTTGCCGGCTCAACGCCGAAACGCCCATTAAACTCTCTATTCGTCAGTAAGAAGTAAAAAAAGCGAGTCGCAAAATCAGGAACTATCGGTCGCGCTTCATCGTGAGGTCAACGTCCTGGAGGGCTTGGCGCTCATCGTGAATGTTGTGCGAACCCGGCTTGATGATTTGCGGGTGCAGAGATTCAACGAAGATTTCTCACAAAGCATAAAGTTCACCCGTCTATTTAAAATAGCCATCCCTGGTGAAGCATAACTGATGATTGGCGGCTTACATCTTAATTAAGAAAGCTTTTCTATTTACTCGCTACTCGTTACTTGCTTCTCGTTACTACTATCGGCTCACTCCGTTTTTTTCCTCTGCTCACTGGTCTGAAAATCCTGAAATAAAGTTTGAATCGGCACAGCGGTTGCTCCTGCCTCTATTGTGCAAAGGGTGTTTGTAAAAAGTGCCAGCAGTGATTTGATGTCGGACTGCGATGTCTGAATCCATTACATTAACTGCACGGTTTACATTCGATTGTTAAATTGAACGAAGAAGTGGCACAGGGTTAAAGGAACGGTCAATGATTAAGGCAGTGGTTTTCGACATTGATGGAACACTGGTGGATTCGGTTGATTTACACGCCGAAGCCTGGCAAAGAGCCTTTAGAAAATTTGGTTGTGACCTGCCTTTTGAAAGAGTGCGTTATCAAATTGGCAAAGGCGGCGATCAACTCATTCCGGTCTTTATTTCGCTAGAAGACATCAAGCGGTTTGGCAAAGAACTGCAAGATTATCGCGCCAAACTTTTTAAAGAAGAATACCTGCCACGAGTGCGAGCCTTTCCTAAAGTACGCGAATTGTTTGAACGCATCATTGCAGATGGCAAGCGTATTGTGCTGGCCTCTTCCGCAAAAGGCGACGAGTTGAAGAGCTATAAGGAGATCGCGCAAATCAGCGATTTGATTGAAGACGAAATCACCGCCGACGATGTCGAACAATCGAAACCTCAACCCGATATTTTTGCCGCGGCGCTTAAACAATTGGGAAACCTGCCGAGCGAGGAAGTGATCAATGTTGGCGATACCCCGTATGATGCGGAAGCCGCTTTGAAAGTCCATCTGCATACCATTGGACTCTTGTGTGGCGGCTTTCCCGAAGAAGCGCTCTGCGCTTCGCGTTGTATCGCCATCTATAAAGACCCCGCCGATTTACTGACAAATTACGAACAATCCCCGATTGCACAAGGGCTTTATACGAAAGCAAAGGGCCAGCAAAACCGCTGATGAATCGTTGAAGGAGGACAAGCTATGTTAGTTGATTTTGCAATCATACCGGTCGGAACCGGTGAGCATATGTCGGCGCCGCTGGCCGAAATTCTGAAAATCGTTGATACCTCGGGTTTGCCTTATAAACTCACGCCGAGTTCGACCTGTATTGAAGGCGAGTGGAAAGAGGTCATGGAAGTCGTCAGGTTATGCAATCAGCGAATGCGCGAAAAATCACATCACGTCATTACCGTGATGAAGATAGAAGATGAAGAAGGCGCGACCGATAAGCTTACCCGTAACATTGCTTCCGTAGAAGAATCAGCCGGCCGCAAGTTATCGACTTAACTAAGTTATCGACTTAAATGTGGAGGAAAGATGTCTCCAACGTTAATCCTTATTGCAGTGGCCGTGATTGTTGTCGGATTTATTTTCATCCTGCTCTATGACGGACCGAGCAAGCGAAAACGCCGGGATGATCGCGACAAAATAAAAGCCGATGAAATCCAGCGAAATCCGGCGCTTTTAGACGCGTCTCAACAAGCCGCGGAACTCCAGATTGGCGAAGACCGCGAGGTTCATCAATCAGCGCGCTTTGCGCCCGACGCCAAGGCAAATAAAAAATCGGCTAATCCGATAGCGCATTAGAAAACAAGATTTGACCGAAGAGTTAAACGAAGACAGAAGGAGCCAACAACCATGAGCAAAGATCCGATGATTGATGAACGTCCGGTCAATTTACCACCTGGAAACCCGGATGACCCGCTGCAACCAGACCCGCTCAATCCAAATCCTGATGCGATTCCTCCGAACCCTTATCCGGTCATTGACCCACCGCTGGTACCGGAAGAGCCCGGATCGGTTCCCGAGGAACCCTTACCGGTGCCGGATGAACCACGTCCTAAAGAAGACCCGCCACTCTTTTAAATAAATGAAGTGGCAGAAAAATAACCCAGACGATAGCGCGCAGTTTGGCGAGTAAAGCTCAACGTTTGACACGCGCAGAAGGAGCCTTCGCGGAAAACCGTTAAGGCTTCGGAAAATCAATAAAGGAGTAACATAAGCAGTATGTATAAATTGTTATTTGCAACTTTTTGTTTGTTTGTCCTCTCGTCCGCATCTTTTGCGCAGGGCGGTAAACGGGCAGACTTCTTCATCGGCTATTCTAACCTTCAGGCCGAAGGCGTTCCCGACCCGAATGACCCGGGAAATATTTTTGATGATAACTTTTTCGGCAGACGCACAGGCTTGCATGGGGTGAATGCCTCGGTGACCGGCTATCTCAATAATTATTTCGGCATCACAGGAGATTTCTCTTATCACCGCAAAGAAGACAGAGAAGTTTTTGGAACGAATGATGAAGACCGCATTCGAACCCAGGTTTTCTATTTTATGGCCGGTCCGAAACTCAAGTACCGCAATCCCAGCCGCTTTGAACCTTTTGTCCATGCCTTATTCGGCGGGGCCCACACAAAATTCGAAGTGAACTCGACGTTCCCGACCGGGGGTGGCACCGTCACCCAGTCGTTTGATACCGGCGCGACGGATTTTGCGATGGCGGTTGGCGGCGGCGTAGATGTTCGCCTATCAGATAATTTCAGCTTGCGGCTGATTCAAATTGATTACGCGCCGGTCTTTCTCAAAGACCGTTCGGTACAGGCGCTCGGCGGCGCCGGGGCGATTGTGCCTTTTACCCTGGAATCCCAACGTCAGGATAATGTCCGAATCTCTGTCGGCATTACCTTCTAATGGCGTTATACGAGAAACCGGTACAGACCCAGTGAGCAACAGACGTAGCATAATTTAGGGGAAAAGCGTCAAAAATGTCTGTACCGGTCTTTACCTCAACATCCCTGCACAATTTAAATAAATCGAAAGCCTGAATCTTGTACGTCGGGCGTCAGTTCAAACAGCGCTTGCCTAGACCTCCGAAAAAACCTTACGCCGTCGGGAAACCGACGGCTTTCCAATTTCCGGCTGGCCACATCCGTACTTCAGCGCTCGATTTTTAAAGCGCTGAGTTCGATTTGATAAATGTCGCCCAGGCCGTTGCGGGCGCTTCGGAGTTTGGCTGAAAGATCTTGCCAGTTGAGGCGTGCGCCGAGCGGCTGGTCGGCAAAGCCTCTGGTGCTGCTCCAGAAAAAGTATTTCCCATCGGGAGAAATTTTCGGCGATAACTCGTCGCCGCTGGAGTTGATTTTATTGCCGAGATTGACGGCTTTGGTCCACACGCCGTTGCGGTTATAGCTGATATAGAGATCAAATCCGCCGAAGCCTTCGGGGCGACCGACGGCCGCAAAGATAAGAAAGCTTTCGTCAGGCGCAATGAACGGCTCGTATTCACCAAACCGCGAGTTGATAGCCTCGCCCAGGTTTTCCGGGGCGCTATATTTCCCCTCAACAAGCCGCGCGCGGTAGAGATCCGTCGCGCCTTTTCCGCCTTCACGGTCGGAGCCAAAATAGAGCGTTTTGTCGCGCGTCAGCGTCGGATACCACTCCCGCCCGCTGCTGTTAATCACCGCTCCCAGATTTTGCGGCTTGCCCCAACCGTCGCCGGTCTTATCCATCACCCAGATGTCGAGGTTCTCTTCGCTTTGCCCGTCTCGGGGGCGCGTCGAGATAAAATAAAGTTTCGCGCCATCTTCCGTGATAAATGGGTCGGCATCGCTCCATTGACCGGAGAAAGGCGCGACCTCCGGCGCCTGCCATTTGCCGTCCGCAAATCGCGAAACCACGATGGTCCAGAAGTTGAAATTCGGAGTGCTCTTCAAAAAATAGAGCGTCCGCCCGTCCGGCGTAAATGCCGCATGCGATTCGTAATCACCCGTTGAAATCAGGCCTTCGCCAAAAACAGTCGGTTCGGGAATGGATTTATCCGAAGCATAGGGAGGTCTGGTTGCAGCGGTCTTTTGCGCCACTGAACTCAAAGAAAAACCGAGCAGGCTGCAACACAATACGATAACTTTCAGCCATGAATATTGATGATTGTTCATTATCAAGAAACCTCTAGTGAATTGTGGTCAGGCAGTATATCACCCTTTAATCACCCTTTTCTCCTTTCCGACTGGCAATTCAATAAGGCGTGAGAAGAAAAAATTTAGAATCTCTCCTGCGCTCACGAAGAGTCAGCGCTCGGCAGAATTACTTGTCCAGAACCGCGGCCCGCGTGCGCTGTGTGCTCTGTGGCGGTTTATTATTATTGAAACTCTTTTCGCCTTCAGACGGCGCTTTGCCCGCGATGAACAACCACGAAGCGAGCGCGCTTGCCAGGGCGAGTGCGGCGGCTAAATAAGCGACCAGGCGAAATCCGTTGACGAATGATTCTTGAATTGCCTGTCGGATAATCCCCTGCAGGTCGCCGCTCAGGTTATCGGGAATTTTCAAGTTGGTAAAGTCTGCGCTCTGAGCGACCAGTTGCGCCTGCACCTCAGCCGGAACCGACGTGGCGCGCAGCCGGTCGCTCAGATTGCGGGTAAAGGCATTCAGCATCACCACGCCGAAGACCGCGACGGCAAGTAAGGCGGCGATGCGCGAGACAGCATTATTAATGCCTGAGGCGACACCGGCGTGGCGCTCGTTCACAGCGCCCATCACGGTGGTCGTTAGCGGCGCGACACTGGCCGTCATGCCCAGGCTCATGACCATCACGGTCGGAAAAAAACTTGTCCAATAACTGCGGGCGTGAACCCCGGGCAGAGCAAAAAGCGCAAAGCCCAGGGCGGCAATCATCGGGCCCACGACCAGCGGCAGCTTTGAACCATAACGCTCGACCAACCCGCCGGCCCAACGCGAAAGCAGAAACATGGTCAGCACAAAGGGAAGGAGTGCCGCGCCCGCCGCCGTCGGCGTGTATCCTTGTACCTGAATCAGATTGAACGGTAGAAAAAAGAGCAACCCGCCGAGCGCGGCGTATAAAAAGAGGGTCAATAAATTGGCTCCCGCAAATGAGGGCGAGCGAAACAGTTTGAGCGGCATCATGGGCGTTTCGCCATGGGCTTCAGCGAAGACGAATCCTCCGAGCGCCACGCTACCCATAACGAAGCTTGCAAGCACCAGCGGCGCCTTAAAGCCGCGGGTGTTCGATTCGATTAAGCCGAAGACGATACCCCCCAGCCCGATGGTTGCCAGTATTGCGCCCAGCCAATCCACACGCCCTGTAATTTGTTCGTCGCGACTTTCAGGGACCCGCCGCCAGACAATCAATAACACGGCGAGCGCCAGCGGCAGGTTAATGAAAAAAATCCAGCGCCACGAAAATTTTTCGACCAGCCAACCGCCCAGAACGGGACCCGCTCCGGCGGCAACTGAAGTGAACCCCGACCAGGTGCCGATGGCTTGTCCGCGTCGTTCTTTGCTGAAATTGGCGCTGATGAGCGCCAAACTACCAGGCACCAGAAGCGCCGCGCCTACGCCTTGTAGGCTGCGCGCGATGATGAGTTGCGTGATGTGCGGAGCCAATCCGCACCAGGTTGAGGCCACTGCAAAGAGTAAAACGCCGATTGAGAAGAGGCGCTTGCGCCCCCATCTGTCGCCCATTGCGCCGCCGGTCAATATCAACGCCGCAAGCATTAGCGCATAAGACTCGACAATCCATTGCACGGCCACGACACTGGCGCCGAGTTCGCTTTGCAGGATGGGAAGCACGACATTGATCACCGTGCCGTCAATGAAGGTGATACTGGAACCGAGAATTGCTGCCGCCAGCACCCAACGTTCGCTTGCCTGACTCTTGTCGGCGACCTCAGATTGCGAATGGTCTAGTGTGCGCTTGCCTGATGGTGGAGTCTTGCTGAGCATCTTCTTGCGCTTCTCGCTTTCATAGGATTTGCAATTTTTCTTCGTTCAAAGCTCATCGCCTTCTGATGATGTTATATTTGGTTGAAGCCCCACCGCCAATCCGAGTGCAATGAAGGCCAGAAGAGGTGCTGCAAAGCGCGCCGCCTGGGGGAAGAGAAGCTTCGGACGGGGTTATCACTTCCTTTATATTTTAAGAATTCAAGGCTGACGAATTCGCTATTCGCCATTCGTTGATAGGCGCTGATAATATCACCTTTGATTATCACACCTTTGACCATCACGTAACCTTTCAGGTTTTTAACAACGCTTGCCGATTTTGCACTTCGGCCACGCCATCCTTATCGGTATCGCGCCCACCGAACCGGCGTACCAGGTTCGCGTTGCGTAACGTAAACCGTGCCGGTATCGGCAACCGCAATCAGGCGTGGGTTGGATAATTCCGCGAAACGATTGATGGAAAATCCGGCTGGGGGGGTGAGGCGGGCGAGGCGTTTTTCTATCGGTTCAAGTTTAGCCGGATCCTGGGAATAGCTCGTGACCTCTGGCTCGGCTATCTGTTTTTGTTGTTGTCCGGCTGACGGTTTCAAAAATAGAAAGAGACCCAGAAGGAAGACGCGTGCTACTTGCTTCTTCATAACGACACTCCGTTGGTGATGTGCAGACCAAAGCCGTTTAGCTTAATGCGCCGCCAGCCAGTCACTGAATATTTTTGCTTCTTCAAGTTTGCCGCTCCAACGCGCACGGTTTTTACCGGTTAGCGCCAACACCATGGCGTGATGTTGACCCGCGCGGTCACCGATGCGTTCAAAATAAGAATAGAGCCGGTCTATCTTCTCCATGGATTCTTGCGCCGCTTCTATGGTTTTAAACGCCAGGATATTTCGGAAATAACGCGAATAGATATTCTGTTCACTAGAGGTGGTCGTATAAAGATCAAAATAACCTGAAAGCAAGCCAGCTTGTCTGAGCACTTCAGCAATATAGGAAGGTTGCGCATCGGTCAGATAAGCGATCTCCGCCACATCGGTAATGCCATCTTGATGAAGTTGAAGAATCTGGTCTTTCTTGCTTGGTCGGTCACTTGAAGATGATGATTCGTTCAAACGCGGGTCGCCTTGATAATTCAATTTTCCAGCTTCCATTGCCGTTTGATTTAGCGATTCCTTATGCACATTATCGTGTTTCATAATTACTACTCCTTCATCACTAAATTGAATATTTCACTCTCTAACCTTGGAGTGATTGTGCCAATACGTAATTCCCAGTCCGACAAAGGCACTTAAAAGAGCAAGAATATTGGTGACGACAAATACCCAGTTCCGTAATAGCCAACTATAAATCGCAAACCCCGCCGAGGCACTTACCTGACCAATAAATAGCCATTTGGATACGCCTTCGCTTGAACCCTCTTTCCATTGTTTGTAAATCTGTTTGCCGAGGGTGAGAAGAAGAATTATGGAACTTATCCAGCCGATCATTTCTGTCATATAGTCGTTCGTTCCTCTTGCTCTCCATTCGCATCCAGCTTTCAAACTGCAAAACGGAGCAAGCGCATTGCCGGCCAATCCCTGTCATCGCGCATTGCCACAACACGCTTGCTCACTTCAAAAAAATCATTACCTCGCCGACGCGCCGCGCGAGGTCTTCTTGAATTCCGTCTTCGCCGCTTCCAACTCGTCGCCTATTCTCTGTAATTCGGCGTCTTCGATGAGTTGTTCGATTTGTGGGAACAGCTCATTCTCTTCCTCTTCGACATGATGCTCGACGTTCTCTTTTAACTCGGTGACCTTGGCATCGAAGTTTTCGCCATCGGCGGTGAGACCGGATATCTCGCGAAGCAAGGTTTTGACTTCCTTGTGTTCTTCGTAAGCCTCGGCCACCATATCCTTCAACTCTTCATACTCTTCCAAAACCGGATAGAAGGCGGTTTCTTCGATATGCGTATGGGTCTCCAACTCGGTTCGGATCTTCTCAAAGAGCGCCTGTTTCTGTTTTAAGATGTCAGTCTCTTCGATTTGCGCGAATAAATCAGCTACTTTTTCGTGGTCTGCTATCAAGAGTTCTAAGGCATTCATATCAGTCTCCTATTAAATTTTGCTTGCATCAGGGTTGATAGCTCAACACCCGGCAAGGACAAGGTTGGGGAAATCCTCAAACGCTTAACCCTTGCGTCCGATAGATGATTTCCGGAAATTTCCACGCAGTCGCAATGCTGGGTTTGCCACTGCCTTTCTTCACTCTGAGGTTCTCTTTTTCTTGTTCATCAAGGGACTGTGCTCCCGAGCCGAAATTGTGCACTGCCATCAGCAAGTCCACCTTGACTTCGATTCCAGAGAACCGCGCAAGTCACACGAGAATCACGAACTATCGCCCGCGCCCCATCTGCTCAGGTTCCGTAACCAGCTTGCGCGGCGCTGTAGGCTCGGCTCACAACAGCCGTATCAACATATTCGCGGAAATGGGTGATTTTGCCGTTATTGACGGTCCAGACATGCGCCCAGTCAGAAGTAAATTTTCTGCTTGTAGCTTTGATGCGCTGAGAAAAATGTCCCAAAACAACCACGCTCTCGCTTTGGGCAATAAACTCCTTTGGCTCGAATTCAATCACCTCTTGCGTACGGTCAACGATGCTGAAAAATTTTTCGACCCCATCGCGACCTTGCCACAGTCCGGCAAACGGCACGTTTTCCATTTTGGGTATTTGCCATTGAACATCTACCGCAAGCGAATTCAGGAACCCTTGAAGGTCGCCAGTTCCGATCTGTTGATAGGCCTGTTGTACCAGGCGGGTGTTCGCTT
>JBIOWC010000094.1:0-6246 GCA_044868105.1 Blastocatellia bacterium
CTGTACCCTGGCCCTTTACAGAGATTCTACTTAGTAGGTTTTATTGTCCGCTGGTTTGGGTGATGCCGCGACTGACGAGGACTTTAACTTCAACGCGACGATTCTGTCGTCGGCCTTCGGCTGTAGCATTATCTGCTGCCGGTCTGAGCGAACCATATCCGAAAGGCGTCACAATGCGACGCAACGGAATGTCATGGTTTTCCTGTAAATAGCGAACCACTGCATCTGCGCGTTGCTGGCTGAGTACGCGATTGCGCGCCATATTGCCCGTCGAATCGGCATATCCGGTTATCTCAATCACATAACCTTTATTGGTTGCCGCTTTCTGGGCAATTTCATCAAGCGCTTGTTTAAATTCAGGGGTAAGCACGGTGCTGTTTACCTTGAAATAAATCGTGGTTGAATCTTGCACGGTATAGTCATCAATCGCTGTGATGCGTTCGTTTGCCGCCGCCACACCCGCGTTGGCGCGGTCGGCTTCGCTTCTCGCCAGCTTTGAAACTTCGTTGAGTTCATCTATCTGACCGGCGATGCGCGCGCTTTCACGTTCGACCGGCAGGACGCGCGATTCGACTGTACGGGCAACTTTTAAATCGCCTGAATCAAAACGAACTTTATCGGCAACCAGTTGACCTTCGCTGTTTCCGCGCCCTTCGACTTCAACCTCCAGACCGCGCAATAAACTGGTTATGTCATAATTTTTTCCTCTTCGGAAAAATCCGCCGTTCGATTTAACGCTGGTATTATCCGTCAAACGCACAATGGTTTCATTGTCTTGGTCATCACGAATGCTGAAGGTATCGGCTTCGCGACTGACAATTCGGCCTTTAAATTTCGCTTTTTGACCGCTGGCGACATTGCGAATTCCCGGTTTATATACGCTTCCTTGTTGCGTTTGAGAGCTTGATTTGACCTCCTGCCCAAGTGTGGATGGCACAGTTATCGGCAAGCAAAGAAGCCCTACCGCAAGTGATAAAGATAATATTGATCTGCACATTCTCATTGAGTATCCCTCCTAATGCAAAGCGTCCGAAAAACCCACGAGTTTTTTCGCCCTTTGCCGGTTGTGTTAAAAATTTTGATTTCCCGATTGTACATAGATTCTTAGAATAACTCGGGATTAAAACCACATTAAACTTCTGTTGGTAGAAAAACCTACCATTCAGTTTGGTGGTGAGGCAGGATCCGAACTGAATTCAAGCGGCATAACTTCCGTCGGGTAATGTCTGTCAGAAGTCTGCACAGGGAAATTGTAAACAATCTCACTTGATTCTGCCATAGAGCAAAGGCCGGCAAAATGTTGCAACTTTCTTATGGTCTTTTTTTCAGATTGCACCTCTAAGGTAGCTCAATCTTCACTGGATGACGCTTTCCGAAGCAGATAGAATCTCTCGGAAGCCAGATCATCGAAATTTAAGTCTATGGAAAATTCATCTGCAATTGACGAGTCGGGACAAGTAAACCAAGAGACTTCCTCACTTAATCAACCCAAGAAAAAATCGGCTAGTGTCGCGCGCTCTGCGGGGCTCATCAGCGCTGCCGTGATGGCGAGTCGCGTACTCGGGCTGGTGCGCGAGATGGTCTTCTCGCGCTTATTTGGCGCCTCGGCAAGCTACGCTTATGATGCTTATGTTATTGCCTTTCGCATCCCGAATCTGTTGCGCGATCTGTTTGCCGAAGGCGCGCTCTCGAACGCTTTTGTCACCGTCTTTTCGGATTATCTGGTGACCAAAGGCGAAAAAGCGGCTTTCCGCTTATCGAATCTGGTGGCTACGGCCTTGATTCTCGTCCTCGGCGTGTTTGTAATTTTAGGCGTAATCTTTGCGCCTGAACTGGTCAGCCTGTTTGCTTCGGGGTTTAAGGCCAATCCCGATAAATTCGCGCTTACCGTCCGGCTGACGCGCATTATGATGCCGTTTATTCTGCTGGTTGCCTTAGCGGCGCAAGCCATGGGCTTATTGAATTCGCGTGACCGTTTCGGCATTCCGGCCTTGTCAGCTTCGTTTTTTAATGTGGGCTCAATCATTGGCGGACTCTTTTTCGCAGTCATGATGACTGGAGGCGATTTCGCTCACCCTGTCAAAGCGGTGCTTGAACACCCCTACGAAGGCATCATCGGCATGGCTTACGGCGTGCTCATCGGCGGCTTTTTGCAATTCGTCGTGCAAGCGCCGAGTTTGCGACAGGTGGGATTTCGCTTTCGCCCGATGTTGAATTTTGCCGATGAAGGCGTGCGGCGTATTTTTAAATTAATGCTTCCGGCGGTGATTGGCGCCGCCGCTGTACAGGTCAATGTGCTCATCAACAGCCAATTCGCTTCGAGCATTCCCGGTGATGGTGCCGTATCCTGGCTCAGTTATGCATTTCGCTTGATGCAATTTCCGCTCGGCGTTTTCGGCGTTGCCATTGCGACGGCAACCCTCCCGTCAATTTCAAAAAATGCGGCTCTGCAAGAGCTTGAAAGTTTTCGTCATACGCTGGCGAGTTCGATTCGCCTGGTGTTTGTCTTGACCATTCCCTCGGCCATTGGCTTGATTGTTCTGGGTCGCCCGATTATCGCGTTGATTTATGAAAGCGCAAAATTCCAGGCCAGCGATACCCAGCGCACGGCTGCGGCGCTAGCCTGTTATGCCATAGGACTGGCGGGTTATTCGGCGCTCAAAGTCATTGTGCCGGCCTTTTATGCGCTCGGCGATGCCAAGATTCCCATGCGCATCAGCTTGCTTTCAATTGCCGTCAATTTCACGATGAACTGGTCGTTAGTCGGGGTGTTGCAAGAGAAAGGATTGGCGCTTTCGACTTCTGCGGTCGCGCTGCTGAATTTCTTTGTGCTCTATTTCATCATGCAGCGAAAAATCAAGGGCATGGAAGGCCGTAAAACGTTTATTGCGGTAGTGAAAATTTTACTCGCGTCGCTGGCGATGGCCCTGGTTTGCTGGCTAACCAGTAAAGGAATTCATCAATTCATCGGCGACACCCGCATTGCGCGAATCTTCAATGTCTCGGTTTCGGTTGCCACGGGCGCGAGCGTTTTTTATGTCGCCGCCGGGCTGTTGGGAGTTGAAGAATTAAAGCTTGCCATGAACGCCATCGTCGGACGGTTTATCAGAAGATTGCGAAAATAGAGGGGACAACTGCGAGCCGGATATTTTTAAACGACTGAGAACCGTTTCTCGCAAAGGGGCACAAGGTTCGCAAATCATTTGTCAACTGATAGGCTATCGCAAATTTGTCTTCGCAGTTCTTGGCGGCTCTGCAAGAAACTGCCTCATAGGCCACCAGAGATTTCGTGAAATGAAACTTTCAATTATCGGCGCAGGACGCGTGGGTCAGACGCTTGGGCGATTAGCGCAAGAAGCCGGATTGGCCATCGGCGATGTGGTTTGTCGCAACAAAGCTTCGGCAAACCGCGCCGTTCAATTCATTGGCGCGGGTACGCCACAAGCCATTGCTCATCTTTCGCTCTCGCCGGCCGACTTAATTTTAATTGCCACACCGGATGACAAAATTGCCGATGCAGTTGAGCAAATCCAAGCAAGCGCCATCACGAAAACCATTGCCCTGCATACCAGCGGCGCTTTATCGAGCGAAATATTAACTCCGCTTAAAGACCGAAATATCGTCGTAGGTTCTTGCCATCCGCTGCAAAGTTTTACCAGTCCCAGGCGCAGACAGGCGCTGCTTGACAAAACCTATTTTTGTATCGAAGGCGAAGCCCGGGCGCGCCGCGCCGCCCGGCGACTGGTTAAGACAATTGGCGGGCGCCCCTTTGAAATCAAAACTGAAATGAAAGGCCTCTATCACGCGGCGGCGGTGCTTACGTCGGGCGGCGTGACGACTTTGCTGAGCGTCGCTTTAGACCTCCTCGCCCGTTGCGGTTTGCCAGAGGCGGAAGCAAGAAAAGTTCTCTTACCTTTAGTCGAAGGTACGCTTGCCAATATTCAAGCGCTCGGCGCTGCGCAGGCTTTGACCGGCCCTGTGCGCAGAGGCGACCGGGGAACAGTTGAAAAAAATATGCGGGCGCTCGGTTCAGTAGATAAATCGGCCTTGGCAATCTATCGCCTGCTGGCCGAGCGTAGCTTACGATTAGCTGAACAGGCGGGCACCGAAAAAAGATTGCTCGCGCAAATCAATAAACTACTCAACGCAAAATAAACCTGGCTCTAAAGATTTGGGCATGACTTTAGCGATTCCGGTTTGCTGAAAGGTTAGCGCGAGCGTAGGTAAACTTTATCTGACCTCTAACCTGACTCCCAGATGGCAATTGCTAATATAGGCCAGATTATTATCGCTTGCGACGTTTCCGTCATATAAATCAACAAAGACTTCATAAGAGCCTGAGGCTAAATTAATGGGGAGAGATTCTTCTTCATTTAATACATTATCGCCGGTCGCCCCGCGTCGCGAGATCAGGGTTAATTCGTCATCCTCGTTTCCTGGTTTTCTAATGTGATAAATCACCCGGGTTCCGGGTCGAATTCCTGCTGCCGCTAATAAAACCCGGCTTCCTGTCGGAACATAATTGAGGCCATCTTTATAGGCCCACCAGGCGTGTGCATACTGCGAACCTCGATAAGCCAGATAATAGAAGTGATGATAACCGGAGCTATAAATACCAATTAACGGATTGAGCGGAACTTTGGGATATTTCTGCCGAAATGGAGAGAAGACCTCCGGCGTGATTAAATCAGGATTGAGCATCAATTCTCTGTAACTGACGACCTTGCCTTGATGATTTTTAAATTTGACTCCAAACGTTGGATCATACAAATGCCAATCCCCATCATAGAATACTTCGACGACGGCATGGCTGTTGGGCGGAATGGCTTTATCTATCAGATGAATGACTCGCACCGGAAAGGCAACGGCCAGCAGCGTTGCCATCGTCAAGCTGAGATGTCCGCAATATTGAGAACCTCGCTCAAGTACGCGGCGCGGAGACCCTAACTCGAACCCGGTTTCGTCATAGGTTAATCGGGTGGCGACATACTCATTGACCGCTTCGACCTTTTCACCATCGGAAATTTTACCGACGGTTAATTGTTCAAATAGCCTTCGATAATAATCGCGATTCTGCAAATCGAAATATTCGTAACTGTATGAAGTGTCGCCCGGCAGATCTATCAAATCCACCTTTGACTGACTATAGATTTCAACCTTTCCCGCTTCAATGATTTTTGTGGAAGGAAGTTCCGAAGGCGCGCAAATCTTTAACAGCTTGCCGCTATTGTCAGCGGTTGAAATCACCACCTCGTAAGTTGCGTCCGGGTACCAGAGCACATCTGGAATCGTAAATTTGCCTTGTTTATCGCATAAGGTTGCCCATCCCGAATGGGAATCCAAAACAAAAAGCCGCGCTCCCGGCGTATCGGTTTCTCCGGCGATAGAGACCAGGCGGGGTTCATAACCCTGCCATTTATTCCAAGCTATTTGGGTCTTAATGAGAATCTTTTTTAGTTTATGTCTGAAGGTGTTTGACCAGGGAAGGCCGGGAAGCGAGAACGCCAGGATGAAAATAAGCGGAAGCAAGATGGCCGATTTAAGTTTTTTGCTCATTGCCCACCTTCGCGCAGGGTCTAGGGTTCTGTCCGGAGAAGCCGCTTTCCAGAGAAGGCGCTTTCCCAGAGAAAGTTCTTTTCCCAGAAAAGAGGAGACTCTTCCTGAGAATGCTCTCGAAGGCTCGTCCTGCAGGATAAAAATTCAAGGGTGGTATTTTAAAGTTTATTTGGCGGGGTTTATCGCTCGTTAGGAACGAAATGACCTTGGACCAAATCAAGGCGGCTAGAAGTGTTGTGGGGCGGATGCATGGTCAGCAGAGGACTGGATACGGCTTCCAAATAAATCTGTCGGCTGCCGGTTAAAATCACAAAGCCTTTTTCACTCCCCCAAAACGAGGTGGTTTGCAGGTTCTCGGCAAAAGAGGTTCGGCCAAATCCCAAGCCGAGCGGGTCATCAACGGCCATATAATCTCCGGTGTGCATAACGGACGAACCATTTGTAGGCGCGGCCGGCACCGAGGCTTCAAAAGCCAACGGACGATTGCCATTCATCAAATTGGCGGTGGTTAAGGTTTTGATAAACGAGAGCTTTTCGCTAAGCTGCCGGGCCCCTTTGCCGACAATTTCAGCCAACTCTTTAAAGTAAGCAACCAGGCTGGCTTCCCGTTCAGCTTCAAGATAAAGCGCCGATGAATTTGCGCCTTTATGAATGCCCTTTAGTTGAATATCTGCATAGTTGGGATGATTC
>JBIOWC010000095.1:0-17305 GCA_044868105.1 Blastocatellia bacterium
AGTTAGACCTCTTTCGCCTCATCCAGGTGGCGCCGGTTGAGGTGGTTTCGCTATGCGATGTGGACAAGCGCATGCTCGCTGAAGCCGCGACCCTGATGGCTGAACGTCAGGCCTCGAAGAAGACCCCGCGAACCTACAGCGATTATCGCGCCATGCTGAAAGAGAAAGACCTCGATGTTGTTCTCGTCGCTACACCTGACCATTGGCATGCGCTACCGATGATTGCGGCGGTCGAAGCCGGCGCGGATGTCTATGTGCAAAAGCCCATCAGCATAGATGTGATTGAAGGCCAGGCGATGGTTGCTGCGGCGCACAAACATCAACGGGTTGTGCAAGTCGGCACCCAACGCCGCAGCACGCCGCATTTAATTGAAGCCCGCGACCGCGTGATTCGCGAAGGCAAACTGGGTAAGGTCGGTCTGGTAGAGATTTACTGCTACTACCACATGCGGACAACGGAAAACCCGCCGGATTCGGCGCCGCCCGACTATCTCGATTACGAGATGTGGACAGGCCCTGCGCCGATGCGCCCCTACAATAAACTCATGCACCCGCGAGGCTGGCGGGCGTTTTCCGAATACGGGAACGGCATTCTTGGCGATATGTGCATTCATATGCTGGATACCGTTCGCTGGATGTTGGGGTTGGGCTGGCCCAAACGCATCTCGTCAAGCGGCGGTATACTGGTTGACAAAGGCAGCAAAGCCAACATCCCTGACACGCAAACCGCAACCTTTGAATTCGATGATTTGACGGTCGTCTGGCAACACCGCACCTGGGGGCATGCGAACGATCCCAAGTATCCCTGGGGGGCAACCCTTTACGGCGATAAAGGAACGCTCAAAGCGAGCGTCTACAGTTATGATTTTATTCCTGTTGACGAGCGCCAGCAGCCCCTTCACCGCGATGTCGCATACGAACTCGATAAGTACCCTGAGGACAGGACCGAAAAGGATTTGGAGCAACACGTCGCGCCGGCCATTCGCGGACATATGCAAGATTTTCTGCGCGCCATCGCGACGCGCGGCCGACCCGTCGCCAGCATTGAAGAAGGGCATATTTCAACGGCAAGTTGCGTTCTTGCCAATCTCTCTCTGCGGCTTGGACGGGCGCTAAAATGGGACGGGCAGAAACAACTCGTCGTCGGTGATGAAGAGGCGAATAGATTGTTGTTGAGAAAGTATCGCTCCCCCTGGATTCATCCCCTGCCGATTCACTATAAGGCTTAACTAGGGCGAATGGCGATTGGGCTTACGGGCGGTCGCAAGAACCCTGGTGGTGCGTATCGGCGAAGTGCTTTTGAAGCTGCCGTGAGGTCGCAGGCAACCTCAGCGAGCGGCGGAAGTAAGGATGAGCGGGCTCAGGGAAAATCAGCGAGAGGAGGTCGTATGGGTGAGCGGGCTCAGGGAAAATCCACGAGAGGCAGTAAGGGTAAGCGGGCTCAGGGAAAATCTACGAGTCGGGTGACCACCTTGGAGTTTCCCCGCTGATCAAGCTGATGGAGCCGATCAACGCAGATGCTTGACCCTCACCATCAACGCGAATGCTAGACCCTAACGATCAAGGTAGATGCTTGACTCTTAAAAATCCGCGTGAACCGGCCGTCTCTGACCAATCAGCGGGGAAGGAGAACCCCGATGGTGAGCCCGGTGGTTTTCCATTACGAGCCTGACGGTTCCCGCAGTCTTTGGGATACCCTGAGCCCAGTGGTTTTCCCCTTAGAGCTTTGCCCACTCCACCTTTTAGTATTCCGATAAATAATCCCTTCTGGATGATTCCTCTAATCAACAGGAAAAACGAGAAAGCTGAGGTCTAGCCAATGACTAGGCCTCAGCTTTTTATTTAGTGAAGCCAGTTTTCTTATCTGGCTAAACCACCGGCCACCTTCTGGTAAGGACGCAGAGAAGAAATGTAGCTATAGGATTCAGGCATCGCCTGAAACGGCTCACGGCTGAGAAGCTCGTCTTCCGAAGCGGTCAACAGGTAGCCCGTCATGGCCTCTGCGGATTGCGAATCGTAGAAGAACAGCCCGTCCTGCACCTTGGCAACCTGGGTCCAGCCGGGACGCAGGAAGGTGTAGGCCCAGCGGTTAGAGACTCGACCGACGAAATATCCCGCCGCATTAATATCGCCGACTCCGTACAGTCCGGTAAGCGTGTTGTAGAAGAAGATACCAATCTGGCCACCACTGGTGCGCATCCCGCAATCCACAATGTGCGACCAGAAAGGCGACTGCGTGAGATAGCGTTTTGTCGTACCCGTGATAATCATCGTGTAGCCGTTGTCTCTTTTGTAGAACATCGGATGCCCCTGCGCATAGAGGACGTGCGACCAACCGGAGCCCGGATTGAAAGTGACATTGACGCCCTGATAGCCACCCGGCGTCAGTCTGATGTACATCTCCTTGCCGGTAGTCGACTCATAAAAGTAGATGTCTGTGCCGCCCATATAAACCACGTGTGTATAGAGCGGGCGAGTGCCGAGAAATTTGAAGCGAAAGCTACTGGTGGTTCGGTGAACCCCGTGATAATCAATTTCGCCAACCGCCGCCTGACAGGTATTCGCGTTGTAGTAAAAAATTGGCCCGCCGATATTGACCACATGGGTCCAGCCCGTGGCAAACGTGCTGTAGGTCTGTTGATTCTGGTAGCCGCCACTGACCAGATTCAGTTCTCCGGTTTCACCAAACCCGGTGGCCGGATCGTAGAGGACGATTTCGGCTCGGCTTAAAGCCGGTTCGGGAAGCGCGCTGTAGAAACGGTCTGCTTCGGTGAACACGCCGACCGCAAACCAGGCCAACTCAACTATCGCCGCTACACTGCGTTCCTCGTAATCGTTGGCAGCCACTTGTCGCATCGCTCTGGCCACATCTCTGAAAGTTGCCGAAGGCGTCAGGTAACGCGCCAGGACGGTGTAGAAAATATCTTCCGCGACTTCGCGCGGCGTGCGGCCGTGATAGCTGATGGCCGGAACGCTGACCTGGCTGGTGCGATTGATGCCGCCTTCCGACATCAGGTAGAAAGCATGGCTCATGATGGTGCTGTTAATGTGCACCCCGCCGTTATCGAAGTTGTTCGGGTCCTGCCAGTACATTGACCAGTTATCGGGAACCCGAACCGATTCTTGTATGCCGTTTTCATCGAAATGCATGACCACCAACGAGGGGTCGCTTAAATCGCGGGTCACGCGACCATTTGAACCGGGTATCACCTTGCTCTCGCCATGTTGATAGTTGGTATCCTTATCAGCGTAAAACCCGATAGCTGTGCCAAAGATGTCGGCAAAGGCTTCGTTAACTGCCCCCGATTCCCCCATTCCAACGAGGTCTGCCGTCGCATCGACAACGCAGTGAGTAAATTCGTGACCGACGGTATCAATCGGCACAAAGGGGCCGTAATTGCTGCCATCGCCATCGCCGAAATGAAGTTCGTTGTTTCCGCC
The DNA here is from genome assembly GCA_044868105.1 of Blastocatellia bacterium. Classification (GTDB taxonomy): domain Bacteria; phylum Acidobacteriota; class Blastocatellia; order UBA7656; family UBA7656; genus JBFMDH01. The sequence continues at coordinate 3,442 of JBIOWC010000095.1, forward strand.
TGAGGCATTGTTCCAGGGGGTATCGGGGTCTTGACGGTAATGAACATAAGTGGTGATTGGCGTGTCATTATCATCGGCGCCCCGGCGACTATGGCGGTTATAGAAATATTCCCAGCTTTGCGCGACGCCGAAATGCGCGTCAACCGCGGCGGTTTCGCGGGATTGGTCGCCCCAATAATTATCAAAACCTCTGAATTCAACCGAATCTGAATTTCCGTCCAAGGCATCAAAAACCTGTGACTGGAAATGGCCCGGGTCTTTCAGGGTGAAGGAACCATCGCCATCGTTATGCGTCGTCTCAATATCTACTGTGCCGTTGTAAAGGCTGACGCCCGTACCCACTTCATAGTGCTGGTCGTTCAAACGCCAAATGACCGTGCCGTTTTTGGCGTTCACGAATAAGCGATAGCCATCGGTCGCGCCGCCTTTTCCTGCCAACTTCACTTTGACGATATAAACCAGCGCTGCGCCGGATTCGTTTCGGTTCATCAGCTGGCGCGGCAAAATCGCCAGCTTTGCGGTCGGTTCCTCAGCGAACTGATGCTGGTCTTTAAACTCGGCCTTGGCCGCTTCGATAGCTTGTCTTTCATCAAGCTTCGGCGTGGTGTTGATGCGCGCTTCTTTGAACGCCCGTCCGCTGACGGCGCGCAGGACATTTTGACCATCGAGATGGGTAATCAATTGACCGCCAAATACCGGCACCTCATTGACCATCTGCGCCAAACGAATGTCCATAAAACCGCGCCCGTCTTTCATCGCTTCAAGTAAGCGAAATTCGGCAGCGGCATCCTGCACTCCATATTTTTCTCTGTTGCTTTGCAGGTCTTCGAGGCTGCGGGAGACTGCCGCGGTCACCCATTGCGGACGCTCCGGCTTTTGCGCGAGGGCCGGGGTCGCATCTTTGGTTGCCGAGCGGTTCTGCAGCGGGTCGCTCTCGCGGTAACGCTCGACGATTTGCCTCGCCTTTGCTGCGGTCGCCGAAGCCTCATCTTGAACATTCGAATTAGCCGCCTCCTGAGGTTGACCGGCCAGGGAAAGGATTGGCAATACCAGGGTGCTAATCAACACCAGCATTATCAATATCGCGATCGTTCGTTGGCTCTTCATTTTTTTAATCTCCTTCTTCTATTGAAAAAATTTAAGTTGGGCAGGATGGCGAAAAGCTCACGATTTGAGCTTCCGTTTAACTGCCTTCATTGGGGTAATGCGGGAACGGGTTTTGAAAAGTTGAAGGCCGCTGAAAAATTTTTTGGAAAAGTCGAAAGCCACTTTAATTGGTGGTGTTTTTAACTCGCGAAGCGGCGATCGTTTATGGGCTGTCGCCCACTACGCGGGCTCGCCTTGCAGCACCTCTACTTTAGGTCACTACTTGAAAAACTGCCAAAGAAGAAAATTTGGTCCGCGTGCTATAATTTTCGCCCGTTATAATCTATTGAACTGGTAGGCAGGTGAGCCTATGACACCACAAACGCATGAGGTGACGCAGTTATTGATTGCCTGGAGCGATGGCGATCAAGCGGCGCTCGCAAAATTAACGGCTCTCGTTCACGAAGAACTCTACCGCCTGGCGAAACGCTACATGGGCCGGGAAGCGCCTGGCCACACCTTACAGACCACGGCGCTGGTCAACGAGGCCTATCTGCGACTCATTGATGCCAGCAATATTCAGTGGCAAAACCGCGCCCACTTCTTCGCCATTTCGGCAAACTTGATGCGGCGCATTCTGGTTGATTACGCGCGTTCCCGCAATTATCTCAAGCGCGGCGGCAAAGCCTTGCAAGTCTCGCTCGACGATGCCGACCTCTTTTCTGTCGAACAAGCGCCAGACCTTTTGGCGCTCGACGACGCCTTAAAAACGCTTGCCGAAATGGACGCGCGCAAGAGCCAGATGATTGAACTGCGCTTTTTTGGCGGGCTGAGCGTCGAGGAAACGGCTGAAGTCTTAAAGGTCTCGCGCGATACGGTGCTGCGCGACTGGCGACTCGCAAAATCCTGGCTGCTGCGCGAACTCAGTAGAAAGGAGCGCGATGAAGCCTGAGCGTTGGCAGCAGGTCGAACGGCTCTATCACGCGGCGCTGGAGCAGGAGCCGAATGCGCGCGCCGCTTTTCTCGCCGAAGCCTGTGCCGGAGACGAAACCTTACGCCAGGAGGTGGATTCATTACTTGGTTTCGATGGGCGGGCCGAGAATTTCATCGAAACCTTAGCGCTGGAAGTTGCCGCCCGAATCTACGCCCCCGATGAGGAGAGAGTTGAGCGTCGGCAAGACCGGCCGCGCGCCGTAGAACGAATCGGGCCTTATAAAATTCTTCGTGAACTCGGGCGCGGCGGCATGGGCGTGGTTTATCTGGCTGAACGCGACGACGAATACCGCAAGCAAGTCGCCATTAAACTGATCAAACGCGGTATGGATTCCGAAGCCATCATTTATCGTTTCCGCACCGAGCGTCAGATCCTCGCCCGTCTTGAACATCCGAACATTGCTCGCCTCCTCGACGGCGGAACGACTGAAGACGGGCTGCCCTACTTTGTGATGGAGTACATCGAAGGGTTGCCAATTGACGAATATGCCGACCAGCATAAGTTAACTATCACCGAGCGGCTGCATCTCTTCCTGCAAGTTTGCGCCGCCATTCAGCACTCGCATCAACACCTGGTCGTTCATCGTGACATCAAGCTGAGCAATATTATTGTTACCGTTGACGGCAACGCCAAGCTGCTGGATTTTGGCATTGCGAAACTTGTCGCACCCGAGACCGGAGTGGCTGAAACTCTGTCGGCACACGGTTGGATGACCCCTGAATATTCGAGCCCTGAACAGTTGCGTGGCGAGAGCATTACCACAGCAAACGATGTCTATTCGTTAGGAGTTGTGCTTTACAAACTACTCACCGGACGCTCGCCCTATCAATTTGACAGCCGCTCGCCTGGTGAGATGGTCGAGGCCATTTTAAACAGCCATCCCGACCGTCCATCAACGGCCGCCGTGCGCGCCCTTTCAACAAACGGGCGAAGCGACACGCAGCGCGAAGCCTCTGCCGATACCATCAGCGAAACGCGTGAAGGCACCCCGGAAAAGCTTCGCCGGCGACTCAGCGGCGACCTCGATACGATGGTGCTGAAGGCCATGCACAGAGATAAGGATTTGCGCTATAGCTCGGCTGCCGAGCTTGCCGAAGATATTCACCGGCACCTTGAAGGTCATCCGGTAGCCGCGCGAAAAGATACGCTTTCGTATCGAACCTGGAAATTCATCGGCAGAAACCGCGCCGCAGTCATTGTCGGCGTGTTCCTGGTCCTCGCTTTAGCGGGCGGCATCCTGGCGACCCTCTGGCAGGCGCGGCGCGCGAAGGTACAAAGAGACCTCGCGGTGGCCGCGCAACACAATGCCGAGCGCCGATTCAATGATGTCAGAAAGCTGGCCCACTCCTTTATGTTCGACTATCACGATGCCATCCGCGACCTGCCCGGTTCGACGCCGATTCGTGAGCGACTCGTTAAAGATGCGCTCGAGTATCTCAACAGCCTGGCCGAAGAGGCCGCCGGTGACCCGTCACTACAGGTCGAACTGGCCGATGCCTATGGAAGAGTCAGCGATGTGCAGGGCGGCATGGCCTATGCCAATCTCGGCGACACCGTAGGCGCGATCGAGAGTGCGCGTCGGTGTTTGCAGATTCGCGAAGCGCTTCTGGCCTCCGATCCAAATGATTTGAACTATCTTTCAATAACCGCAGGGGCCTATGATCGGCTGGCCCGGTTACTCGGCGAAACAAGCGATACATCGGGCACGCTTGATAACTATCAAAAGAGTATGGCGATGTATGAAACCCTGGTAGAGCGAGCGCCAACCAACGATGACTATCGGTTTAAGTTGGCAAATAGTCTCGCAGATTTGGGAGGCATACTGAGTTATCAGGGCGAGTGGAATCGGTCAATTGAAAAGCAACAACAGGCAATGCAAATTTATGAACAACTGCTCGGTAAAGATTCGCAGAACCGCGCCTATCGCCGCGCCAAAGCCGTTTGCCATAAAATTTTGGGTGAAGCGCTTCTTCATATCAGCGAGATAACCGGAGCGGAAGAGCAGGCGCGCCAGGCGATTCGCCTGTTGGCTGAACTTACAGAAGAAGACCCGGCCAGTACCGATTACCGGCGGCTTCTATCCACAAGCTACTTTTCATTAGGTCATGTCCAGATCAATCAGAATCGTATGACGCAGGCCTTAGAGAGTTACCAGAAGAGCGCCGCGCTTGCCGAAGCCTTAGCGGCCGGTGACGCAAAAAATGTGACCTTTCGCCTCGATGCCGCGACCGCGCAACTGCGAGTCGGCGATATGTTGTCGGAGTTGGATCGTGACAACGAAGCGGTGGCCTACTATCGGCGCTCGCTGGCCGTCCGTGAAGAGATGGCCAGCGCCGACCCGACCAATATCTGGAAGCGCTGGGTGTTTATCGAAGGCGGGGCGCGAATGGCGCTGGCACTGGCCTATGTCAACGACCGGGCTGGCGCCTTAGAGCAATGTCAAAAGGTGCTGGCGCTGGTCGAGGCGACCGATGAAAGCGCCGAAATTGCCCAGTATCGTAATGCGCGAGCGTTGACTTACACACGGGTGGCCGATACCTATGGGGTGTTTGCCAGAGAAGAAAAAATTCCCCTGCGCGAGCGCCTGCCCTATTGGCAGATGACGCGTCGTTTCTACCAGAAATCCATAGACATCTGGTTGGCGATGAAAAGTGCAGGAACCTTTGGCACAACCCAGGAGTCTACCTTTGAATCGGTGAAGCGGTTAATCAAAGATTGCGATGCGGCTATAGCAAAGGGTGGCAAATGAACGAACAACCGCAAGCTTAAGCTAATGGAGAACAAGGTAGAGCAGCCTTCAATAGGCGCCACAATCTTCAACTGCCCGCCAGCGCAGGCCCGCATTTTACCTGCGGATTGGACAGATAAAACTGCTGAAGCACAAATAACCGCGTGCAAAAAAAATTCCACCTGGTCGCCCATTTTGTCGCCTCCGAATTTACCCGTTCTCTTTTTAACCGGAGGCTTTCTCTTAACGAAAACCGCAGGTTGCGAGGCAAAGCCCGATTAACTGAAATTTAATCGCTGCTGCTATTGCCAAGATGAGTTTGAGCAGATAGCTTTCTTTTAGTTACGGGAATAAGCGAAACGCAATTGGGGATTTCGCTAGAGAGTCCAGTTGTGGACTTCTCTTTACCAGACCAAACTATCTGAAGTCATCTTTGAAAGGGGAAGAGCGTGGATAATCAGAGTATTGAAAACCTCAGCATAAATACCATTCGGACTTTATCAATGGACGCCGTACAACAGGCAAATTCGGGACATCCCGGCACGCCGATGGCAATGGCTCCGGTCGCTTACACGATTTATCAGAAATTTTTACGATATGACCCCGATGCGCCCCTTTGGGCAAATCGTGACCGCTTTGTGCTGTCGATCGGTCATGCTTCGATGTTGCTATATTCCATGCTGTATCTTACGGGCGTCAAACAACTCGATGAAGATGGCAAACCGACGGGTGAACTTGCCGTCTCGCTTGATGAGATTAAACGCTTCCGTCAACTGGGCAGCCGCACGCCCGGTCATCCCGAATCGCATTTAACGACCGGGGTTGAAACGACGACCGGCCCGCTCGGTCAAGGCGTCGCCAACAGCGTCGGCATGGCGATCGCGCAAAAATGGATGGCGAGTTATTTCAATCGTCAGGGACATGACCTTGTTGATTATGATGTCATCGCGCTCACCGGCGACGGTTGTATGATGGAAGGGGTGTCGAGCGAAGCGGCTTCGCTAGCCGGGCACTTGCATCTGTCGAACCTCTGTTGGATTTATGACAGCAACCGTATCACCATCGAAGGCAAAACCGATTTGGCGTTTACCGAAAATGTCGGCGGCCGCTTTATGGCTTACGGCTGGAACGTCATTCAGGTTGACGATGCCAACAACCTCAAAGCCTTGGAAAACGCGCTCAATAAATTCCGCGCCGAAAAAGACCGCCCGACCATGATTATCGTTGAAAGCCATATCGCCTGGGGGGCGCCTCATAAACAAGACACCCACGGCGCGCACGGCGAACCGCTCGGCGAAGATGAGGTCCGCTTGACGAAGAAGGGTTACGGTTGGGATGAGGAGGCAAAATTCCTGGTCCCCGAAGGCGTCGTAGAACACTTCGCGCAGAACTTTGGTAAACGCGGCGCGGAGGCGCACGAGAATTGGCAAGCGAAATTTGACGCCTACCAGAAAGAGTTTCCCGAACTTGCAGAACAATTCAACCGCATGATTCATCGCGAACTGCCCGACGGTTGGGATAAAGATTTGCCGACCTTTGCCGCCGACGCCAAAGGCTTGGCGTTGCGCGATGCGTCGGGCAAAACCTTGAATGCGATTGCCCCGCACGTGCCCTGGCTTATCGGCGGTTCCGCAGACCTTGCACCTTCAACGAAGACGCGACTCACCTTCGAAGGCGCGGGCGATTTTCAAGCCGCAAGTTACGGCGGCCGCAACTTCCATTTCGGGGTGCGCGAACATGCCATGGCTTCAATCGTCAACGGCATGGTGCTTTCAGGGGTGCGCGCCTTTGGGGCGGGCTTTTTAATATTCAGTGATTATGCGCGACCCGCATTGCGGCTGAGCGCTTTGATGGATATTCCGGCCATGCATGTCTTTACGCACGATTCAGTCGCCGTCGGCGAAGACGGCCCGACGCATCAACCGATTGAGCAACTGGCATCCTTAAGAGCCATCCCCGGTTATATGGTCATTCGTCCGGGCGACGCCAACGAAGTGGTCGAAGCCTGGCGCGTGATGATGCACCTCAAACATAACCCGGTGGCTTTAGTGGTTACCCGTCAAGCCGTGCCGACGCTCGATCGAACGAAGTATGCGCCGGCCTCAGGGCTTGCCCAAGGCGCCTATGTGCTTGCGGATGCCGATGACGGCAAGCCGGAAGTGATATTAATGGCGACCGGCAGCGAAGTCTCCCTGTGTGTCGAGGCATACGAACAACTGAAAACCGAAGGCCTCAAAGCGCGCGTAGTCAGCATGCCGTCATTTGAGCTATTCGAGAAACAGTCACAGGAATACCGGGACAGCGTGCTGTTGCCTGATGTGACGGCGCGCGTATCGGTTGAACTTGGCATCAAACAGGGCTGGGACCATTACGTTGGCGTAACCGGCGAAAGCCTTGCGATGACCACCTTCGGCGCCTCTTCGCCGTTCAAAGATTTGCTCAATCATTTCGGGTTTACCGTTGAAAAAGTCGTCGGAGCCGCCAAGCGACAGTTGGGTAAATGATTCGGTTTTATCCACAGAGGGAACTATAGAATATTTCAACTGCTGAAAATTTGCGGCTCGGCCGCTTTGCTGTGCGGAAAGGTTCTGCCTTTCCGTAACAGGTTCGCCCTTCACCTGTAGCTACGCCGCCGATTTGGAGCGTCGCCCCGAAAGCAAAAGCGACCTTAAACGGTGAGTCCGAGACTCACCGCATATCAAAGCGGCACAGCCGCAGAAGAGTTCGTTGAGTAATCACAAAGGACTGGAATTATGAGCGGAGATATTTCAAATCAAACCTATTCACTATCTGATGAATTAACAACCGCAGTGAAAGCCGCGCTTGACGAATGGAGCGCCAGTGGCAAGGTGAAAAAGCTGTGGGCGAAAGATGCCAGCTTGTGGACCACGGCGGATGAAAGCAACTGGCTCGGCTGGCTCGATATTGTTGACGCGCAGCTGGCTTCGATCGATCATCTCACCGGGGTCGGTGAAGAAATCAAAGGCGAAGGATTTTCTCACGCCTTACTGCTTGGTATGGGCGGGTCGAGTTTGGCCCCGGAAGTGATGAACTTGACCTTCGGCGATCAACCGGGCTATCCCGAATTCCATGTCCTTGACTCAACTGACCCACAACAGATTAAAACTTTTGAAAACAAAGTTGACCTCGCTAGTTGCATCTTCATCGTCTCCAGTAAATCCGGCAGTACGCTTGAACCGAACATCTACAAGCAATATTTTTTCGAGCGCGTCAAAGAAACCCTCGGCGCCGAGCGCGCCGGTTCGCGGTTTATCGCCATCACCGACCCCGGTTCAAAGATGCAGAAGGTTGCCGAATCGGATAACTTCCGCCACATCTTTTTTGGAGTGCCGAGTATCGGCGGCCGCTATTCTGCGCTATCGGATTTCGGCCTGGTGCCATCGGCCGTAATGGGCGTTGATGTGAAGCGATTTTTAGAGAGCACCAAACGCATGGTCGAAGCGTGCAAAGCCGATACGGCAAGCGCCAATCCCGGCGTGACGCTCGGCGTGATCCTTGGCACAGCGGCGCGCCAGGGACGCGATAAATTGACCATCATCACATCACCGGGGATTGCCGATTTGGGGGCCTGGCTTGAACAACTGATTGCCGAATCAACCGGCAAGGAAGGGCAGGGCATCATTCCGGTTGATCGTGAAGCGTTGGGAGCGCCCGAAGTGTATGGCAAGGACCGCGTCTTTGCTTACCTGCGCTTGGAAGGCGCATTTGATGCGGCGCAAGACGCCGCCGTTGAGGCGCTCGAGCGTGCCGGGCATCCCATCGTGCGCCTTCATCTGGATGACATTTACGATTTGGGACAAGAGTTCTTCCGTTGGGAAATTGCGACGGCGGTGGCCGGCGCGATCATTGGCATCAATCCCTTCAATCAACCCGATGTCGAAGCCAGTAAAATCGTCACCAAAGAATTGACCTCGGCTTACGAACAGACCGGAAACCTTCCGCCCGAATCGCCGATTTTTGAAGAGCAGGGAATTAAACTGTTTACCGATGAGCGGAATGCGGCGCGACTGGCGGCGGCTATCGGTGATGAGAAAACCTTAGTCGCTTACCTGGGCGCGCATTTGCATTCGATTAGCGCCGGCGATTATGCGGCGTTTCTCGCCTACGTAGAGATGAACGAGGCGCACGAAGCCTTGATTCAAGCGGCGCGGCACACGGTGCGCGATAAAAAGCGCGTGGCCACCTGTTTAGGGTTTGGGCCGCGCTTTTTGCATTCGACGGGACAAGCTTATAAAGGCGGTCCGAACAGCGGTGTGTTTTTACAAATTACGGCTGATGATTCCTTGGAACTGGCGGTGCCTGAGCAGACCTATACTTTCGGGATTGTGAAAGCCGCCCAGGCGCGTGGCGATTTTCAAGTGCTCGCGGACCGCAACCGTCGCGCCTTGCGGGTGCATCTCGGCGCCGACGTGCGAGCCGGTTTGGAAAAATTGAACACCTTAATTCAACAAGCCTTAAGTTGAAAACTTTCTAACCCCGGTCGCTAAAAGCGCTAAATTTCCTTATTTTTTAGCGCTTTTGGCGACTTGGGGTTCAAATCACATTTTGTGAAAGGGGCAAGTGATATGCAACTTGGAATGGTTGGTCTTGGCAGAATGGGCGCCAACATGGTGCGTCGCCTGATGCGTGACGGTCACCAGTGTGTGGTCTCGGATTTGAGCGCCGATGCGGTCAAACAGTTGGCCAGCGAAGGCGCGACGGGTTCCGCGTCACTCGATGATTTCGTCAGCAAACTGGTAAAACCGCGCGCCGCCTGGGTCATGGTTCCCGCCGGCGCAGCAACGGAAAATACGGTGAAAGCTTTAGCGGAAAGAATGGAGGCTGGCGACATCATTATTGATGGCGGCAACTCCTATTTCAAAGATGATGCGCGGCGCGCCAAAGAGCTTCAACCGAAAGGCCTCAACTATGTTGATGTCGGGACGAGCGGCGGCATCTGGGGGTTGGAGCGCGGTTACTGCATGATGATTGGCGGACCGCGAGAGACGGTTGAACACCTCGACCCGATTTTTAAAACTCTGGCTCCGGGAATTGGCGAGATCGAAAAAACTCCGCAACGCGAAGGGCTGCAAAGCACCGCCGAAGACGGCTATCTTTACTGCGGCAAAGCGGGCGCCGGACACTTCGTCAAGATGGTCCATAACGGCATCGAATACGGCTTGATGCAGGCTTATGCCGAAGGTTTCGATATTTTCAAAAACGCCAACTCCGAAGCCTTGCCCGAAGAGATTCGTTATGACTTGAACCTCGCAGACATTGCCGAAGTTTGGCGGCGCGGCAGTGTCGTTAGTTCCTGGCTTCTGGATTTGACTTCGATGGCTTTGGCGGAAAATCCGACGCTTGCAAACTACACGGGGTTTGTGCAGGATTCCGGCGAAGGGCGCTGGACGATTCAAGCGGCAATCGAAGAGGCGGTTCCCGCAGATGTCTTGACCGCTGCGTTGTATGTGCGGTTCCGTTCACGACAAGACCACACCTTTGCCGAAAAAATCTTGTCCGCCATGCGGCAAAAATTTGGCGGTCATGTTGAAAAGAAATAGGTGCAGCATTACTTTACCTGCGATATTAAGGGAGGAGAATTTAGATGGCATCAGACTCAGTGAATGCGATGAATGGCAATGCCCATGCGGATGAACGAAGCGACCCTTGCATTATGGTGATCTTCGGCGCCTCAGGCGATTTGACGAAACGCAAGTTAATTCCGGCGCTCTATAATCTGGCCAAGAGCGGTCTGTTATCGAGACAGTTTGCGGTTATCGGCATTGCGCGTTCGGAAATGACCGATGAACAGTTTCGCGAAAAGATCTCGAACGACATGAAAGAGTTTGCCACCAGCGAAATCGAACCCGATTTATGGGATTGGATTCAACGCCGATTGCATTACATACCGGGCAGCTTTAGCGACGACGGCCTGTATCAGAAACTCCAAGAACGGCTTGAACAGGTCAATCAGGAACATGGCACCCATAGCAACTATTTTTATTATCTGGCAACGGCGCCGGATTTTTTCGGTGAAGTGGTGCGCAAACTCGGAGCCGCGGGCCTGGCTAAAGAAGAACCGGGCAAGGGGTGGCGGCGGGTGATTGTCGAAAAGCCATTCGGGCGCGATTATGATTCGGCGCACGCCCTCAATCTGGAACTCAGGGAAGTGCTCAACGAGAAACAGATTTATCGCATTGACCATTATCTCGGTAAAGAGACGGTACAAAATATTTTGGTCTTTCGTTTCGGTAACGGCATCTTTGAACCTATCTGGAATCGCCGCTACATTGACCACGTGCAGATTACCGCGTCGGAATCAGTCGGCGTTGAAGGGCGCGGCGGATATTATGAAACTTCGGGCGCTTTAAGAGACATGGTTCCCAATCATCTCTTTCAACTGGTCACCCTCACGGCGATGGAACCGCCCATCTCCTTTGAAGCCGATGCGGTGCGCGATGAACAGGCGAAAATCTTGCATGCCATTCAACCGATGAACGACGAAGAGGTCATTCGCCGAACCGTGCGCGGACAATATGGCGATGGCCAGGCCAAAGGCGAACGCGCCATTGCCTATCGCGCCGAAGCCCAGGTCGCCCCCAATTCCAATACCGAAACTTTCGTTGCCATGAAATTATTGATTGATAACTGGCGCTGGGCGGACGTGCCGTTTTATCTCAGAACCGGCAAACATCTTCCCAAACGCGTCACCGAAATTGCCATTCAATTCAAACGCGCGCCGTTTGTTCTGTTTCGCGATACGCCGGTTGATAAATTGATAACCAATCGGCTGGTCATTCACATTCAACCCGACGAAGGCATCTCCCTGCATTTTGGCGCCAAGGTTCCGGGCCCGGTTGTCAAACTCGGCGATGTGGATATGGACTTCAATTACGTAGATTATTTTGGCAAGACGACAAGCACCGGGTACGAGCGGTTGCTTTACGATTGTATGACGGGGGATGCGACGCTCTTTCAACGCGCCGATATGGTTGAAGCCGCCTGGCGCGTGGTCAGTCCGATTATTGATATTTGGAATGCGCTTCCGGCGCGCAATTTCCCGAATTATGCGTCGGGAACCTGGGGACCGAAAGAGGCAGACGACCTGCTGGAACGTGAAGGTCGTCGCTGGCGCAAAGATGAAAGCGATTTCGCCGGATAGCAATTACCAAAAAGCCGCACCGCGATTCAGCAATTCAGAAGGGGTGAGCAGGCGCATCGTTCATCAGGTTCAGGGCAATCCTGGGCGGTGAATTGGTGAGATAGCAAAGCGGGTCAGGCGGTTAAACCAACGTCACCCCTACGGGTTTGCGGTTTCGCGGTTTTTCGCCAATTAAAATTGGAATAAAAAAGTCTGGCGGGTGGATTTACTAGGCGAGCGATTTCAGAGAAAGGAGATTTCACCAGTGATGCCTAATAAATCCCAGAACATTATCAGTTGGGTATTGCAGATCATCGTCGCCGTCATTCTATTTCAAACCCTCTTTTTCAAATTCACAGGCGCAGAAGAATCAAAATATATATTTTCCACACTCGGGGTTGAACCCTGGGGACGCATCGGTTCAGGTCTTATCGAACTCGTCACGGTCGTCCTGCTGTTGATTCCGCGTACCGTCCCCTACGGCGCGCTTCTCGCGCTCGGTACCACCGCCGGCGCAATTTTTAGCCATCTGACGAAACTCGGCATCGTTGTTAAAGATGACGGCGGGTTGTTATTTACCCTGGCGTGCGTGACCTTCGTCAGCAGCGCGGTTATTCTGTTTTTGCATCGCCGCGAAATTCCGATTGTAGGTCAGGTTTTTGGGTGACTTCGGTTTGAGCGGAAGTCAAAGTAGTTTCCTCCTTTTGGCGCGACAGGTAGAATAACCGCTCACTGTCGCGCCAATTTTTTTTAGAGGATTCGATGACCAAGACCCGTTTATTTCGCGTTGCGCTGTTTTGCTTATTTATACTGACCCTTTCAACCCCCTTCACGCGCTTCGACCTGGCACGGGCTCAAGCCGCGACACGCGATCCAGCGACACGCGAGCCAGCGACGCGCGAGCCAGTGACACGCGCCGCGGCAATTAAAGAGACCCGCAAAATCGTTGATGAAATTATTCAAGCCGCTTATCCTGAACTCGCGAAAGTTGATATTCAAATAAAAGCTTTCAACGATGACGCCGATTATTTCCGCACCCTGCTGAGTTTCAAACGCTTCCTGTTTGGACAGCGGATGCAATATTTTATCCGCGTCAATCCGCGACTTTTTGAACTTGCTGCGCCCGAAGAGGGCGTGCGCGCCATCCTGGCTCACGAACTCGGGCACGTCTTTGAATTTCATCAGCAAAATCGTATGAAACTTTTGCGGCTGGTTCGCTTGATGTCGAAAACTTATACGGCGCGATTTGAACGCCGAACCGATTTGCAGGCGATTTCACGCGGCTATGGCGCAGGGTTGAAAGCGTACCGCGTCTGGCTTTACCAACATGTGCCGGCTAAAAAATTGGCCGAGAAGCAGCGCAATTATTTTTCGCCTGAAGAGATTGAGGCGATAGAAATGCAATTGAAAGCCAATCCTTCACGACTCGCATATTGGTTCAAACATGTGCCGCTCAAATTGGAAGACATTATTAAGCAATAAGGTTGTGCTTAACAGGCCGGTGCGACGGCTGGCGGCAGACTCGATATGACTGCGAGCGCGGCACGCTCTGCCTCTTGCCGACAACAATTGCCCGCATCCGTGCTCCCGGTAAAAATGCGTCGCCACATTCTGAAATCCGCAATTGATAACTCTTTTAATGGCGCTGCAACTTTAATCGAAATTCCATCGGTCGCTGAAAACGTCGAACAATAAAAAAGGTCGGAAAGCAGCGGCTCTCCGACCTTTTTCAGGTTAAGGGACTATCGGTTTATGGGCAGTCCGCAGGTTTCAACTACATCTGCGGGGCGCCGCAGACACAGGTGTCATTGCGGGTGTCGCGATCCTGGATGACACAGCGCACCGTCCCTGGCGGGCTTTGCAAACTCGCATTGCCCGAAGGCGGCGCACTGCCAGCCGACAAGTTGATGATCAC
>JBIOWC010000096.1:0-37436 GCA_044868105.1 Blastocatellia bacterium
AACGCGATTTTTTTTATAGAGCGCAACTTCGCTTTCAGGAAAACTCGGGCGCAAAACCGCATCGCTGAAAATTTCGAGCATGCGTTCGAAGTTTTCCGAAATCACCGTCGCCTCGATTTCTGTGTAATCTTCATTGGAATCGGCGGATAATTGCCCGCCAAGCGTTTCGACTTCGCGGTCAATCTCTTCACTCGTGCGGTTAGCGGTTCCTTCTGTCAGCAGCGCCGCCGTGGTCTCGGCCAAGCCGATTAAATCTTGCGGATTGTTGGTATCGCCAACCGGAATGCCAAGATTGATAGTGACCATCGGCACCCGGCGGTCTTCAATTAAAGCGAGGGTGAGACCGTTCTCCAGTTTGACTTCGCGTAAATTGGGCAAGGTCAAAGGACGTGCAGGAACCGAAGACGGCGGCGTTTTTCGCCAGGCTTCGACAGCGCTGGGCGCTAAGGATTTATTGGCGCTTCTGATTTGCGGGCTTGCCGTTTTTTTCCGTCTGGCTTGCTCGGCAAACGCCAGGGGACTGGTTGCGCCGAGGGCAAAGCTTATGAACAACAAAAATGTGAATAACTTTTTGACTAATAAATTTCTCATCTCTCTTATTCCAGTTTTCAACGCTTACTTCTTTTCGGCTGGCTTGATGAAGAGCGCCGTGCGATTGGCGGTGCCAAAATATTTTTTTGCGGCCTCGCGCACCTGTTCGGGCGTAACCTTCAAATAGCGGTCAAGCTCGGTGTTGATTAATGAAGGGTCGCCATCAAAGAGCGTATATTCGGCAAGCGTCATGGCGCGCCCCAAAGCCGTTTGCAGGCTTTCGTATTCGCTCTCGCCGCCGGCAAATTGTCCCAGGCGATATTGATTTTTCACTTTGGCGAGTTCCGCACCGCTAATACCCTCTGTTTTGATGCGCTCAAATTCGGCTTCGATAATTGCTTGCACCTGTTCGGGCTGCGCATCCTTTTTGAGCGTGGATAAAACCGTCAGCGCACTGGGGCCGCGGCGCTCATCCATCATGCCTTGCACGTCAAGTGCCACCTGATTGGTCTTGACCAACTTTTGCTGCAACCGCGCGCTTTCGCCGTCAAACATAATTGATTTGAGAATGGCAATCGCGTACCACTCAGCAGAACGGCGCGCCGGTAATTTCCAGGCCAGGGCAATCGCCGTGGTTTCGGCGTGTTCATCTTCAACCACATTTTTTTGCGCGACGATTTCAAAAGGCTCTCTGACATCCACCGTCGGGGGCGCCGGTTGGCGCGGGATTGAAGCGAAGTATTTGCGGGCAAGCTGTTCGGCTTGCGCCGAATCAATATCCCCGGCAATCGCCAGCACGGCATTATTCGGCGCGTAATAGGTCTTGAAGAAATTCGTGACATCGGTGATGGTGGCGGCATCGAGGTCTTCCATCGAACCGATGCTGGGATGCGCGTTCGCCCAGTTTTTGTAAATCGCTTCGTCCATCTTGGTCAGCGCCGGCCAATATGCCTGATTGTCAATGCTCAAGCGCTTCTCTTCCTTAACCGCCTCTTTTTGATTTTGCAAATTCGCAGGCGTAATCTTCAGCGAACGCATGCGGTCGGATTCCAACCACAACGCCAGTTCCAGTTGATTGGACGGCAAAAACTGATAGTAATTTGTATAATCGGCGTGCGTTGAACCATTCAAAAATCCGCCGTTGTTTTCGACATATTGAAAATGCTGCGCCTTGCCGACATTCTCAGAGCCTTGAAACATCATATGTTCAAAGAGGTGAGCAAAACCGGAACGCCCTTTGACTTCGTTGCGCGACCCGACATCGTAATAAACCGCGACGGCGATAACCGGCGCCGAGTGGTCTTCGGAAAGCACGACGCGCAATCCGTTTTCAAGTTGAAATTGTTTGAACGGCACATTGAAGGTTTGCGCAGTTGTCTTCGACAGAAAAAAACTGAGGCTGATGACGGCAACAGCCCAACATCTACTGTACTTCATAATCACCTAATCAATGAATTACTAAGGCTGGATTCAGTCTTTAGCTTCTGAATACTTCCTTGCTGATTCTTCAACAATAGCAAAGTTATTAGCCACAATGCCAGGAGCAGGTCATTTTCCATATCAGCTCACGGTCTTAAAAGTTTACCTGCTGATTTGACGAAGAGAGCCGATCAATCGAATTTTCCTTATCGGCCTTATCCGCCCCCAGCGCCTTAGAGGATAACCTTTAGTTTTTTGCCGGTTAGTCTAAGCCGGTTAAGTGCCTGGCTGCTTGACTCAGGGATGTTGGTAATTTGCTTTCATCCTGAGGCGGCCGCTTCTAAATCACCCCTAACCGTTTGCCCACTTTATTAAATGCTTCCAGAGCGCGGTCTAAATCTTCGCGGCGGTGGGCGGCGGAAATCTGGCCGCGAAGTCTGGCTTCACCTTTGGGCACGACCGGATACCACAAGCCTTTGATGTAAACGCCTTCGGGTAACAGTTCGCGGCTCATATCCTGAGCCAGGGCGGCTTCGCCTAGCATAATCGGCACAATCGCATGGGTGCCTTCAATAATCGTAAACCCTAATTTGACAATCTCGCGGCGAAAATAGGCGGTGTTGTCTTGCAATTGTTTAACAATCGAAAAATCGCTTTCGATTAAATCAATGGCAGCAATCGAACCGGCAACCACCGAAGGCGGCATGGTATTGGAAAACGTGTAGGGGCGAGATTTTTGTCTAAGAAATTCAATCAACTCCGTGCGCCCGGCGACAAAGCCACCCGATGCGCCGCCCAAGGCTTTGCCGAAGGTTCCCGTAATCACATCAATCTCTCCGAGCACGCCTTGCTCTTCAGGCGTTCCGCGTCCGGTTTTGCCCAGCACCCCGCTTGAATGCGATTCATCAACCACGAGCAAGGCTTGGTGTTCTTTCGCAAGGGCAACAAGTTCAGGCAAATGCGCGAGTTCACCTTCCATCGAAAACACGCCGTCGGTGACCAAGATTTTAATGCGGTAATTTTTATCGCGGTCTTCTTCAAGCAATTGCTTCAAATGTTCGAGGTCGTTGTGACGATAAGGGCGCGACACCGTCGGTTTGGCAATCATCCGGCAGAGCCGTATGCCGTCAATGATGCTGGCATGGTTCAACTGGTCGCTATAAATGGCATCCTGATAATTCGCTTGTCCAAAATCATTCGCCAGTAGTGCAGAGAAGAACGCTTCGTTAGCCGCAAAACATGAGGAATGCAGGATTGCCGTTTCGCAGCCGACAAACTGCGCAATGCGGCGTTCGAGTTCAAAGTGAATCGGTTCGGTGCCGCATAAAAATCTTACCGAAGCGAGTCCATACCCCCATTCATCCAAACCGCGATGCGCCGCTTCTTTGACTTTGGGATGATTCGCCAGCCCCAGATAATTGTTCGAGGCCAGCATCACCACATCTTGATGGTTGACGGTGACCGTGCCGCCTTGTTGGCTTTCAAGCGGCACTTCGTATTTGAAAGTCTTTGCCGCTTTAATATTTTCGAGTTCACCGGCAAGCGTACCGTAGAGTTCATTGACATTCATTTGGTTTCCCCCAGGTTTTGCAGTTTTTTAAGCTTGATAGAGAAATATAAATTCAGAGCAAACAAGAAAGCTACCCAACAAGAAAAAAGAAAAGCGAAAGCGAGAAAGAGACTGGAGATGTGTTGAGCGCGATAAATCGAATCACTCATTTGATAAGCGAGCTTTTTCATCTCCTCCATCGTTTGTCTTTGTTCAATCAGCTCCCGTGCGATTTCCTGGCGCGCCAACAGCGAGTCGGCGGCCGGAATAAAAATTAATAGATAGAAAGAGAAAAGTACGGCGCTGAGAAGTCCTACGAGGCACACGCTGGCGCGGCGATTTGGTGAAACCGACATACAACAGACCTTTCCGATAAACCGGATTTTCGATTGCGAGTTCGGGTCAACAAATTTAAGCGCGCGGTTTTCTCAATCGTTGCGTTTTTTTATCCCCATCACTTTCATTCTTGAAGCAAGGGTTGTCGGTTTGAGGTTCAAGAGTTGTGCCGCGCCGCCCGCGCCATAAATTTTCCCGTTGGCTTTTGCTAAGGCGTTGATGATGTTGTCGCGTGCTCTTTGGCGGATTTCGTTTTCGGTGACCAGGGCTTTATCAGAAAACGAGTTTTCAAGGCGCAACGGTTGTAGCTGATTCTTTGCCGGCAAATCACCGAGCAAAAAATCGAACTGTAAAGTTGCGCCTTGCGAAAGGATGGCGGCGCGTTCGATGACGTGTTGTAATTCTCGCGCATTACCGACCCAGTCGCCTTGTTTAAGCAGTTCCAGGTGTTGTTCGGTCAAGCGTAAATTGGGGCGGTTCAATTTTCTGCAAATGGCTTGCAAAAAATGGTTGGCAAGCGGCGCAATATCTTCTTGGCGCTCACGAAGCGGCGCAATGTGAATCGGAAAGACGCACAGACGATAATATAAATCCAAGCGGAATGTTCCCGCGTCGCTTTCGCTTTTCAAATCCCGGTTGGTTGCCGCAATCACCCGCACATCTATTTTTCGCGTCCGCTCTTCGCCGACGCGCTCGAATTCGCCTTCTTGCAGGACGCGCAGCAATTTGCTCTGTAGCTCAAGCGGAATCTCGCCAATTTCATCAAGAAAAATTGTGCCGCCATCGGCCAGTTGAAAGCGCCCGAGTCTATCGCGCACGGCGCCGGTAAACGCGCCTTTGACGTGCCCGAAAAATTCACTCTCGAAAAGTTCACGCGCCACGGAAGCGCAATTGACTTTTATCAAAGGGCGATGGCGCCGCTGGCTGCGTTCGTGAATCGCCCGCGCGATAACCTCTTTGCCGGTTCCCGATTCGCCCTGAATCAACACATTGGCATCGGTCGGCGCGACCATTTGGACTTGCAGCAAAACGCTTTTGAGCGCCTGGCTCTGCCCGATGATTGCCCCGGCAAAATTTTCCGTAACCTCTTCGCGCAGATACTCATTTTCCATTTGCAAACGCTCTTTGAGTCGCGTGATCTCCTCAAAGGCGCGGGCGTTGGCAATGGCAATCGCCGCCTGATCGGCAAAGGCGCGAAGCCAGCGAAAATCTTCCTCGCTGCAAGGCACGCGCCGAAAGACCGCAAGTACGCCAAAGGTTTCGCCCCTGAATATCAGCGGCTGACAGGCAAACGCTTTAATCTGTTCGCGCACTGTCCAATCGGGATGGGCTATCCAATGCGAAGTGGTCGCCATATCGCTTATCATAATGGCCTCGCCGGTCGCCCCAACGCGCCCGATTTTTCTGACCTGTAGGGGAAAGCGACGAAAGGCGCCGTCCAGGCGCGACCAATCTTCTTGCGGGTTATGGGGATTGCCCGCGCTGGCAACCAAATGAAGACAGCGCGTCAGGTCCTGGCATTCGCGCCGCATCGGGCAGGACGCACAGATATCGCCGCTGTCAATTAACCAGATGCGTGCCAGGGCAACATAAGGTTGATCACTCAGCCCGCGCACGATGGTTTGCAACACCGCAGCGACGGAACGCTCTTCGGCCACGGCCCTGGCGACCACTTGCAACATATCAGCATTCATCAGAGGTTCCACCTTCTACAACGATAATCCGTTTTTAGGGTCACGATATTCCGTGATTCACGAATTTTCGTGAGAATTTTTCAAACCGCAATTTTAGTTAAATTGGGCTACGTCAGGCGCATAGATTTTCGGGGCGTGCTGGCACGAGAAATGTTTAGGTAAACATTGGGAATCGAGGCTTTGAAAAAGAGAACCGGCGAAGGGTGAAAGCAAATCGCCTGGCAATCGAAGCCCTGATTCCAAAATAAATATTTCACAACTAAAGGAGATTGCCATGTCCAGATTAAATGCCCTAGACCCGCAAACCACGACCGGCAAAGTCAAAGATTTATTGGCTGGTGTACAAAAGAAGCTTGGGGTTACGCCGAATATGATGCGCACCCTGGCGAATTCGCCAGCTGCCCTAAAAGGTTATTTAGATTTCAGCGGCGCGTTAGAGGCAGGAATACTCAGCGCCAAACTCCGCGAGCAGCTTGCCATTGCCATCGCCGAAGCCAACGCCTGCGAATATTGTCTATCGGTGCATACGGCGATTGGCAAGACGGTTGGGCTTAACGAAGATGAGATTTCCGCGAGCCGCCGTTCAACGTCGAGCGAGGCAAAGACTGAAGCTGCTCTAAACTTTGCCCACCAGATTGTTGTCGCGCGCGGACAGGTGAGCGATGCGGATGTGAATCGCTTGCGCGAAGCAGGATATAGTGACGGCGAGATTGTCGAAATCATCGCGCATATTGCCCTCAACAACTTCACCAACTATTTCAACAACATCGCGCAAGTCGTCCTGGACTTTCCCAGAGTGCCATTGTCAGCCGGTCAGGCTTGAACCGTGGGCCAAGCCTTTGCCAACCCTCACCCGACTTGCCCTCAATACCCCCTACAGGTTGAACTTCAATTAGGAGGTTGCTCAATGAAGATAATCAAACCGCCCTTCACAAAAGAGAGCGCGCAAGCGAAAGTCAAAGCCGCCGAAGAGGCCTGGAACTCGCGCGACCCGGAACGGGTGGCGCTGGCTTACAGTGAAAATTCCGAGTGGCGCAACCGCACGGAGTTTTTCAAAGGTCGTGAGGCGATAAAAGAGTTCTTGCGGCGCAAATGGGCGACTGAGCTTGATTATCGTTTGATGAAAGAGCTTTGGGCTTACACAGCGAATCGCATTTCTGTTAGATTCGAGTACGAGTGGCATGATCGGTCGGGGCAATGGTATCGCACGCACGGCAATGAACATTGGGAGTTTAATGATGATGGGTTGATGCGTCGCCGTGATATGAGCGCCAATGATCATGTAATTGCCGAATCTGACAGGAGGATTAAATGAAACTCGTTTCGGTCAATGTGGGGCTTCCGCGTGAAATCACGGTTGATGGTCAAACCATAACGACGGGCATTTTCAAGGAAGCCGTTGCAGGCAAAGTGATGGCGCGACGATTAAACCTTGATGGCGACAGACAAGCCGATTTGACTGTGCACGGCGGAATTCATAAAGCCATTTATGCCTACCCTGCGGAACATTACAAATTCTGGAGCGAAGCGTTGCCGGAAATGGATTTGCCGTTTGGCGCATTCGGCGAAAACTTAACCGTCGAAGGGTTGTTTGAAGCGGAGCTTAATATCGGCGACCAATTCAAAATTGGCGATGCCCTTTTGCAAGTCACCCAACCGCGTATGCCCTGTTATAAACTGGCGGCAAAATTCGGGCGCAATGACATCATTAAACGCTTTCTGCAAAGCGAACGCTCAGGCTTTTATTTTTCCGTGCTTGAGGAAGGCGAACTCGGCGCGGGCGATGCTATTGAATTGATTCATCGCGATGAAAACGAGGTCACGGTGCGCGACATCGTGCGCCTTTATGCGACGGAAAAATACAATATGGAAATGCTCCGCCGCGCCGCTGGGCTTGAAGCTTTGCCCGAAGATTGGCGCGATTATTTTCAGAAACGCTTAATGAAGCAACGAACTTAATCGTTCTCGTCCTTCGGGCAGAACGCA
Source organism: Blastocatellia bacterium (assembly GCA_044868105.1). Taxonomy (GTDB): domain Bacteria; phylum Acidobacteriota; class Blastocatellia; order UBA7656; family UBA7656; genus JBFMDH01. The sequence continues at coordinate 7,516 of JBIOWC010000096.1, forward strand.
AACGGAAACGTCAGGATGAGGTCTCTAACATCCTGCTTTGCCTCTACCTTCAAAGGCTTTGTCTCTACCTTAGGATTTCGGTCACCGAATTGCTCAATCAGTTTTTTGATGTGTGGACACTCGGCTTCCTTAAGAAATCCCAAGTACAGATCGCTGACCAATTGACCCGTTGCCCCTTGAATTACCTTGATTGAAAAACGTCCCTGTTCGTCTGTTTTGCCATTATTCGATTCGTAGCGCTGGTCGTCATATTTAAATTCAACATACTCATCAACAACTGGATGACCATCTGAAAATAAGAGTTTTCCCTGAATCGTAACGGTAGGGATTTGAGAAGGAACGTAGATGTTGTAATTTTCAAGTTTGGCACCGGCTTTCAGGGTGATGACTGTTGCCTTACCCTTGTCGGAGACGCCGGGAAAATAGAGCGTGTGGAAAGGCGTTCGGCCGCTCAACCGGTCTTCTTTATTAAGGATAATCAAGTAATTTCCTGGCGGAATTTCATTTATTTCGTAAGCGCCATCTTTTTCGGTGCAATCAAATTTACGAAAATACCCGCTCGCCGTTTTATCTGCGGGTACGAGTTCCAGGCATACGCTTGGCATTGCTTCTCCATTTGCACCCAATACCTTACCTTTAATAACCGTATCCGAACTCAGCACAAAATCTACACTCACACAACTTTTGGCTGACACATTCACTTTTACAGAATCTGTTCGAGAACTATCGTTGGCCCCGTAAAAAATGGGAAAGCGAATTTTTAAGCCCGACGGAATTTCCGGCTCGATTGAATAGTTGCCGGGAGGTAAATCATAAATTTCATAAACGCCATTTCTATCGGTGTAAATTTCGTAAGTCTTATCTTCATTCGTCAGTTTTACTTTGGCCCCGGCAAGGAGGTTAACCAACTCAAAACCTTTTTCCGGCGTGTCTTCATAATGCTCGAGCGTTCCGGCAAGTCTGTTTTTATTCGCCGAGGCCGGTAGTGCTTGCAGAAAGAGCAAATCGTCGTGAACTCGCTCTAGGGCTCCGCCGCGATTACAGCCTTCCTCTTCCCAGGTTTTCGTCTGTTTATGAAAGGTAGCATAAAATAAACATCTCGTTCCCGAAGCATACTTCGGGGCGCAATTATGTCCGGGTTGATTGAATACGATTTCCTGATTCTCCTTCACGCCTTTGAACGCGCGTTCAACCAGAACCGTAACTTGCTGTTCACCAATATATTCATTGGATTTGTATTCCGGGGAGGCTTTTTTGACTACCCCAATAAAGACCGCATCGGCTGCGTTATAAGCTTCACAGGGCGATGGATAGCCGCCACAAGAACAAGCCGAAGCGCTTTCATATGCGGTCAGTAAAAATACCGATGCGATAACCAGAAAAAGCTTTTTCATCTTCGCTCTCCTAAAATCGCTCAACTCAGGTCACGGTTGCTGAATTGGCGGGCTGCCGAGCGCAATGAATTTTACAGGTGAATTTGCATAGGGATTTTAAGTGATGAAAATAAGGGGTGCAATACCTGAAGCCAAAGTTGTCGCTGTTCGTTGCTGTGGTTTGATACGAACAGCTTCTGCTACTATCTCAGAGGCTCACGCCAACACAATTCATTCAAGGTGAACTCATGAAAATCGAAATCAACGGCATCCATCTTGACTATCGCGAAGCCGGCACCGGCACGCCGGTTATCCTGGTTCACGCTTTTGCGCTCGATCAAACCATGTGGGACGCGCAAGTTGCGGCGCTCAAAGATCGCTATCGGGTTATCACCCTTGATATGCGCGGCTTTGGCAATTCCGCTGTTGTCAAAGGCACATCGCAGATGAAGCAAATGGCTGCCGATGTCCATGAAGTGATGAAGGCGTTAGCGATTGATAAAGCAGTGATGGTCGGGCTTTCGATGGGCGGTTATGTGTTGTTCGCTTTTTACCGAGCCTTCAAAGACGCGGTACAAGCTCTGGTTTTTGCCGACACGCGCGCCACTGCCGATACCGAGGAAGCGCGCGCCAATCGGTTGCGCTCGGCGGAGAAGGCTGAACGCGAAGGCTCGGCGGCAATTGCCGATGAAACAACGCCGAAATTACTCGGCGAGACAACGCTTGCCGAACGTCCGGATTTAGTTAAACGCGTGCATGCGATTCAGGCCGCAAACTCCCCTGACGGCATCGCAGCAGCACAGCGCGGCATGGCGGCGCGCGGGGATTCTACGGAGTTACTCGCTGAAATTAATTGTCCGACGCTGGTGATTGTCGGAAGCGAAGATAAACTCACGCCTCCGGCAGAGGCGGAAGTCATTCATCGCGGGATTCAAAGTTCAAAGCTGCGCGTCATTGAGCGCAGCGGGCATCTTTCAAATATGGAAACCCCCGAGGAGTTTAACAAAACCTTAATTGAATTTATTGATTCGTTGTGATGAGTGTTTGAGTTAACAACCAAATTCGTTTCTTTGCATCCAAGCCTGAAGAAAATTGTGCGGTGAGGGGTAAGAAATGAAAGTTTATCTATTGATTTTGACTCTTGGTTTATTGGCTCTTGGCATGCAGGCCGCTGCCAACAAAAATTCTCCGAAGACCTTCGATTTCGCATCACACATTGGCGTGGCTTCATTGAATCCGGCCGGGCAGTTGTGCCTCAATGTAAAAAATTCAAATCTCACACCCGGTGCAGAATTGGCGCTGGTTTCTTTGGATAAACCACAAGCCGTCTTTCGTGCGAAAGTAATTGAAAAACTTGATAAAGCGTGTTCAGAGTGGGATGTCAGCGGCGAAGCTAAAAATTTCTATAGCCTGGAAGTAAGCCATAGAAAAATTGACTCCACAATTCCCCTCATTGCCATCCTAAACCCAGAAGCAAAATTTCTGGTGAGCCGCAGCGGCGTCCAGGTTGATGTGAATCAGGATGGTCTGCCGGAAACCTTCAAAAGTTGTGTAAGTTCCGAAGGGTTACATCTCACGATGTGGTCCGGCAAACCGCTTATCGGCAAACGCCAATGGCATATTTACTATTATCTTGGCTACGACATGAAAGGTGACTGTACAAAAAAGGAGAGTCGGGAGTAGTGAAACCAACCCCTCAACCACCTTTTATTCGGCTGAACCTTTATCAATTTTGATGACCACATCGCCTGGACGAATCATTCCGAGATTATGTCTGGCAAATTCTTCAATGGCTTTTTTATCGGCTTGCAACAGATTAACGTCGCGTTCCAGCTTTTCATTTTGAATCTTCAACGCTTTGATTTTATCGGCGGTCGCTTGTTGTCTGGCTTTCGCTACGGAGACTTCAGCGCTGGTTCGCATATAAAACGAAAAGCAGATTGCCGACACGGCCAGAATAATCATTAAAATCAAGGCATCCGTTATGCGGCGTTTGCGAATTATTTTGTCCACCCTTGTTCCAACCAGAGCATTTATGTGACTAGCTAAGAATGTATTTACTGCCTGTCCCAATCAACACCTCCAAATCTTGTTCGTTTTCCGCTTCCGCGTAAATTCTGACCAGGGGTTCAGTACCCGATGGTCGCATCAACATCCACGAACCGTCTTCGAAAACAAATTTCACTCCGTCCATACGATTGACTTCTTTGACCCGCCGGCCGCCGAAATCATCCGGCGCGTTGGCAAGTTTTTGCGGCAAGACCTGCTGCAACTCAGGCGTAAGTTTTACGCCGATGCGTTTACTGATCAGCTTACCGACTTCTGCATAAATCTTTTCAAGCATCGCTTGAATGGTCGTGCCGCGTTTGGCAACCATCTCGGCAACCAACAGACACGCGAGAATGCCGTCTTTTTCGGGGATATGCCCGCGAATCGACAGCCCGGCGCTCTCTTCACCGCCCAGCGCAATTTTGTCTTCATTAATCAGTTGTCCGATGAACTTGAACCCGACGGGCGTTTCGTAAACCGGTATGCCGCGCTTGGCGCACACCCGATCAACCATATTCGTCGTCGCCACGGAACGCGCGACGCCGTTTGTCCAGCCGCGCGATTCCGCTAAATAATCGGCCAATAACGCGATAATTAAATTGGGTATAATGAAGGTCCCGTCGCGGTCTAAAATTCCAAAGCGGTCGGCATCACCATCGGTGGATAAACCGATGTGGTAACCGTTTTCAATCACTTCGTGCTTTAACTCTTCAAGCTTGTCTTCATCGGGTTCGGGGCTGCGATTGCCAAAATAGACATCGCGCCAATCGTGCAACATCTTCACTTCACACCCGACGTCGGCAAGCGCTTTATTTAAATAGCCGCGACCTGTGCCCCACAGCGGGTCATAAGCCACGCGCAACCCGGCATCAGCAATCGCTTGTAAATCCACTTTGGTCGCCAGGTCTTTTAAATAATCGTCAACCACTACAAGCTGACTGACCTTGCCGTTTGTCGCTTTCTCAATCTCCGTTCCTTCAAGTTTGAGAATCTCTTGCTCAATTTGCTTGGTCACTTCCGGTAATGCCGGAGCGCCGTCAGCCGTTGAAAACTTCATTCCGCAATATTGCGGCGGATTGTGGCTGGCCGTGAAGTTAATCGCCCCGGCTGCGCCAGAGGCGCGAATCGCATAAGACATCGCCGGGGTCGGCGTCGGACCGTCGCACAAGGACGCTTCAAATCCATTAGCCGCAAGCAAATTGGCGCACTCCTGGGCAAAAACTTCCGCCATAAAGCGCGTATCGCAACCGACGATAATCTGTTTGCTTGCGGAGTTGGCTTGCAGGTAATTGGCAATCGCCTGTGTGACTCGCCTGACAGTGACGAAAGTAAATTCGTCGGCGATGATTGCACGCCAACCCGAGGTCCCAAACTTAATCATGGTTTAGACTCTGTGCCGACCCTTTCCCGAAAGGTGGCAGAAAACTTCGCTGAGTAATCAGATAAATCTATTAGGGCTTTTTAGGGCAATGAACCGAAGAGGGATTCGATTGCTGACAGGTGAGGACTGTAGCACCTTTTATAAAGTGATGCAAGTATTTTCTTTTTAATATTTCAATTCCCTTAGTTAAGGTTGCGCCTCAAGTAAATTGTCTCATTTATAAAACAGTTAGAGGGGTTATAAACAGGTTTTTAGGGCTTGTTGAAATCGCGTATCAGTGCAAGTCTCTTCAAATTAAAGAACAAGATTTCGCCTTCAGGAACACTATTTCACCGGGCGGAGGAAAAATAACCGTTAAATCCCAGTGCACATTCCCGCACTGATGCAGTGGTTACAGCACAGGCAGGCGCGGATAATCGGTGGTTATTTACGATAGCGGCCACCGGCTGCTGGGGAATTCTAATTGACCAATCGCCCGGTCATCTTGTGCACAGCCACCAGCAAGAGTTGAGCTGGCAAATTCTCAAATTGGTTAAACCTGCAGAAGAGAAAAAATCGCTTCTTAATTGCGGCTTGGACGATGAATCATTATTCTTTGGACTGCAAAAAAATCGGAGGGCAAGCGCATTGTACGTTAACCAGCTCGTTGAACATATCAGAAACGAAATTCACAAAATAATCGTCGGACAAGACCAGGCGCTAGAACAGGTTTTAATCGTTCTTTTAACCGAAGGGCATGCGTTGATTGAAGGCGTACCGGGGACGGCAAAAACGCTGCTCGTGAAAACCCTGGCGCGCATTATCGGTTTACATTTCGGGCGCATCCAATTTACACCCGATTTGATGCCTGCGGATGTGACGGGTACAAACATTTTTAACATGGCGACGTCGTCGTTCAATCTGCGTTACGGTCCGATATTCACTGACCTCTTGCTGGCCGACGAAATCAACCGCACACCGCCGAAGACGCAAGCCGCGCTGCTTGAAGCCATGGAAGAAAGACAAGTCACAATTGACGGCGAACTGCATAAACTGTCGCCGATGTTTACGGTGCTCGCCACCCAGAATCCGATTGAATATGAAGGCACCTATCCGCTGCCCGAAGCCCAATTGGATCGCTTCTTGTTAAAAATATATGTGAATTACCCGGAAGAGCTGCAAGAGCTACAGGTCGTCGCCAACTGGAACGCCGGATTTAATGCGCGAAGATTGGAAGACGTTTATATTACGCCCCTTCAAGACCCGGCCCTCCTTTTACAAGCGCGTTCACAAGTGCGCGCGGTTACGGTTGAAGAAGGCATTCAACGCTACATCGTTTCCATTGTGCGCGCGACCCGTTCAACAATTAACATCACCTGGGGCGCCAGCCCGCGCGCTTGCGTGGCGCTCTTGCTTTGCTCAAAAGCGATTGCGGCAATTCGCGGGCGCGAATTCGTCACCCCTGATGATGTGAAAGACATTGCCAAGCCGGTATTGCGCCACCGCATCGTCTTGCGTTCGGAAGCTGAAATCGAAGGCACCTCGGCAGACGAAGTTCTTGAGGAAGTAATCGCCGGAATCGAAGTTCCAAGATAAACGGTCGCCGGTCGTCGGTTTTTAGAACGGTAATGATGAGAAATTTCTCGAATGGATTTTTAACCGACCACGGGCTACCGGCTAACGACGACCGACCACGGGCTAGCAATTCAAAATGACCAGAGAAAACCCCATTCCTGCCGCAGCGGTTGCGCTGGTGCGAGACACCGGGCGCGGGATTGAAGTGTATTTGAATAAACGTCCGGCGCATTTTCGTTACTATCCGGGGGCTTTCGTCTTTCCCGGCGGGCGGGTTGACGCGGAAGACGGCGACATTAGAATGACCGCCTGTCGTGAAGTAAGAGAAGAGATTGGCGTCGAGATTGACCCTGAAGGGTTATCGCTGCTTCGGGATATCCACACCAACCCGAAAGCCGGGCCGGTCTATCATATGAAAACCTTCGCTTATGAAATTTGCAGCGAGATGCCAACGACCTTGAATAGCCAGGAGGTTGACGGCGAAATCTGGATAAGCGCCAAAGAGGTGCTCAATTTACGCGATACCATATTTACGCCCTATCAAGTGAGCGCCGCCATCTACACGATTTCACGTTTTGAAAAAGTTGCAGAACTATTTGAGGCGTTGCGGCAGGGCCACATCAATGACCAGTATCTGCCGCACCGGGATTATTGGCTTTAAACCCTTGGGTTTAGTTTGCAGGAACAAGCCAGGCGCCCTGTGATAGGCTCCTGTAGCCAATTTCAAGGCAATCTCTCTTTCTGGTGACCGATGCTTAATTTTGTTTTTACCAACCTATTTTTCTTTTTGCTGGCGCTCGGCATCGGGTTGCTATCGCTTGGTTGGTTCAATCACGGGGCGCTCTATTTAACGATTCTTTATGACGGGATTTTGTTCCTGGTCGCCGTGGTTGATTATTTTATTTCCGAAGGCGCCAAAGATTTTCAAATCGAACGCGAGATGGATAGCCGTTTCGCGATGGGCACGGAAAATGAGGTCGCCGTTAAAGTTCGCAACCGCACGCGCCGCCCTGTGCGATTCCTTGTCAAAGACGAATACCCGGCGCAGATGGAACTGGTCAGTCCGCGCCTCGCCAGCCTGACGGTTCCGCCCGGTCGCCCGCGCCTCTGGAAATATGAACTCTTGCCGACGACACGCGGCAAATATGAATTTGGCAATACGGCGCTCAGGTTTCGCTCAAAGCTCGGTCTATTGTGGAAACAATACAGCTACCCGACGGCAAGCGATGTCAAAGTCTATCCGAATATTCGTGAAGCCAAGAAGAACGAATTGTACGCGCATCGCAACCGTCGCCCGGACCCCGGGATTCGACGTATGCAACTCAAAGGGCAAGGGCGCGAGTTTGAATCCATGCGCGAATTTGTGACGGGCGACGAAATTCGTCACATCTCCTGGGCAGCGACCGCAAGACGCGGCAAACTCATCACTCGCCAATACACCATCGAGCGCAGTCAAAATATTATGATTCTGCTCGATACCGGGCGGTTAATGACGGCGCGCATCGGCAAGCTCTCGAAATTAGACCACGCCATCAACGCGGCGCTTTCGATTGCTTATGTTGCGGCCTCAGGGGGCGATAACATTGGGTTGCTGGCCTTTTCACGCAAGGTAATTGATTACCTGCCACCGCGCAAAGGGCACGACCAGCTCAATCGTTTGCTCGAATCGCTTTATCATCTTGAACCGCAACTCATTGAACCGAGTTACACGCGCGCCTTCAATTTTTTTGGCACCAATTGTAAACGTCGTTCGCTGGTGATTATTTTGACCGATCTGGTTGACCGCGAAGCTTCAGCCGAACTGCTCACCCACACTTCAAAACTGATTCCGCGTCATCTGCCTTTGATTGTCACTATCGGCGATACCGATTTGCGCGAGCTGGTTCGCACCGCTCCAAACACCGCGGCAAATGTTTACGAACAAGGTATCGCCGAAGAGATTTTACGCCAGCGCGAAGAAGCCCTCTCGCGCATACGCCACGCCGGCGGACTGGCACTGGATGTTCCCGCCCGCCAGCTTTCGATTACGCTCGTGAATAAATACCTGGAAGTAAAAGAGCGCGGACTTCTATAGCAACCGTACGAAGGGTCGTGGCTTATCGAGTCGGGCATCACCACTGGGTCTGCTTGGCGAGTTTGGTGAGAACTCTTCTTGAAATTCAAATCACTCGCGCTGGCAAGGAAGATTTCCCACAAAGTTCAGTACCCAGATTACAAAGTTTTTCTTCTTAACCAACGGGCGCACTTCCACTAGCGATTGCCATGGTCAACGGACGAGATGAACAGCCTTTCAGGGTCGCGTCGCCTGCATTACACCTTAATGAAAATTTTCTTGCGATAGAGAATGGTCATCGGGATGAGCCAGAGCAAAATATACGCAATGGCAAACCCGAGCGAGCCGTTTAACTCACCGGCCCAGGAGACGAAAAAGGTTTTATAGATGTAGGTCTTCAAATCTATTTGTGTGCCTTCTGCTGTGGTCCAATTAATCAAATTCATCAGGCGCGCCAAAATGCCCGAACCGACAAACACCGCAATCGCATTGGAGCCGAAAATAATAAACGGCTTTGCCCAGGCGCGATAACCTTGCAGGTCTATGAACCAATAAGCAACCCCTAAAAATAATAACGCTGCACCGGTCGTGAAAATGACATACGAGCTAGTCCAGATGCTTTTGTTAATGGGAAACCATAAATCCATGAACTTGCCGGCGCCAACCAAAACGATTCCGGCAATCAACATCCCATTGACCCGCTCGGCCATATTCACAGGCGATTTCAACCAGTAGCCCGTAAGAATGCCTGTAAGCGTCGTCGCAATTGCCGGAAGGGTTGAGAGCAGGCCTTCCGGGTCGTAAGTCGGACGATAGATGTGACTGCGCAGGATGAGCACATCAACATATCCTTCAAGGTTGCCTTCTGCCGACAGGTCGCCCGCGCCAAAGCCCGGAACCGGAATAAATTTCATCAGCAGCCAGTACAGCGCAAGCAAGGCGATGTTCCAGATGACGAGGCCGCGCACTTTTGTCTTTATGTAGATGAGGCTCGCAAATAAAAAACAGATGGCAATTCGTTGCAAGACACCGGGTATACGAAGGTTTAGAATTTTATCGAGCGGAAAAAAGGGAAAGCCATTCAGGAATAGTCCCAAGCCAAAGAGAATGCTTGAACGACGTAGGACACCGAGCACCAATCTTTTTTGTGAGTCGCCGCGCTCGACTTTGCCGCCAATTGAATACGTAATGGCAACCCCGACGATAAAAAGAAAGAAGGGAAAGACTAAATCCGTCGGTGTCCAACCGTGCCACTCGGCGTGTTTAAGCGGCGCATAAATGTAACTCCAACTGCCGGGATTGTTGACCAAAATCATTCCGGCAATAGTCAGGCCGCGAAAGACATCAAGCGACAAGAGGCGTTCGGTCGCCGGTGGCGCTTCAATTCGCGTTTTTGGTGATTCGATTGCCGGCGGCAATTCAACAACGCTCGATCGCATAGCACTTCCTCTGGGGGTTGAGATTCAGGATAAATCGAAATGGCTGAAAGAGCATACGTCCGACGCTGTATTGGCGCAAGTTTTGAATTAGCGCAGGAGCTGACCACTTGTAGTTATGGAAAAAAACTTTTTTTAGAAATTTTCAAACTTTCAATTTTGCGGTGATGTCTTATTGGGCGTATGTCGAAGATGATTCTACAAGAGAAAAAAATTGAAAGTTTGAAGGAGAAAAGAGTATGAAGAAGATAATGAGTTTCGTAATTACCGTAAGTTTTGTGTTAGGGCTAAGCGTCGTCACCTTAGCGAACACCCCGCATATCAACAAACGTCAACGTGAACAGCAGAGCCGCATTCGTCAAGGCATCCATAGCGGCGAACTCACAGGGCGCGAAGTTTATCGGCTGGAACGACAGCAAGCGGCTATTCAACGCTATGAGTGGAGAGCCAAAAGTGATGGTCACGTTTCTTGGAAAGAGCGGTATCGCATAGACAATATGCAAGACCGCGCCAACCGCAACATCTATCACCAAAAACATGATAGACAAGACCGCTAAACCCCAATCTCCCACAATAAGATAATTATTCAATATCCAAAAATTCTTCCCTTTAGAGCAGGTTGCTAGCCCTCTCTAAAGCGGAAGAATTGACTTAAGACTTATTCAATCACGCCTTCGGTTGGACTCGAAGCCGTGGCGTACAACTTCTTGGGAATGCGTCCGGCAAGATAAGCCAGGCGGCCGGCTTTGACGGCGTAGTTCATCGCTTCAGCCATGGCTACCGCATCGCGCGCGCATGCGACTCCGGTATTCATCAAGATGCCATCTACGCCAAGTTCCATCGCCAGCGTAGCGTCGGAGGCCGTGCCGACGCCGGCGTCAACGATAAGCGGCACCTCGGTAATCATTTCGCGCAGAATTTTCAAGTTGGTGAAATTTTGAATGCCAAGTCCCGAACCGATCGGCGCCGCCAGCGGCATAATGGCGGCCGCTCCCGCATCAATCAATTTTCTGGCGACAATCAAATCATCATTCAAATAGGGCATCACAATAAACCCTTCGCGCACCAGTTCTTTGGTTGCCTGAATCAAGCCTTCGTTGTCGGGAAACAGCGTGCGTTCATCGCCAATGACTTCAAGCTTGACCCAATTGGTATCGAGCGCTTCGCGCGCCAGCATCGCCGTGCGCACGGCGTCCTCGACGTTGTAACATCCGGCGGTGTTCGGCAACAGGTGATATTTTTTTGTATCAATATAATCAAGAAAAGATTTTTCGCTGCGATCTGCGAGATTCACGCGCCGCACGGCGACCGTGACCATCTCTGTGCCTGAGGCTTCGTGAGCTTTTACCATGACGGTGTTGCTTTCGAATTTGCCGGTTCCTAAAATCAAACGCGAATTGAATTCGCGCCCTGCAATCACTAACTTGTCAGACATGACTTGGCTTCCTCTATATAATGAAATTCAATCATCTGTTGAGAAGGATTGATTTTGCATTCGCGGTAACTTTCGGCTTCTCAACTTCGGGGATTGGCATGGAAGAGATTATTAGACAGGATGGAGGCGCCTTCAATCAAGCGCGCCGCCACCTACGAAATTGACAATCTCTATGCGGTCGCCTGCGGCAAGCACCGTGGAATTCCAAGCGGTGCGCCGCACGATTTGGCGGTTGACTTCAACGGCCAGACGCTCAGACTTGAGTTCCAGAAATTCAAGCAAGCCTGCAATGGTTGTCCCTTCGGCAATCTGTTTCTCATCTCCATTGACCGTTACGTTCAAGCCTTCTCCTGTAAATAAAAGATTCAGAACCCCATCGTCATTATAACGACTCTGTTCTCAATCCCGAATCCGGAAATCTGAAAAGATAGGTTTAACTGAAAAGATAGGTTTAATTAGCCACCTAGAGGCGCCCAAAGTAGAGAAGCCAAAACTTCTGCAATCGACAGCCGGTCGTTGCACAATCGCCAGGTGCGCCTTTTCGTGGCACTTAGGCTGCTTGTTAAGCGTATGCTGAATTTGTTTTATGATTTGCGAATGAGATGTTTTAATTCGCCGCGACCAAGCCGCGATTGAGCTTCGACAACAATGGCCGCCGTGCCCGATGTAAACGCCGGGAGCGCGAGATTGAATACGGCAATCCCGTCTTCGTTGGTGCGCCCGATATAAACCTGCGGTTTGAAGGCTGTGCCAATGACTTTGACCGTGACAATGGCATCGGCTTCGAGCCGGCCATTTTGTTTAACCTCAACGCGCAGGCCAATCGAGTGACCGGCGACAAAGACATTCGGCGATAGCACGGCGAGCTCCAGGCGGTCTTGTTCGGAACTGCGTTTGAGATAATCGGAAATCAAATCATCAAGGTTCAAGCTGCCGGTTTTCAACGGTCCTGAACGCTTTCGCTGAATGGGCGGTGGCAGCGCCGCCGGTTTGGATTGCGGAGCTTCGACTTTCGGTCCGCTGGTAAGCGGGTTGCTGGCTTTCAAGGCGCCTGTGTTTTTGAGTTGCCCGGAAGAAGATTTGCGGGTCAGTTGTCCTGAGGGTTTGTTGAGATAGCCGGATTTCCCGGATTTTGGTTTTTCCGGTTCGAGTTTTTTCGGCGCTTCCAGACGCGGCACACCGGCTGGCGCAGTAATCGGCGCCGCGCTTTCGGCCAGCTCTTGACCAAAGCCGTTTGAATGTTTGATTAAATCTTCAACGCGTCCGGCTTTGATCGCCGCGATAATCACTTGATGCTGACGTTTCAGCAGCGAAGCAATCGCCGCATCGCTGACCCCCGCTTTCACTTTATCAGCATAAGGCGTGAGTTTTTTTGCAATGATTGCGCCATTGATATAAACCAAAGATTCAAGGACAGGGTTATCCTTTGTCCCACGGTCTTCCGTTTGAACGTGATAAATTTGGCTTCCGTGCTGAACGTCTGTATTGAACCCGGTTATCATTTTATGAAATTAACTCGCCTTGTTTTGTGTCAATGATTTTTGCTTCCAGTTAAACATCAATGAAAGTTTTCAAAACCAACGAAGTCAAATAGGTTGAAAGCGAAGGGGCAGAAAAAAAGACTGGCAGACCTAATGAGAAAATAAACGGTAAAGGGTCAAGATTCAAGACTCTTTTCCAGTGCTGCCGAAACCGCCGGTGCCTCGCGCGGTTTCATCTAGTTCATTGACGCAAACCAGTCTCGCTTCTTCGACCCGTTGAATCACCATTTGCGCGATGCGGTCACCGCGTTTGATATGAAAGGGTTCGCGCTTATCGGTGTTGATAATAATGACGGCAACTTCGCCGCGATACCCCGAATCAATTAACCCCGGCGCATTGACGAGCGCAATCCCATGGCGCGCCGCCAACCCGCTTCGCGCGAGCACCAAGCCGGCGTAGCCTTGCGGAATCGCCAGTGCCACACCGGTTGGAATCACCGCCCGTTCGCCGGGTTCAACGATAAAATCAATGCGGCTGTGCAAATCAAATCCGGCATCGCCTTCGCGTTGATAGCGCGGCACGGGCAGCGTTGCATCGAGAAGTTTAATCGAAATTTCCATCAAAGCGTCTCTTCATTCAGGGCGTTGCAACTTGCATCCGTTAGCCCGCGGCCTGATACCCAAATTAAACTTTCAAGCCGCTCGAAAATCACTCATATCCTGATTCGCTTTCCGGCATTTCCCTTTTCATCTTTATCGAGAAACCCGGGCCCTCAGCTTGCCGCAAGCTTAAATTTATTTCAAGGCTCATAGCGCATTCCCAGTGTGAGAATTTTTTGTAACAGCGGCGCATACTTGAGGCCGCAATGTTCGGCTGAATCGGCGAAATCTTCGTGGTAGGCAATCTGAGGGTTGGGATTGACTTCCAATACGTAGAGGCGCCCGTCTTCTCTCAAACGATAATCTATTCTCGCATAGCCGCTCAGACCCAGTATGCGATAGATGCGTTTGGATAGGCGCTCGAACTCTTTTTTGGTTTTGTCATCAAGCTTGGCGGGCTGCGTTGTCAGCCCGATGCGCTTTTGATATTCGATGTCCCATTTGGCTTTGCCGGTCGCGATATTGGCGGCGCCTTCGGGCAAATTTTTCATCACCAACTCCCAAGGCGTAAACGCCTGAAGCTTCTGGTTGCCTATCACCCCGACATAAATTTCGCGCCCTTCAATAAACTCTTCGGCAAGCGCCGGGGTGGCATTTTGTTGATGAATAAATTCAACCCGTTCTTTCAATTTCTCATCACTACGCACCAGCGATGCCTGAGCGATGCCGACCGAGCCTTCATCGCTAAGCGATTTAACGAACAGCGGAAACTGCAAACGCCCGGGACGCTCAATCTTTTTTTGCTTTGGAAAAACCGCAAAGCGCGGCACGTGTATGCGATGATAGGTGAGAATTTTTTTGGTCAAGGCTTTGTCGCGGGTAAGCGTCAACCCGCGCGGATTACAACCCGTGTATTTTTGCTTTCTGAGTTCCAAATAACTGACCACGTGTTGGTCGAAGATGGGGTAACCATCGAATTCTTCGAGCAGATTGAAAGCCACTTGCGGTTGATGCGCTTCGATCGCCTCACGAATGGCGCTCAGTTCGCTGCGCACACCGACTGGAAAAACATCGTGCCCCAATTTACGCAAGGTGGTGACGACATCATATTCGGTGCGCCATTCCTCTTTTTCGACATTCTCGACGCCGTCGAGGGTTTCAGGCGGAATCAAATCGTCGCGCATCAGGACAATGACCCGAAGTTTTTTTTTCGGTTTATTTTTCAATTAAGCTCCTTAGGTAAACCACCAATCTGGCTGTCAGAGCCATTTTCAGGTCAATGGCTGGTTCACAGGGCAATCCGGTGATAGCCCGAATAGATTCCCGTCATGGTTTGCACGGTTAATAAAACAAGCAATTTTTGCCGCGTGTGCTCTTCGGTTAAACAGAGGCGCAATTTTAACTCGCGGCAACGGTTCATCAGGTGTTGAATCATCTGGTCAACGGCGTAGGTGTGCACCCCTGTCCCCTCGGCAACCTCCTTGTAGAGTTCGCGGCGAAAACGGCGCAGGAAATTTACGGCGCTCATAGCGGGTTGATAGCGCGGCTCGGCTGAAAATATTCGCAACAACTGTTGGTCATAATCGGACGGATAGTGAAATGAATAATGGGCGCGCTTTTTCTGGTAATGCTCGCCCAGCGTGATTTCAAGTTCGGACAAATCTTCAACCCTTTCGCGCCTCCGGTTCGGCGCGTCACGCCCGGCAAGCTCTCGCATCACCTCATCTACGAACTCTAATTTACGGAGCGCCGGCCAGTCTTTATAAGCTTTTCGCCAGCGCGAACCGGGCGTCAGCCACACGGCAAACGTTTCGGCGAAATCTTCCGCCGGGTGGGATTGCGCATACCAGGCGGGCAGGTGAAAAACAAAGTCGCGGCTATGCGGTTGGGGTTGATACCAGTCGGGGTATGCTTGCAAGAAAGCGCCGAATAATTCACGGTAGCGTCGTCGGCCATGCAGTTGAAAGGCGTTATCTATGGCATGCCCGGTTTCGTGGCGCATAATCCGAAGACACTCTTTTTCGGTGCCTCCTTCGACTTCGAGCATCTGCTGGCGTTCAAGTTTCGCAAGTCTCGGATGGGCCAGATAAAACGGGAAAGCAAACCCCGGAATCTCATCCGGCGAAAACCATTCTTCGGATAACCAGGTATGCGGTTTGAAGCGGAGTCCGCGTTTTTCGAGTTCCTGATAAAGGCGTGTGATGCGAAGCGCTAAAGGGGTACCTTCAATCTTCAGGGGTAAATCGCAAAAGCGTATATTGAGCAATTGCTCATCCGTTAAGCGATTGAGTTTTTCTGCGCTCCTCACTTGGCCTATACCCTTGTCCGAAAAATGGCTTCAAATTGCGCCGGACGCTCGATTGAAATTATAGCCTACCAGAACGCCGCTTAAACACCGGCTCTCGACAAGCAAAGTCATTGTCCAGAGATAAAAGCATTAGGATGCGAGAGATTGCCACAATCGCTGAAGTTCGGCGGCTACTTCATCCGGCCGCTGGAGTTGCCACCAATGTCCGCAGCCTATAAATGAAATAAATGTTGCGCGGGTGCGCTCGGCCAGATGAAGACCAAAATTCGGCGGCACATAGGGGTCATCGTCTCCCCAAAGAACCAGCCCCGGCGCGGAAATCTGCGCTAAATCTTGCTCCCATTCAAGGCCTACGTTTACCGCCGACCGATACAATTTGAGGATGCAATCTTTCATGGTGCCATCTATATATTTGGCGGTTTCCGCCGCCTCTTCGTTTGGCACGCCGCCGCTGGCGAGCGCCGTGTGCAGGGCTTCAGCAGTCATCGCTTGCATCACCTGTTCACCGACTTCGGGGGTTTGCCACATTTGCGCCGCCTGATGCCAGACGTATTTGGCATCTATCGGCGCGCCGCCAACCGCCCAACTGCGGGCCATGTCGGGTTGCACAGAGACCGCGCGAAGCACCAGTATGGCGCCCCAATCGTGACCGACCAAATCCAAAGGTTTCGGCAAGGCGCTAAGCTGTTCAAGCAGCCAATTCGCATATTCTTCTTTTGTCGCCTTGAAGCCCGCGGGCAACGGGCTATCAAAACCGGGCAAGCTGAGGGTTAGGACATCGCTGCGGTCAAGGCGGGAAATTAGCTGACGCCAGACGCGGTGGGTGTCTGGGACGCCGTGAACGAAAACTGCGGGCATACTGGGGGCCTCCTTGATGCTTTGTGATTTCGAAATCAGCAACCGTCAGTTGAAGTTTTCCTTGGCTTCTTTCTGCCAAGCCTCACCCCATAATAAAATTTTCCAAACCCTACTCCATCCTTATTACGTTGAGACGGTTCAGGCACGAGCGAGCGCGTATTCCTGCAGATCTACGCGAATATATTTAGCCAGCAGAGGGTGCACGCGGGCGACTTCATGATAGACCTGTTGCGCAATGTCGCGATAGGAAATGTGCCCTTGCTTGGCTGAACGCAGGCTCACAAAATGATTGAGCGAGCGCAAATTCCAGGTAAAGAGCGCCCGTTTACGGAATGCCAGGGGCAATACATATTGCGCTTCAAAGGGAAATTCTGCGGCAATTTTCTGGTAGGCTTCGCTGCCCCGTTCGACCAGGTCATTATAAATTTTCGCGTAACCGTAGTCGTTAATCTCCGGCGGCGTTTCATAGCCATGCACATCGGTCAGCAATTGATTGGTCTGCGTCGCCATACGATGGCGTTGAATGTCACGGAAGGCGCCGTAATCAACCAGAATGTCGAAGGTGTAATAAACCTGCTCTAGGGCGCGAAGCGGCTCGTCCCATTTGCCGCGCCGATTCAAATATTCATCAATGATGCGCTCTCGCTCTTCTGATTTCATCTCGCGCACCTGCGCATTCAGGTTGTCCAAACTCGTGTGCGTGTATTCGTATAAGATAGCCGCGACCAGTTTGTTTTCCGCGTCATGGTCATAATGTACGAGCCTTGCCGTGTTTCCCGTGGGCCTGGCTTCTTTGAAGGCGGGCGCCTCTTTCGCTTTCATCAGTTCATTGACGAGGCGTTGCATTTCGCGATTGGTTTGGTCAATAAAAGCGTTGTAATCGGCATATTTCAAAAGCGTCGGAATGATGGTTTCGGCTTCGCGTTTAAGCGCGGCGCCGAACTCCTGCGCTTCGCGAAGCGGATGCGAAAGCATTTTGGTAATCATGTGCTCTAGCGCCCGTCCGTTAATCGTCAGTCCGATGTTGGTATAGGTCGCAGCCGGCAAAATGTAGCGCAGAATATCACAGGCTTTGGCTTTGCAAGCCGTGTTGTAACCCGCTGGCGTTTGCGTCTCTTTCTTTGGCATACGCTTTTTAATCTCTTCAATGCAAAGCGGCGTAAGCTCCGCATAAGCCTGCATCATGGCGCTCACTGTTTCGCGATAAAGCCCGGCGTGAGGCGTAGAGTCAAGCTCAGGCGCTTGGTAAAATTTTTCCGGGTCGAAGACCACATAGCGCGTAGATTTTTCCGTATAACTTGCCAGCCGGTTGTCTTCAATAATTTTGCTGGTAATGATGGAAACGTCTTCGATGGCGATGTGCGCGATGGCGTGTTCGGCAACCGAGGCGTGACCGTAGCCGACGACCCATTTTTCGTGAAACTGTTTGGCCTTCTCTTTGGCAAGCGAAAATTTCACCGCGTCGTCCTCTTCAACCACGACGCGGTTGGTCAGGTCGAGGTCTTTATCAACCAAGAGCTTGAGCAAATTTCTTCTCAAGGATTCTTTGCTGCGGCTGTAATAAGCAAAGAGCACAGCGACAACCTCTTCAGGAAGGTTTTCGACAACGAAGACCGGTCGTTCCGTATTGCTGACATAGGGTTTCAGGGCGGCGAGTTCTTCGGGTGTAAAATGTTCGGTCATTGTATGGCTTTCTCGTAAATGGGATTTAAACTGCGCTAGGATTTTATGGAAGCTATCGGCTTTGAACAAGGCGCAGAAAATTTTAATCCGGAAACTGCGCCCCGACGGTTTGGGGGCTCAAGAAATCGCCAACCTTATCAAGCGGTTGAATATCATTTCTCTGTAGTTTTAATCTCTAATCGGCGAGCCAAATAGATAAAGGAGAAGAGCAATGACAACAGAAATGGACACCCATAACCGCGATTTTCTGCGCCTGACCGCAAACATCGGCGTGGGCGTTTAGCTTGTGAAGGCTGGTTAGCAGTTTGACAAACTCGCATGACAGAAAATGAAAAATCAGAAACCCTAACTCCGGTGCGCAACCGCGCTTCACTTGTTGAACTCGCCATGCTCTTTCTCAAATTGGGAACCATTGCCTTTGGCGGGCCGGCCGCGCACATTGCCATGATGGAAGATGAAGTGGTGCGGCGGCGGCGCTGGCTCACGCGTGAAGAGTTTCTCGATCTGCTCGGCGCCACCAATCTGATTCCCGGTCCCAACTCAACCGAAATGGCGATTCACATCGGGCACCGGCAAGCCGGTTGGGCTGGACTATTCGTCGCCGGCACCTGTTTCATTCTTCCGGCAATGTTCATTGTTTTAGGGTTTGCCTGGGCGTATGTTCGCTATGGTTCGCTCCCACAGGTTTCCGCCATTCTTTACGGCGTCAAGCCGGTCATTATCGCGGTCGTCGCAC
Organism: Blastocatellia bacterium; assembly: GCA_044868105.1. Lineage (GTDB taxonomy): Bacteria > Acidobacteriota > Blastocatellia > UBA7656 > UBA7656 > JBFMDH01. The sequence continues at coordinate 26,463 of JBIOWC010000096.1, forward strand.
AGGCGCTTTGGGGGCTCGGGCGCACAGCAATTAAAACAAAATTTTTAGCCGTCATCGCTTGTGCAGCCGTTACGCTTAATTTATTCAGAGTTCACGAACTGCTGATTTTATTGGCCGCTGGAATCCTGATGGGCTTTGGCAAAGAGATGGTTGAACGCCTTAAGCATACAACGCGCTCACTCCTTTCTTTTTTCTCCACCTTACCCTTTACTCCTTTTGCGCAAGCCGCCAGCGCCTCAGAGGTGACGACGAGCGCGCCCTTCGGATTATGGAGCCTGTTTCTCTTTTTTCTCAAAGTCGGTTCGGTACTCTATGGCAGCGGTTATGTGTTGTTAGCTTTCATTCGCGCCGATTTGGTTGAGCGCTGGCATTGGCTCAGCGAAGCGCAATTGCTCGACGCCGTTGCCGTTGGTCAGGTTACGCCGGGCCCGGTCTTCACAACCGCGACCTTTATCGGCTACCTGCTTGGCGGCGGCGCGGGAGCGATCGTTGCAACGGTTGGCATTTTTCTTCCGGCATTTTTTTTCGTAGCCGTGAGCGGCCCTCTGGTGCCGCGCCTTCGACAGTCTAAAATTGCCAGCGCATTTTTGGATGGCGTCAACGCGGCTTCGCTGGCCTTGATGGTCGTGGTGACTTATCAACTCGGACGCGCAGCGCTCATTGATATTGCGACTGTCGTACTCGCCGTCATCAGCGCCGTTTTGCTGTTACGTTTTCGTGTCAATTCAGCGTGGCTGGTACTGGGCGGCGCCATCGCCGGGCTGTTGCTTTACGGACGGGGTTGATGGCCAGCCTCAGTCGCAAGCAAACACCGCTTCGATGGAATCTTTTTTGATTTTGTAAAATCGGTGAGTTGCCTCGACCGCGTCAAAATTATCGCCGAGTAAAACGAATTCGCTGCCATCAAATATCATCTGCAAACTTTTTGAACGGCAAACGCCTTTGGCGTCTTTCGACAATTCGTCAGGCAAGATTTTCCCTAAAGTCTCTTGAGAAATTTTGGCGGTATCAATGTCGAGGCGCACACATCGCGGTTTTGGCCCGCCCCATTCCTGCGGCAAAGCGGGAAACCAGCGCTCGACATAAGACAACAGGAGCCACAGACTTCCTATCACGACCATAATCCAAATTGAAAACAGCCCGATGACCTGTAAAAACTTGCTCCCTTTTTGGCGCAACAGAATCGCGCTCGCGTATCCGAAAACCGCGCCGATATAAAATAACGTGAGTCCCCAAGCTTTGCTGACGAACTGGGACAGAATTACGCCGGTGAATAGAAAGAGCGTGCCGGCGACTCCTAAATAATAACCCACTTTTTCCTGGCTTTCAGAAGGCGCTTTTTTGGCCCATTGCGGCGCGGCAAAAAGCCAGCGAACCAGTAGACCAAAGATCAGAAGAATAACTGCTGGGAAAACCCCTGCAGCAAAATACTGGGCGTCTAAAACCGGCAGCAAGCCAAGTTGGTGTTCCCAGGCATAGAAGGCCCATGAGAGATAGCCTAAAAAGTATAGCCCGCTTGCCAAAACCAACAAACTGTCGCGGATTTCGCCCAGTCTATTGACTAACTCCAGCTTGGATTTTGGCGCAGGCGGCGGTAGGTCAGCAGGGAGTTCAACATTATTCGTCTGTGAGGCCATACGGCTCCTTAGAATTTTAGCAAGTTAGCCGCCCTGAATTGGCTGCGGTCAAAGAAGCTTTTCATATCAAAGAAGCTTTTCCATATAAAGCTTTGCCGGGCTTTCCTTGTAAGGCGGGATTTCGTAAAAGCCCAGCGCTTGATAAAAGGCAATGGCGCGCGCTTGCAGTTGCCGGTCATAGACTTCGAGCCAGGCGCGCCCGTAACCAGCGGCGCGGGCAAATTGCAAAAGCGCTTCGGCGATCACCTTGCCCCAGCCTTGGGCGCGATAGGCTCGCAATATCCACATGCGTTTGAGTTCACAAATATCCTCATTCAAGCGTTTGATTGAGCCAGTGCCGACGACTTCCCCATCATCAACAATCACCAGGAAAATGCCCTTGTTGTCGAAATAATATAACGCCGGGTTATTGATATCCTCGAACTCGCCGGCTTCGTCGAACGCTCGTTCAAGCGCTTCCGCCGTCGATTCAATTTTCCATATTTCATTGCAGACTTCGGCCATCACGCGCTTGGCGGCCGGGATTTGATGCGGTTCTAGGGCTCGAATTTCTATCATCATATTGAAGTAATAATCGCTCAAGTCAGATTTTTATTCTGCGCGTAAAAATTTGTGGCCCGGCAAATGCTGCTGGCCAAAGCGCCATTTTGTAATGGTCATTGCCGTCTAACCTGTCATCGCTCAACTGATCAAGGTCGCCCTAATAGATGCTGACGCGATACCAGCCCGGCACGAGTGAAAGATGCGGGGCAGTCTCTGGGTCATCCGTGCAATCGCGAATAATTAATCATCCCGATGGAATTTCAATACTGCCTTATCCGAGCAACGCAACCTTTGATAATAAGTTTAGCTCCGTCAGGAGCAGTCTGTTTCGGGATACCCAACAGGTCGCCTCTGACGGAGCTAGAAAAAGTAATCCACAGGTTTATCAACAGGTCGCCTCTACAAAGCTGAACCTATTCCGGGTGATGTACAACTAACGATTAAGCGCGCGGCGCATCTTTGACGACCTTCTGTTTCTTCTCGTCAAAATAGAGCACCCGACCCTGGCGATACGATTCCACGGCCATGGCGATGGCCGTCATGGTCTTATAAGCGGTGAGCGCATCGAGCCTCGGCAGTTCCCGCGTCTTCGTACACCGGAAGAAATTCGCCATGTGCGATTCGGTGTTTTCGCACTCCCAGACCAGCTCCTCTTGCCCATGCTTTTCGGCGAACTGTTTTTTGAAATCGCGTTGTGGCGTGATGGTAATTTTACTGACCCGCGCTTCAAACTGGCCGTTCGGGTTAATCAAAATCGTGCCTTCGTGTCCGCGAATGAGCGCCGGAATGTGGGTATCGTTGGCCATCGAAGAACTGATCACCACGCAATGACCTTGCGCATAATCGGCGGTCATGGTGAAGGTGTCGGGCACTTCGCGCTCGTCTTTGAACACGTAAATGCCGCCGGTGCCGGTGACGCGATAAGGAAATTGCGCTTCGCCAAAACAGATATTCATCGGCGCCATCACGTGGTAGAACAGGTCGGTCGCAATGCCGCCCGAATAATCCCAGTATTTTCTGAAGCGAAAGAAACGGTCTGCATCAAAGGGGCGCTTGGGCGCATCGCCCAGCCACATCTTCCAATCAATGTAATCATCGCCGGTCTTGTCGGGTCCGGCCGCTTTATCAATCGGCCAGTTCCATTCGCCGCCCGTCGAATTGCGATGGAAAGACCCCTGGCTCATGATGAGTTTGCCGATCAGTCCGTCTTTAATGGCTTTGCGAACTTTCCACCACTGATCAGAACTTGTGGTCTGCGAACCGACCTGCAAGACGCGCTTGGTCTCCTGTACCTTTTCGTAAATCTTGCGGGCTTCGTCAACCGTCTTGGTCATCGGTTTTTCAAGATAAACATCTTTGCCTTTATCGAGCGCCGCCAGCGCAATCGGCGCGTGCCAGTGGTCGGGCGTGGCAATCAACACGGCATCAATATCTTTGCGCTCCAACAGTTCACGATAATCCATGTAGCCGTCGCAGTTGCTGCCTTCGCCGTACTCTTTCATCACGAACTCTTTGGCCAGTCTGAGGCGTTTCGCATAGACATCACAAACCGCCAGGGCGCGCGCCGGGGTGCTGGCTTCTTTGCCAGTGTCCACCGCCCATTTGAGAATGTCGCGCCCGCGTCCGCCGCTGCCAATCAAACCGAATTGAATGTGCCCGTTTGCCGGCGTGCCGTACACCGAACGTGAGTCTTTCAAAATGGTGATGGCGGCGCCCGCGCCAATAGCAGTTTTAACAAAGTTTCTGCGATTAACTTTCATTTGCGGATTTTCTGGTTTCGATCCCGACATAAATTTCTCCCGTCTTCGTAAATTGAATTTTTGAATGCGTTTTATGGTGAGGCGAATAGTATGACAGGCGGGCGTGAACTTCAAGCGGATAGGAAAGCGGGGGAGATAGGGAGAAGGGGAGAGGGGGAGACGGGGAGACGGGGAGATAGCGAGACAACAAAGAAGTACCGCAGTCTTGCTCTATGGAAAACGAGGTGCTTCAGAACAGCAAGAGGTTTTGCTTAAGAACAACTCTCCCCGTCTCCCCTTCTCTTACTGGCTACCACTCCAGACTGAGCGCCAGTTCAAGGCGTGAGGGTTGATAATCGTCTATCGTCCAGGGTTCGCCGTAAAGCGATTCCTGATTGGTGTTCTTTGCCAGTAACAATTGATAATCGCCGATTGAGCGTTCCAGAAATGCCGCTTCGCAACTCGCCAGATAATAGTCCCACATCTTGATGAAGCGGTCGTCGAAGTCGAGACGGCGAACTTTATCGAGCGCCTTGTGAAAATTTCTGCGCCAGGCGTTTAAGGTTCGCGCATAATGGGCGCCGATATTTTCGGCGTGAAAGAGCGACATGCGGGTTACGCGCGTCAGCGAATCGAGAATCCCTTTTAGGGTGGCGAGTTCGCCGCCCGGGAAAATGTATTTTTGAATCCAGTCGGCGCGCTGGCGGTATTCATTAAAGCGCTGGTCACAAATGGTGATGGTTTGCAAAAGCATCGTGCCATGTTCCGCCAGCAGACGCTCGCAGGTTTTGAAATAGTCATCGTAATAATCAAAACCGACGGCCTCGAACATTTCAATGCTGACGATTTTGTCAAACTTGCCATGCAAATTACGATAGTCTTCAAACAACAACTTGACTTGCCCGTTCGCTAAACCAAAACGGGCGAAACGCTCGGCGGCAAAATCATGTTGCGCTTTGCTAATCGTGGTTGTCGTCACACGGCAACCATATTGGGTTGCCGCATAGGCGGCAAACCCGCCCCAGCCAGTGCCGATTTCGAGCACCTGGTCTTCGGGCGCGAGTTGCAGTTTGCGACAAATCAAATCAAATTTTTGCAGTTGTGAGGCGATCAGCGAATCGTCCGGTTTTTCATATACGCCGCACGAATAAGCCAGCGTCGGGTCTAAAAACAATTGGTAAAAGTCGTTGCTTAAATCGTAATGCGCCTGAATATTTTTGCGACTGCCTTTGAGCGAATTGGGGCGCAGTTTGTGGCTCACAAAATCAATCTTCTTCTTTAACGAAGCGAGCCAGGCATTTTCCTGCTCAAACAAATGAATATTGCGAATCACCAGGCGCACGACTTCAACAACATTGGGCGAACTCCAATCACCGTCCATATAGGCTTCACCAAAGCCGATGTCGCCGCCAAAGAGCACGCGTTTGAAGGCGCGGTCGTCGCGCACACGAACGGTGCCGCGCATGGGCGCATTCGGGTCGCCGAATTGATAAGTCTGCTCGGAACAAACAACCTCCAGATAACCTTCTTTTAAGCGTTCGAGGGTTTTTAACAAAATGCGTTTTGCGAGCCGGGTTGTCCAACTGCTGTTGATGTCCGCCATGGATATGCTCTCCTTTTACGTAGCCTTCTTAAACGCGGTCAAGGACCGCTTCTCAACCGTTACTTCTTTCTTATGCCGGGGTCTGCATAAAACGGGTTCCCTTTCAAATAAAGTTTCAAAGCCTGCCAATGAATTGCGGTAATCACCTTCGCGGTCATCCAGGGGTGACGAAGCAAGGCGCGGTGCAGGTGCGCGCCTGTCCAGGCGCGTCGTTCCAACTTGAGCGTCGCATCAAAATTTGCGCGTCCGTCATCGAGGGTGTTCATATGCGCGAAAAACTTTTCTTCTCGCGGGTCGGAAAAAACAAAGGTGTAATCGAGCGCCATTTTGTTGAACGGCGAAACATGCAGGCGTTTAGATTCCCGATAGCGTTTGAATCTTTTCGTGCGCCATTCATTTTTTTCCGAGAGCCAATAATTTTCCGCATCGCCAAAGGTGTTGTTCACTTCGGCGACAATTACCTGCAAAGCTTCGGCCCGGTCATAGCAATAAAAAAACGACACCGGGTTGAAGTTGTACCCGAGGTAACGCAGATGGGTGAGCAGAAAAATTTGTCCGTCGGGCAAGCTGAGTCCTTGTTGAGCGGCACCGAGTTCAAGTCGCTCTCTCAGCTTTAAAGTCGGATTGCCGAAATGGTCGCGCTCATCGAAGGTCGCCCAATTGAATCGGTTGTAGCTCAGAAACGGCGAAACCTTGACGAGTTCCACCACCCGGTCTATATCCACGAGGGCCATAAACAGCGGATAGACAAAATCGTGTGGGCGCGGTTCGAAGCGCCGATGACGTATGGTGCCGAAACAGATTGCCGATTCCATAACCGATTGCCGGTAGCCAGTAGTCGGCAGCCGGTTAAGAAATTAACTGACCGCCTGACGACTACGGTTTTTAACATTCAATGTCGAGCGCGCGCGCCACGCGCAAGGCGGAATTTAAGCCGTCTTCGTGAAAGCCGTAAAACCAATATGCGCCGCAGAAATGCGTGCGATGTTGGCCGCTGATTTCCGCCCAACGCTGTTGCGCTCGCAGGGCTGCGCGGGTGAAGAGCGGATGATAATAGACCAGATTGCGAATAACGGTGGACCGGTCAAGCTCGCCATTGGCGTTGAGCGTCACGCAATAATCTTCTTTTGTCGGAAGCTGTTGTAAACGATTCATGTGATAGGTCAGGGTCGTGCTCGCGCGACTGTCTTCGGTGACATGGTAATTCCACGACGCTTGCGCATTTTTATTGCGCGGCAAAAATTTCGCGTCGGTGTGCAAAACCGTTTCATTGCGATTGCTTTGAAAATTTTTTAACACCTCGCGTTCAGTGTCTGTGGGGCGAGCGAGCAGCGGCAAAATCTGATTGCCGTGACAAGCGAAAACCACTTCATCAAACCAGCAGGCTTTATCGGCGAAGATGAGTTTGACGCCGGCCTCGCTGCGCTCAACCGCGAGCAGGTTTTGTCCTGTAAAAATGCGCTCTTTGAAGGGCACCGTCAGTGGTTTGATATACGCGTGGCTGCCGCCGTTAATCACCTTCCAACGAGGATGGGTGTTGAGGCCCAGCATGCCATGATTGGCGAAAAAGCGAATGAGGGTAGCTGCCGGAAAATCCAAAATCTTTTCCAGCGGGGTTGACCAAACCGCCGAAGCCATCGGGTAAAGGTAAAACTGAGAAAACCGTTTACCGAATCTTTTTGTCTCAATGAATTCACCGAGCGTGATGTTTTCGTTATCGGGCTGGTCTAACAGGCGCGGCGCTTCACGATTGAAGCGCAGAATCTCTTTCAGGAGTCCATAATGTTTCGCGTTTAATAAATTTTTCCGTTGCGCGAAAAATCCGTTGGTGCCGCGACTTGAATATTCAAAATTCGTCCTTTTATGAATGACTGAAAAAGACATATCGCTAAACCGGGTTTCGACGCCAAGTTCGGCAAGCAGGTTGATGAGATTGGGATAGGTGCGCTCGTTATGAACGATGAAGCCCGTATCAACGGGCAGTTTGCCAAGGCTGCTATCCACCTCGATGGTGTGCGTGTGCCCGCCAAGTCGCGCCTCTTTTTCAAAAAGCGCGACTTCGTATTTGCGGCTGAGATAATATGCCGCTGATAGCCCTGCGATGCCTGCTCCGATAACCGCGATTTTTTTCACTGGTACGATGAGTGTGAAAACTCCAGCCCCTTCTTTTTAATTTTCTGCATGAATTACTTCGTTGGTGCGGCGAATTTGGATTCATACAGAGTCAAGTAGTTTTCAATAAGGTTTGGCTTTGGGTTTAACCCGGAAGTACGGATTGGACGGCCAGAGGAATCCGCGCAGCTCTGCCGCATCCGACGATAAAATTTAAGCGGTCGCCGGTTAGGGTTTTGCCGAATAAGCGCACGCCCGACAAGCTTTCTGAAAACCGCAAGAATGGCTCGTCAGGCGGACCTAACCCGCTAGACTTATGAAAGGCGATTTGTTATCACTTCGTTAGCTGAAGTTTGCCAAAGGAGAGCGTCAATGAAAAATCTGAATGACCGCGTTGCCATCATCGGCATGGGCTGCACCAAATTCGGCGAGCACTGGGATAAATCGGCAGATGATTTGATTGTCGAAGCGGCGTTTGAAGCCTTCGAGGATGCCGGCGTTGAACCCGCGCAAATCGAAGCCGCCTGGGTCGGCACGCTGACGTCGGGGGTCAGCGGACAAACGATTTCAAAACCGCTCAAACTGCAATATATCCCGGTCACCCGCGTCGAAAATATGTGCGCCACGGGTCAGGATGCTTTGCGCAATGCCGCATTCGCGGTAGCCGCAGGGGCCTACGATTTGGTGCTGGTTGTCGGGTTCGAGAAATTAAAAGATTCGGGGTTTTCGGGGTTGCCGGGCGCTGCGGCAAACGTGATTGGCGCCGGCAACACCGCGCCCGGCGCCTTCGCGCTGGCGGCGAATCGTTACTTTCACGATTATGGCGCTGACAAAGAGACGCTGGCGAAAATATCCGTCAAGAATCATTACAACGGTGCGCGCAACAAGAAAGCCCATTTTCAAAAAGAGATTGCCCTTGAACAGGTCATGCGCGCGCCGATTATCGCGTCGCCTTTAGGGCTTTTTGATTGTTGCCCGACGACCGATGGCGCAGCGGCGGCGATTATCACACGCACGGAACTGGCGCCCCAATTCACAAAAGATTTTGTGACCGTCAAAGCCATGGGGCTCGCCGTTGGTCCGGGCACCGGCAAACTCGACACCGATTTTAACTTCACCAGTTTTCCCGAAACCCGCGCCGCCGCCCGACAGGTTTATGACCAGCTCGGCCTTCGCGACCCGCGCAAAGAGATTAGTATGGCCGAGGTGCACGATTGTTTTTCCATCACCGAGTTGATCATCTACGAAGATTTAGGACTATCCGAACCCGGCAAAGCCCAACTGGACGTTGACGCGGGCGCCTTCACGTTGCAGGGCGATACGCCTATCAATACCGATGGCGGGTTGAAATCATTCGGGCATCCGATAGGCGCCAGCGGGCTGCGCATGCTTTACGAAATTTACCATCAACTGCTCGGTCGCGCCGGCCCGCGCCAGGTCAAAGAGATGAAGCTCGGGCTGGCGCATAACCTGGGCGGCAACCCCGGCTCTTTCACCTGTTCAATCATTGCGCTCGGTCATCCGTAAAACCGCAGCGCGAGTTGCCGACGTAAACCCGGCGGAGGGTTTTATGAATCACTTAATTTTTAGATTTAGCGTGGCGTTTGCTTGTTTGATTGCGACTCTGGGTTTGGCAACGCATTTCAAAGTTGTAGCCTTGGCGCCGCCAACCCAGGCGTCTTCGCTTCGCGAAGGCAAGCTGCGCGTTTTGGAACTTCGCGGCTCGCCTTACCATCGCGGCCTGGTTCATGGCAAAACTTTAAAATCCGAGATTCATCAACTGGTTAAATTATGGAAAGCCGAGATTGAAGCGCAGTACAAAGTCAAAGCCGATAAATTCATCGCCGATTTTTTGCGCCAGACGAATTTTCAACCGGCCATCAAGCGATGGACGCCTGAACTATTGGACGAAGTGCGCGGCATCAGTGACGGTTCAGGCATGGATTTCAATACTATCTATGCTTATCAACTCGCCGATGAAGAATGGGCGAACTGGGAAGATGTAACCGGCGGCGAACATTGTTCGTCCATCGGGGTGAATCGCACTGCCACGAGTCCCAGCTTTGTGGCGCAAAACATGGACATTCCGACTTTCTATCAGGGCTATCAAACTTTGCTGCGCATCAAGGATGAAAAATCCAATTTGGAATCCCTGGTCCTGACGGTTCCCGGCGCCATTGGCGTCAACGGGCTCAACAGTCAAGCGGTCGCCATCACCTGCAACACCCTGCTGCGATTGGAATATTCAAAAGATGGGTTGCCGGTATCGTTTATCGTGCGCGGGGTGTTGAAACAAAGGACGCTTAAAGAGGCTAGGGATTTTCTTTACAACATCAAACATGCCTCCGGGCAGAATTACATTATTGGCGGCCTCGAAGGGACACATAGTTTTGAATGCTCTGCGGGCCAAGTCGCCGAGTTTATTCCTTACCCGGGCGCCCAGCTTACCTATCACACCAATTACCCGCTGGCGAATGACGATTACAATCACCGCTATATTGCCAATCTTAAAAAGCAAAATAAAACGCCCAAAGATGACCCGTATTTTTGCGCGCGCTTGGAGGCGCTGGAAAAACGGCTCAAGAACAATGAAAGCGTGGATATTGAGGTGATTAAAGCGGCCCTTCGTTCACGCGATCAAGCGAGCAATCCGGTGAGCAATAAATACACCTATGCCTGCACGATGATGGTGTTGTCGGTAAACCCTGAATTGCATATCGCGCCCGGCCGGCCCCACGAAACCGCTTTCAAAGTCTTTCGCTTTGCTGACGATTCAATAAACAAATCGGCGAGCGCAGGCGTAAGTAAAAACGAGTAAACTTTCAAACTCAACCGGACTCGCATTCAAGGTTTGCGATGATGAACAGCAGCGGAACAGGATACGCACAGCACCATTTCAGGAAGGTCATACCGGGCAATATTGAAGCCGTACGGCAAAAGCTCTCTGATGTGCTGGAAGATTTTAACTACATCGTCATCAGCGACAATCCCCTGCAAGCGAAACGTCCGACGCAAACGAATATCTGGGTGGCGCACATTCTCGAATACGAAGCGCGTTTAACTGTGGCGCTCAAAGCCATCAGTCCCGCCTCGACGCTGGCGACCTTTGATTACGAAGTGCAATACATCCTCAGCAAAGGCGATATGCTGACGCTGGAGCGCGAGGCGGATGCAATTATTGCGCTGGCGACGGCGCCGACGAACAAAACCATCTGCCCGGCTTGCGAAACCGAAAACCTCGGCGCGGTGCGTTTCTGTCGCGTCTGCGGAACCCCTATCGCGCGCACCAAACTCCCTGCCGAACTTGAAGTGATGCGTTTGATGGCGGGCCTGAGCGCCG
>JBIOWC010000097.1:0-7351 GCA_044868105.1 Blastocatellia bacterium
GTCACCGGCAAGGTGCAAGGGGCGCAGGATTTAATCATCTGTGAACCGGTCGGCGTGGTTTATGAATTGGTGAAAGATGAGTGGAGCAGAAAATCTGAAACGTAGTTTGAGAAAGGAAGATATTGAATGTCAGCTCTTGTATCAGAACCAATAGAAGTTATTAAAGAGAGAAAAGTTTTTAAACCTTTTGAAGTTCCGAACCGCTTGCTCTTTTCGCCGGGTCCAACGCCTGTGCCTGCAAGCGTCTTGCAAGCCATGACGAAGACCGTACTCGGTCATCTCGATCCCAGATTTCTGCAATGCATGGATGAAATCAAAGAGATGTTGAAAATCGTCTTTGAAACTGATAATCGCGTCACCCTACCCGTATCAGGGACGGGCAGCGCCGGGATGGAAGCGGCGATTTTCAATGCCGTCGAAGGCGGCGACGATATCGTGGTTTGCCCGATGGGGGTTTTCGGCGAGCGCATGCTTGCCATTATCGAGCGTACCCCGGCTAACCCTGTGGTGGTGCGCGCCGAATGGGGCGAGCAGGTTGATTTAAACCAGATTGAAGCCGCCTTGAAATCCTGCAAACCGCGGGCGCTGGCGCTGGTGCACGCCGAAACCTCAACCGGAGTGGCGCAAAATCTCGCGGCACTTGGCGACCTCGCGCACCGCTATGAGGCGTTGCTCATTGTTGATGCCGTCGCTTCGCTTGGCGGTCAAGCGGTCAGCGTTGATAAAAATCAAATTGATATCTGTTATTCGGGTTCGCAAAAATGCCTTGGGGCGCCGCCGGGACTGGCGCCGATTACGCTTTCGGAGCGCGCCGTCGAACGCTTGCGCAATCGTCAGACGCCTGTGCAAAGCTGGTATTTCGATATTTCGATGGTGGAAAAATATTGGGGCGGCGAGCGTACCTATCATCACACGGCACCGATTTCGACGAACTACGCTTTGCACGAAGCCTTACGCCTGATTTGCGAAGAAGGGCTTGACGCGCGTTTTGCGCGGCACGGGCTGGCGCATCGCGCATTGGTTGCAGGACTTGAAGCCATGGGGATGGGCTTGCTGACCGCGCCGGAAAATCGCGCCCTGGTCGTCAACGCTGTGCGCGTGCCTGAAGGCGTAGATGGCGCCAGCGTGCGGTCACGATTATTAAACGACCATAATATTGAAATAGCCGGTGGGCTGGGGGCTTTGAAAGGCAAAATCTGGCGCATCGGACTGATGGGCGAAAGCAGTCAACCGGGTAATGTGCTGCGCTTATTTGACGCGCTACATCAGGCGTTGAGCGACGAAGGTTTCGCCTGTCCATCGGGTAGAGAGGCTGCCGAAAAAGTTTTCTCGCAAAACTAGAAACCGGTTTCTACAAAAGATTTTTGACAGCCTTTGAAGGCAAGGTTAAGGCTGCGAGGTGAACGGTTATGGCTGAAGCAAACATTCAAGTAAATCGCGAAGAAGAGATCAGCATGGTGCAAAATGTCGCGTTACCGAAAACCCTCTTTCTAAATAATCAACTCTTACTCAACCGCGAACTGAGTTGGCTTGAATTCAACTATCGCGTGCTGGAAGAGGCGCTCGACCGCACCCAACCGCTCCTTGAACGGCTCAAATTTCTTTCCATCTTTTCGACCAACCTCGACGAATTTTTCATGATTCGCGTCTCGGGTCTCAAACAGCAGATTGAATCGAAAGTCACCGAACTCTCGCCCGACGGTATGATGCCCGCCGCGCAACTGCGGGGCGTCAATCAACGGCTGCGCTCGATGGTTGAAGAGCAGATGCGCTGCATACGCGAAGAGATTCTTCCGGCGCTGGCGGCCGAAGGATTGGTGATTATCCCGTATCGCGCGCTCTCGGAAAGACAGAAGCGCGAACTGAAGGATTATTTTCTCGAAAATGTGTTTCCGGTGCTGACGCCGCAAGCCGTTGACCCCAGCCATCGTTTCCCGTACATCTCAAACCTCAGCCTCAACATCGGCATGATGGTTGATCAATCGCAGGATAATTCTTCAACCCGGCTTTCTAATACGCCGAGTTTTATTCGCGTCAAGGTGCCGCCCATCGTGCAACGGTTGGTTCCGGTAGGCGATTCCGGCACCGAATTCATTCTGCTCGAAGAATTGATTGCCGCAAATACTGACGCGCTCTTTCCGGGGGTCAAGGTCGGCGAATGTTTTACCTTCCGGGTCACGCGCGACGCCGATATTGAAATCCGCGAAGATGAAGCGGGCGACCTGTTGCAAACCATGGAGCGCGAACTGCGCAAACGCCGCTTCGGGCACGGCGTGCGTCTGGAAGTCTCCTCGACGATGCCCGGCGAGATGGTGCGTTATCTGGCAAGTTCCATCGGCTTGACGGCTGATGATGTTTATACGATTGACGGCCCGTTGAACATTCCGGACCTTATGGCGCTTTATGATTTGGGCAATTCAACCTTGAAAGACCGTCCCTTCATCGCGCCCATTCCACCTGAATTCAATACCGGCGAATCCCAGTTCGATGTCATCAATCGCCAGGACATCCTGGTGCATCACCCCTATCAATCATTTTCCAGTGTGGTTGATTTCATCAATCAGGCGGCGGTTGACCCGGCGGTTCTGGCGATTAAAATGACCCTCTACCGCACCGGTCAGCGGTCCCCGATTGTGCAAGCGTTGATGGAAGCCAGCGAACGCGGCAAACAGGTTGCCGTGCTGGTTGAACTCAAAGCGCGTTTCGATGAAGAGAACAACATTGAATGGGCGCGGCGTTTGGAACGCGCAGGGGTTCACGTCGTTTACGGCGTATTGGGATTGAAAACCCATTGTAAGGTGGCGCTGGTGGTGCGGCGCGAATCCGGCTCCCTGGTTCGCTATGTTCATATTGGCACAGGCAACTACAACCCGACGACGGCGCGCATCTATACCGATTTGGGACTCTTCACCAGCAATCCGCAAATCGGCGCAGATGTCACAGACTTATTTAATTTCCTGACCGGCTTTTCACGACAAATCGAGTATCGGAAACTCCTGGTTGCGCCGGTCAATTTGCGCGACAAAATGATTGCCATGATTGAGCGCGAAATCGAGTATCACAAACTCGGACATCCGGCGCGCATCATTGCCAAGGTCAATTCACTGACCGACACTAAAATCATTCGCTCGCTGTACGAAGCTTCACAAGCCGGTGTGCCGATTGATTTAATCGTGCGCGGCGTCTGTATGCTGAGACCCGATGTGCCGGGACTCTCGAGCACTATACAGATTCGCAGCATTGTCGGGCGTTTTCTGGAACATAGCCGCATCTACTATTTTGCCAACGGCGGCGCGGAAGAGATTTATATTGGCAGCGCCGATTGGATGCTCAGAAATTTAGACCGTCGCGTCGAGGTTATTACGCCGATTGAAGACGCGAATTTGAAGAAGCATTTAAAAGATGTGCTCGATGTGTGCCTGCGCGACAATGTCAAAGCGCGACGCTTGCTGGTAGACGGCAAATACGAGCGGGTTCGCCCCGCCACCGGTGAAGAGAGAATTGACGCGCAAACCTTCTTCATGACCTCTTATAACGAAGTTAAACCTTAGCTGATGAACGACCCGAAATCTGCAGAGTTGATTCGTACATTTGTCTGCATCGAAATCCCGCAGTCCATCAAGGAGCGCATCGCCGCACGGCAAACCGAGTTGCGGCGCATTGACGCGCAAGTCAGTTGGGTGCGCCCTGCGAACATTCATCTCACGCTCAAGTTTTTAGGCGATGTGCCCGGAGATAGACTGGCTAACGTCACAGCAGGTGTGCAACGCGCAACCGGCTACAGTAGCCCGTTTCAGGTTGTGATAAGCGGCGCCAGCTGTTTCCCTTCCCCGCGTCGCCCGAATGTCTTATGGGTTGGCTTGAAGGAAACGCCCGAGGCGCTCAGACAGTTGCAGCAGGCGATTGAAGATGAACTGGCAAGCCAAGGTTTTCCGCGTGAAGCCAAAAAATTCAACCCGCATTTGACCATCGGGCGCCTGCGCAATCCGCGCCAGGGCGGTCACCTTGCCGAAGCCTTAATTCAGGGCGGCTTCGAGGCGGAAGGTTTTACAGCACGGGAAGTCATCGTGATGCAAAGCCAGCTAGAGGCGCGCGGAGCAATCTATACGCCCTTAGCTGTATTGCCGCTGGGGCCGTGAGCCACGTCACGCTCGGAGGGTTGGGGCGGGCGAATGATTACCGGGAGCGTGGGTGTCCACGCTCCCGGTATGAAATCATCCCCGCTCTCTGAAATTTGCCGGAGTTATGGTTATTCTGTTTTTGATGTGTAGCGCAAAGGCGAGGCTTGCGTTACATTAAGGGCTTAGGAGTAAGCTTATGGCAAAAGTTGAACTCGTCGCCGTGGTCTTGACCATCAGCGATAAAGCGTCACGCGGCGAGCGCGAAGATAAATCCGGTCCCGCCGTCGTTGCCGAACTTGAAAAGCTTGGCGCGCAAATCGCCGCTACCGAAATCATCTCCGATGACCGCGAATTGATTGCCACGCGTCTCAAAACGTATGCCGACCGCGAAGAGGTCAATTTAATTTTCACCACCGGCGGTACAGGGTTTGCGCCGCGTGACAACACCCCGGAAGCGACCCGCGAGGTGATTGAAAAAGAAGCGCCGGGGCTGGCTGAACTGATGCGCCTGCGTAGTCTGGATTCCACGCCGCTGGCGCCGCTTTCGCGCGCCGTGTGCGGCATTCGCGGCACCACCTTGATTGTCAATCTGCCGGGCAGCGTGCGCGGCGCAGTGGAAAACTTTACCGCCATCCGCAGCACCCTTCCGCATGCCATCGGGTTACTGACGGAACAATCCCGCAAATGCGCCAATTAACCGGTTGCCTTTGGCACCTTATCACCTGGCGTCATAATTTTGCGTCATCAGGCGCCCGCCGCCATCGCAGCCGAATCTATACTCTGCGTCAAAGCCTGAGCCAGCGCGGACGGCAGCGTCGGGTCCATTCTCAAATCGTGATAATAAATATAATCGCGGTCGGCAAATTCGAGGTTCAGCATAATGATGGTATAGACTCTGTGCTGTTTGGTTGATTTTTTTCGGGTTCCATCAACCGCATCTACTTTGCCATCCTGGTGAAAAAAGTTGGGCATCATGCTTTGATAAAATCTTATCCATTTGTAAGTCTGTGGACCAAAGATGCCATCAACGGCCAAATCTTTCTTGGTCGGCAGTTCCGGCAGTCTATAATATTCCACCTGGTTATGCATAACTCGCTTCAGTAAAAACTGCACCAGCATGACATCATCCGGGCGATTCGGGCACCCCCAACCGACACTCTGATGGATATTCCAAAAAACGGTTAAATGGGAAACATTATCTAAAGCATCGCCTTCAAAATTATCTTTATAAGCCATGGTCGTCTCCTTTTTAATGAACGCGTTGTCCGGAGTCCTATCTGCTTTTGCACCCGACTCCTGGCAACCAATTAATATTTTTCAAAAAAATCATTTTTTATTTGAAAGCTCATTTTCGCTTTCACGAACTAATGCGTTTGAAAAAGCCAAAAACTATCATCACCTAAAAAAAAATTTCAGGAGTTGAAAATTCGTAAATCGGCAGACATATTTTTATTAAGATGCGTGACGCGTCACAGAGCATTAAGGTTAGGACAAGTGAGCAATGGTCAATGACAAATTAATTCGTGGTACGGCAGCCGATAATCAACTCCGCTGTCTGGCCGCTGTCACAACAAATCTGGTGAGCGAAGCCTGTCGGCGGCACCAAACCTTTCCAACGGCATCCGTCGCCCTGGGGCGCGCGCTGACGGGCACCTTGCTGCTCGGGTCATCCTTTAAAGACCTCGAAAAAATCACCGTGCAATTTAATTGTGACGGGCCGATTCGAGGCATCACGGCGCAAGCCGACGCCCACGGAAACACACGCGGTTATGTCGCCAACCCCGAAGCTGACATCACGGCGATGAACGCGCTGGGTAAATTTGATGTTCGCGCCGTTGTCGGTCGCGGCACCCTTTATGTGCAACGCGATTTGGGCTTCGAGATTGGCCTGAGCCTTGAACCCTATCGCGGTTCGGTGCCGATAATCTCCGGCGAAATCGGCGAGGATTTCGCTTATTATCTGGCGAAATCTGAACAGCTCAATTCCGCCGTCGGGTTGGGCGTGCTCATGAAAGTTGAAAGCGCGGGTGATGAACCGCAAAGGGTTGCGGCCGTTTCGCCGGCGTTTTCGCTTGATGAATTGCGGGTCGCCGCATCAGGCGGTTACTTGATTCAAATGATGCCCGAAACCGATGATGAGGTGATTGCTTACCTGGAACAACATCTGCCAACCGTTCCCAATCCTACGCATATGGTGCGCGAAGGTTTGACGGCCGTTGAAATGCTGCAAAGCGCTTTGGGCGATTTAACTTTAACCGTACTTGAAGAACGCGTGCCGAAGTTTCAATGCACCTGTTCAGCCGAACGCGTACGGTTTATGGTTTCGGCTCTGGGTCGTGAGGAAGTCGAAGATATGTTAAGGAAAGATAATGGCGCGGAAATCATCTGCCATTATTGCAACGAAAAATATCAAATCAGCGGCGAAGAGCTACAAGCCATGCTGCATGGATGATAAAGACTGGCCTGACACGTCTAGCCACATTGCGCGGCGCTATCGGCAACCCCTGGTGCTAGCGGGCTACCCTTCAGAGGCTTGAGAAATCGCCTGCTCAATTAAGCTGACGGCGGCCGCCGGGTCTTTAACTTCGACGACCATCTGCGTGTAAGGCTCATCTTCGAGATAAACGATGATGGTCTTATCCGTGTTTTCAACGCCCCAGAAAATACAATCGCCGTCTTCATAAATCATGTCTTTACCGGGAAGACCGGGAACATAGGCGTTCATAAAATTAAGCCGGTTCAGCCAATTGCGCGCCAAGACCTGAGCAACATAAGGGTCGGCGCGCGCGCCGGCAATGTGGTCAAAGGGAAATTCAAGACGTTTTTTTTTATTGCCTTCCCAACCCGGCATGCCAAAAATCACTTTATCGTCCGCAATGATGACCTCAACCATAGCACTCCTTTCGACTGGCACGGCTTACCCTCTCGAACGGTCGAGCCGTCAGCGATGCTCTATCATAAACCACCGGCTTGGCGCTTTTCAGCTGAAGATTCGCTTAGATGATTTTTTTCAACCATAAACTTCCGCCGGGGTTTCGTAAACATAACGGCATCTTCTGAGCCAATAATTCCTGATGGAATTTATTCATATAGTCATTGAAGTACAATATGGAAAAGGCGTTGTTATATTGTAGAAACGACCTCAAGAAATAGGCTTCGTTCCAGATGATGCCTTTAAGCAACCATTCTTTGGGGTATTCAAAGGGCCAGGGAATATCGTGAAAATGCAC
>JBIOWC010000098.1:0-20901 GCA_044868105.1 Blastocatellia bacterium
AGATGCTCAAAGAAAATCAGCGACCGGCGGCGGCTTTGCGGTGGGCGCAGGTCGAGATGTGGCGGCAGAGAGAGTGGCAATCGCCCTACTACTGGGCGGCGTTCATAATGCAGGGCGAGTGGCGATAGGCAAGAGTTGAGCGAGCGAGAAATCGAACTGCTCGCGCCCAACAAGGACGAGGAAAATCCTCTTCTGCGTTTGGTTGATCGGTTATCCCCTTAACTTGCACATCGCGTTACTGACAAGCGAGTATCGAAACACAAATTTCTGAATGGACGCTCAAAGGCTAAAAAGAACCGAGGAGATTTATCACGCGGTGATGGCAATCGCGCCCGCCGAACGGTCAGCTTTTTTGGCTGAAAATTGCGGCGACGATGAAGATTTGCGTCGCGAAGTCGAATCTCTGCTTGCCGTTCAAAGATCGGCAAATAATATTTTTGATACGCCGCCCGAATCCCTCGCCGCGGAAATGTTTGCTCAAAAAGTGACGCCCGCGAACCTCGCGGGCCAAGCCATCAGTCATTACCAGATTATCCACCTTTTAGGCGCGGGTGGGATGGGCGAAGTTTACCTGGCCGAAGACCTCAAACTCCGCCGCAAGGTCGCGCTGAAATTATTGCCGGCGCAATTTTCTGCTGACCCTGAACGCCAAAAGCGTTTTGAGAAGGAAGCCCGCGCCGTTTCGGCGCTCAATCATCCGAATATCATCACGATTTATGAGATCCAAGAAGCCGAAAACCTCAGTTTTATGGCGACCGAATTTATTGACGGGGAAACCTTGCGCCAGGCGATAGCCGAACACCCTTTTTCGTGGCCGGAAGCCGTCAAAATTGCCGTTCAGATTGCCAGCGCTTTGGAGTCTGCGCATTCGGTCGGCATTATTCACCGCGACATCAAACCCGCGAATATGATGATTCGCCGCGACGGTATCGTGAAGGTTCTGGATTTCGGCCTGGCCAAACTGACGGCGCCCGATTCAGGCGATTTTGAAACCCGCGACCACACCGCGCCGAATCGCGTGATGGGAACCATCAATTATATGTCGCCCGAACAGGCGCTCGGCGAACGGCTTGATGCGCGCACCGATATTTTCAGTTTTGGGGTCGTGCTTTACGAAATGTTGACCGGCGAGTTGCCGTTTGCGGGCGCCAGCGATGCGGCAATTTATAACGCGACAATCAACAAAACGCTGCCCTCGGTTTGCCAGTCAAACCCTGCGATTCCGGCGGCCTTAGACCAGATCGTTAAACACGCCCTGGAAAAAGACCGTGAGGCGCGTTACCAGACCTTTGCGGATTTACGTGCCGATCTTAAAAGCCTCTTGCGCCATTCGCAAACCGATTCACTCGATTATGTGGTTACCAGCAAACCGGCTTTACAGACCGATTCGAACAACCATACGCCACAGACCCAAGCGACTGGTGAAAGCGTTTCAAAAGCAAAAAAATCGACAGTTTGGGTGATTGCGACACTGTTGATTTTGGCCTTGGCGGTTGGGGTTTACTGGAAATATTTTTATGTTCAACGTTCTGCGGTCAGCAAATTTCAAGCGATCAAATTGGATGTTCTGACAGCGCACGGATTATCGAGGTCGGTGGCGATTTCGCCCGACGGAAAATATATCGCCTACGCCAAAGACGAGGACGGGAAAGATAGCCTATGGCTTCGACAAACCGCCAGTGCGGGCGATACGCAAATCGTGCCGCCCGGTCAGACGAAATACGATTATTTGAGGTTTTCACGCGATGGAAATTATCTTTACTTTGTCGGCATCGAAGGCGTCGGTCAGCCATCATCGCTTTTCCAGATTACGACGCTCGGCCGCAACCTGCGTAAAATAATCACCGGTGTTGACAGCCAGATTTCCTTTTCGCCCGATGGCAGAAGTATCGCTTTTATCAGAATTTCAGAAGGCGATAATTCAATTGTCATTGCCGATGAACAGGGCGGAAACGAACGGATTTTGGTGACTCGCAAATACCCCAAAGTTTATGGAGATGAAGTTTCGTGGTCGCCCGACGGGCGGCTGATTGCGGTTCCGACTTTGACGCGAGGCGCAACCTACGCGGGGGGAATGGCGGTGGTTGATGTGGCCACGGGCAACGAAACGCCGATTCCTTTGAAGGAAGAAAAATTGCTACGCATCAGTCAAATCGCCTGGGTGCAGGATGGAAAAGGTTTGATTTATACCCCCTATGCCGCGGATATGGGGCAGCGGTATCAAATCCGCTACGCTGCCTATCCAAGTGGGGAAGTTCAAAATGTGACCAATGATCTTTCCAGTTATGAAGATTTCAGTTTGACGGGGGATTCGCAAACCCTGGTGGCGGTTCGCCGTGAATATTCGATGGGCATCTGGCTGACGCCGGAAAATGATTTTTCAAGCGCCGTTAGTATTAATTCCAAAACCGCAGCCGATGACGGAGAACGCGGTATTTCGTGGACCAAGGACGGCAAGATTGTTTTTGTTTCGAGCGAAGGCGGGGCGCAGAATATCTGGCGAATGGACGTGGACGGCAGCAATCCAAAACCTCTAACTAAGGACTATACATATGGCAAGATGTTGCCTTCGCTTTCCATAGGCGGCGACTCGATAATCTATTTCAGCCGAGCCGTCGATCTCGCCACGAAAGAGCTACTGCCCGGTAACACGTTTTTTCAGATGGATAGCGAAGGGCAAAACGTACGGCGAGTTGTTGAGAACAACGATTCCGCTTTTGCGGCGGCTTCAGCGAATGCAGAGTGGGTAGTTTACACAAGCCGGGCAGACGGCATCTTTCGCATCTGGAAAGTTCCGCTCAAAGGCGGGGAGGCCGTCAAATTAACGGAGGTTGATTCGATCTCTCCGGCAATTTCCCGCGACGGTAAATCGGTCGCTTATTTTATTCGCGAAAAAGCTAAGCCCGTAAAGCTCGGCATTATCTCGATTGACGGCGGCGCTCCGCTAAAAACTATTGAATTACCCGCGACCACGAAAATCGAAGCCGGCCTTGTATGGAATAAAATCGGCAACGGAATCCTGTTCGTAAACACTCTAGGCACAACTTCAAATATCTGGACGCAGCCGCTTGACGGCGCCAAACCGACAGCTTTAACCGCCTTCAAAGAATTTCAAATCGCCCAGTTTGCGCTAAACCCGGAAGGCAACCGATTGGCAATCGCCCGCGGCTCGCGCAATCAGGACATTGTATTAATAAAAAACCTCCGCTAGGTTCCTCTAATAAATCAAAGAAAGTATTTCCCAATCAACGCATCTGACTTGAACCATCTCCTGATTTGAAGAGCAACTTTGCGTTATACCGCTTACTCACAGCCTTCTCTATTTATCCCGGTATGCCTTCGACGACGCTTACCGCCGAGGTTATAGGCGTGATTGTCGTGAGTCGGAGGCCGGTCTGCTCAATCAGAATTCGATACTCGATTTCCGTGTGTTCCTGAATAAAATTGCCCGGTCTTCTGCTTTCACGCTCAGAGGATGCCCGAGTTTAGCTCTCAAGAGGTCCGAGTTGACGGCGATAATCCTCGGCGTCAAAGCGCCCGTTTGAGCGAGCGATCAAACCATCCTCGCCAATCTGCCAGACTTCAAAGCCACTGATGCGTACGGCGCGACCGGTGCCTTTCGGTCCAGTGTTTGTACCCGTTAATGTCCAATGATAAACGATGCGGTCATCCTCCAGTCGCAGAGCGTCGAGATAGACCTGCAGGTCCGGGAAATCCGTCATGAATCCTTGCGCCACGGCGGTGATTGCTTCACGTCCAACCGCCGCAGGCGCATCATTGACACTCAGCGAACCCTCTTCAGCATAAAACGAAGCCACTCGCGCCGCGTCCTGACTGCACCAGGCGCTCGTGTAGGCTTCGGCGAGGCCTTGTAAACGAGCGACATTTTCTAATGAGTTCATTAGCCTTGCTCCTTCGCCAAATTGATTGGACTAGATTCTTCGACAACTATCGGGAAACCAGGTTTATTAGCCCCTCGGCTTATCTCAGCAGGCTAAGCAATCTTAAACAACTGATCGTTTGCCTACATAGAGTAAGGGGAAGTTTGCCCGTCAAGGTGTTCACCCGATGGGAAAATATTTTCAAGCAAACATAAGTCTGGATGAGATGGTCTTTGTATGATAAATTGCAGCGGTTTTCGCCGGCACCTTCCCCCCTGGCGAACCGAAAGAGTATGGAACCTTCAACACCTAATATCACCCAATTATTGGTTGCTTGGAATCAGGGAGATCAAGATGCGTTGGCGAAGCTGACGCCGCTAGTGTACAGGGAACTGCATCGCCTGGCGCACGGCTATCTGGCGGGCGAACGGCGCGGGCACGTCTTGCAAACCACGGCGCTTGTCAATGAAGCCTTCGTTCGATTAATTGATTGGCAGCAAGTTCAGTGGCAAAATCGCGCCCATTTTTTCGGGGTATCCGCGACCTTGATGCGCCACATTCTGGTGCAATTTGCCCGCGAACAGCAGGCCGCAAAACGTGGCGGCCAAGCCGTACAGGTATCGCTTTCGGAAGCCGTGAGTTTGAGCACGCGGCATAATCCTGATCTGGTCAAGCTGGATGACGCGCTGACGACGCTCGAAAAACTCGACGCGCGTCAGGCGCGCATCGTCGAGTTGCGGTTTTTTGGCGGCTTGAATTTAGAGGAGGCGGCTGAAGTGGTGCGGGTTTCAGTAAGCACGGTGCGGCGCGATTGGCGTATGGCGCAGGCCTGGTTACACCAACAATTGAGCGAAACCTTATGACCCCGGAACGCTATCAACGCATCGGCGAGCTATTCGATCAAGCCTTGGAGCTTGCCCCGGAAGCGCGCGCCACTTTTCTTGAACAGGCTTGTGGGGCGGACACTGAGTTGCGCGCCGAGGTCGAAAAGTTACTGGCCAATCATTTGGATTCCGAAGAATTTCTCGAGCGCCCGGCGATGGAGATTGCCGCCGCCCTCTATGCAAAAAACCAGGCCGCGACGGTCGTCGGCAAACAGTTCAGTCACTACGAAATTCTCTCGATGCTCGGTGTTGGCGGCATGGGACAAGTTTTTCTAGCCAGGGATACGCGGCTTGGGCGCAAAGTCGCGATTAAGCTATTGCCGGCCGAATTCACACGCGATGGCGAACGGGTGCGCCGCTTTGAGCAGGAAGCGCAAGCCGCCAGCGCTCTCAATCATCCGAATATCCTGACGATTTTTGACATTGGTCAACCGACAAACGAGAGCGATAGTCAGCATTTCATCGCCACCGAATATGTGGAGGGCCAGACCTTGCGCCAACTCTTAGAAGATGGCCCACGCCCCCTTGAGCAAATCATTGATATCGCCATTCAACTGGCCGACGCCTTGAGTGCCGCGCATACGGTCGGTATCGTCCACCGCGACATCAAACCTGAAAATGTAATGCTGCGGTCGGACGGATATGTGAAGGTGCTCGATTTTGGCCTCGCAAAATTGACGGAACAGAGTCAACCTTCACCGATCACCGAACCGGGTAGGGTTATGGGAACCATCAGCTATATGTCGCCCGAACAGGCGCTCGGTCAACCCGTAGACGGTCGTACAGACATCTTCAGCCTGGGGGTTGTGCTCTATGAGCTATTGACCGGCGCTCAACCGTTCAAAGCCAATAGCGAAGCCGCAACCTACAACGCTATTCTCAACCTCAATCCTGCACATCTGGCTGATGCACAGCCCGGCCTGCCGAAGGAGTTGCAACGGATCATTGCACACATGCTGGAAAAAGATCCGCAACAGCGCTACCAGACGGCCGCCGAACTCAAATCCGCATTAAAGGCGCTCAAACACGATTCGGGTTCGGGGGCAACGTCTGCGGTAAGCGGCATGACTCTACAACCGCTGCGCCAGTTTGGGCGTGACAGGCGGGGAGCAATAGTCCTCACTGTGGCTAGCCTAATTATCCTTTTCGTGCTGGTCTGGGCTCTACGCCGGTCCGGCGCGAAAATCGAAGGCGCGCCGGCGATGAAGCCTGCTAACTTCACCCAGCTGACACGAAAACCCGGACAGGAGATTTACCCGAATCTTTCGCCGGACGGCAAATTGTTATTGTACGCCGACGCTGAGGCGGGCAGCTGGGATATCTATCTGCAACGTGTGAATGGGACAACGCCGATTAACCTGACACAAGATTCGGCAGCGAACGACACGCAACCGGCCTTTTCCCCCGATGGTGAACAGATTGCCTTTCGCTCGGATAGAGACGGAGGCGGCATATTTATTATGGGGGCGACGGGCGAGAATGTTCGCCGCCTGGTTAATTTTGGCAACAACCCTGCGTGGTCACCGGACGGGCAAGAGATCGCCTATTCGAAGGGTTCATTTGCCAGACCGAGCGAGCGCGGCAATTACCCCGGCCCGCTCTATGCTGTAAAGATTGCCACAGGCGAGACGCGGCAAGTGACTGAGACGGACGCAGTACAACCCAACTGGTCACCTCACGGTGAGCGCATCGCCTACTGGTGTGTGCAGGGCGGCGGGCAACGCGACATTTGGACAGTTGGGGCACAGGGCGGTGAGCCGGTTGCGGTGACCAACGACCCGGCATTGGATTGGAATCCCATCTGGTCGCCGGATGGGCGCTATCTCTATTTTGCGTCCGATAGGGGCGGCAGCATGAACCTCTGGCGTGTGGCGATCGATGAATCCTCAGGAAAACTGCTGGGCGCGCCTGAACCGGTCACGACCCCTGCGACTTATAGCGGTTATATCAGCTTTTCGCGTAACGGGCGGCAGTTGGTTTACGCGCAGGTCGTTGATCAGGTCAATATCCAACAGATTGCTTTTGACCCTCTGAAAGGGAAGGTTGAAGCAAGCCCCACCTGGGTAACACGTGGGGCGCGAATCGCCACTGATCCGCATCTCTCTCCGGATGGCGAATGGTATGTCTTCGGTTCAACCGGCGACAAACAGGAAGACCTCTTTGTCGTGCGCCGCGACGGCACGGGGCTCAGGCAAATTACCAATGACAAATTTAAAGACCGGGGGCCGCAATGGTCACCCGATGGCAAACAGATTCTCTTTTTTTCCGATCGAAGCGAACGCTATGAATTTTGGCTGATTAGCCCGGATGGCAACGGACTCAGGCAATTTAGTTATACTTCGGGACCCGGTGCCCAAGCGCCTCTCTGGTCGCCGGACGGCAAGCGCCTCTTGTTGAACTTGCAGTGGGGTGCGCCGCTTTTGGTTAATGAAAATCAGCCCTGGGCCGAGCAATCGCCCCAGCCGCTGCCATCCACAGGTTTCCCAACCGGATTAATGATTAGGTCATGGTCGGCGGACGGGCGGAGATTGGCCGGGCACAGCGATGGGATTTACACTTACAATTTTGACACTCACCACTACAAGCGACTGACGGAGTTCGGAGAGTCGCCGGTCTGGTTAAGTGATAATAATCGCCTGCTCTTTTTCTCTCACGATAAACTCTATCTGCTCAACAGCCGCACCAATAAGACGCAGGAAATATTCTCCATCTCGCCGAATCATTTTCAGGGGCTCGGCATTTCCGGCGATAACCGGATGATCTATTTCACCCTGAAAACGACTGAAGCAGACATCTGGCTGGCTTCTCTAGAGGCGGAACCTTAAACCATCCTAATAGTCGGGGCGACCTTCAGGGTACCTCAAAATCCGTCGAGCATCCTCTCATCTTTTACCAGCGCTTTAATCTCGGCAAAAAACCGGGCGACGAGTTGAGTAGCTTCAGGACGATTTGATAAATTGCAGTTGCCTTCAATGCCAAATTGAAAAATCTGCGATGCATAAAATCCTATCCAAAAAGCAGTCTTTAGTTTTGCGGGTCAATAGTTGGTTGCATACTTTGCCGGTTTGGCAAAATGCCGTGGTTGCCGCTGCCGTGTGGTTCTGGATGCTTACTCTTTTTGGAGACCTGAATCGTATTTTATTCCCGCCACTTTTAGCATCTTCAATCTGGAATATAAATGAGCCGCTGATACCTCAATATATCCTTTTGTGTTTTCTTGTACTGTTTTTTATCGGCGGGTGTTTTATTGCACCTGTGTGTTTTGCAGGGTGGGGTATCCATCACATCTTTGACTATTTTAAATATCACAGAAAGGGGTTTTCACGCTTCCTACAAATTACTGAGTATATCGGATGGTTATTTGCGCTATTTATTATGGTTTTCTTTCCTCTTGGAATCCTTACAATAGCCGAACAATTGATTCACATCACGCTGCTTCCATTTGTCACTTTGCTCGGTTCAGTTTTATGGATTCCATTGGGATTATACTTGACTCGAAATTTGTCTAAAGTCAAAAGTACGGCGATCATTTCAATGATGCTGGTTTTAGTTTTATCTCTTCCATATTGGGATTGGTCATCCCAAAAATCATTTATACGAGATCTATCGAATCTCAAAACCGGAATGACCGGCATCGAAGTTGAAAGAATCATGAAATCTCATCGCCATAATTTTGTTCTGCCTGAAGAAGAACATTTTTTACATTTGAATCCAGCCTACACTGGCACCACAGTTTTTAGACCTCGCCGAGCAAGTGATATGGGAATAATCGAATTTAAGGATGGTAAAGTCGTTGGCGTTCGGTTTGAAAATGATTGAGTGATATAAGAGGTTGAATAGGAAGTGAGAAGGCGGTCATTGACCGCCTTCTTTATTTTTCAGCCGATTCGTTAACAAACGGACCGGGTCCAATGTTTGAATGGCTCACGGGTTGAACCGCAACGCCGTCGTCAAAATAGGTATACTTCGCCGAAAGTTTCTCATCCGGTGCTGTATGACTCGAGCCGTTTCCGGAAGCGGCTTGCGCGACGACCTGTTCCCAGAGCGGCGGCGGGATGTCTGCAAACTCGGCCATCGGGCCATAGACTTCATCTACTCCTTCTTTGAAGACATCGCCGATTAACAGGTTGATGATATTGACGCGCTGCTCAGGGTATTTTTTGAGAAACTGCGAGAAGCTGAACCCTTCGTTGTAAAACGCATAGACCAGCTTGCGCATGGATTCGATGCCTTTATCGAGTTTGCCCTGGAATTGTCCGAGTCGAGCTTGCGAGAAATCGTTATTGGCAAAGGCATCGTGAATCGCATCGGCCGCAAGTTCCGCCATCTTACAGGCGAGCAGAATACCCGATGAATAAATCGGGTCCAGGAAACCATAGGCGTCGCCAATTAAAATGAACCCGTTACCAGAGTTCTGTTTCGAGCGATAGGAATAATCGAGAATCGAATAGATTTTATCGACACGTTCAGCGCCCTCGACGCGCCGACGACAGGGTTCGCACTTTTGAATCTCTTCGTTCAAAATTTTGGCGAGGTCTTGACCGCGACCTTTCACCAGATATTCAGGGTCAGCAACAATGCCGACACTGGTGATGTCGTTTTCGAGCGGGATATACCAGAACCACCCGTTGCTGCCGACTTCGGTACGCAATACAAGGGTGGCGCCGCCATTTAAATCCGGCTCGCGGTGGGCGCCTTTGAAATAAGAATAGAGCACCGCTTTTTTGAGTTTCGGGTCGCGCATGCGCCAGCGGAATTTATTCGATAGCATAGCCGTCTGCCCGGTCGCATCAATCACCACCTTGGCGAAAAATTGTTGCAGGTTGCCGTCCGGCATCTGCGCCTCGACCCCGATAGCGCGGTCGCCATCAAAGAGCACCTGTTTAATCGGCGTTTTCTGATGTACGGTTACACCCTGTTCGGCAGCGTGGTTAATCAGCATCTCATCGAAGACCGCGCGGGTGACTTGCCAGGTGACCGCCGATTCGTGATGGTTTGCTTCAAAGAAATAGAATGGCCGGGATTCTTTGCCAGCGGGGTTAGCAAATTGCACGCTGTATTTGCGCACGAAGGGACTGGCTTTCAGCTTGTCCAAAAAGCCCATGCGCTGAAACGTCCAAAAGGTATCGGTCATAAACGATTCGCCAATGTGATGGCGAGGGAATTGTTCTTTCTCAAAGAGAATGACTTTGCGACCTTCACGGGCGAGGATGCTGGAAACCGTGCTGCCGGCCGGCCCCCCGCCCATAACAATGACATCATAAGTGCTTGTGTTGTTTTCCATAATAAGTTTGTTTATACGTAGCGAACGGCTTTCAATTCCGGTTCAAAAAATTCTGAGAGAAAACTATCAACCTGTAATAGTCCACGGTGTGACAGTTCGATGGTTTCGCGGTTGCGACTTAAAAACCCTTCCTCTTCCAGTTGTTCATAAACCGGAAGAAAGGCTTGCCAAATATCAACACCGAATTTGCGTTCAAAATAGGATAAATCGAGTTTGCCGGTTTTGAGTTGCAGAATCATCTCCCGAATGAGCCGCTGGTTTGCGGTCATCGGTAAAGCGCGTTGCAAGGGCAGTTGATTTTCGTTCAACAGGCGCGTGTACTCTTCCCAAGTATGGGCATTCTGAAAATGCACGCCGTCGAAATGCGAAAACGATGACACGCCTAGCCCAATCATATCGCCGCCGTGCCAGAGCGCGTCCGTGTAAATAAACCGGCAATGTTTTTTGGCATTGGCTACTGTATAAGCGCTGATGATTTCATAACCGCGTTCCTGAAATTCCGAAAAAGCATAATCAACCCAATGGCGTTTGGTCGGCCAATCGGCAATCGGCGAATCCAACCCTTTATCTATCATCTCCCGTGAAATCACCGTATTGTACGGAAGTTCCATTTGATAAATGGTGACGGAATCGGGTTCGAGTTCAACGGCTTTGCGCACACATTCTTTCCAACGGTCTTCGGATTCGCCCATCATCCCGGCAATCAAATCAATATTGATTTGCGGAAAATCAATTTCCCGCGCCCACTCGTAAGCGCGATAAATTTCCGGCGACAAATGCGCCCGCCCATTGGCTTCGAGAATGTCATCATCAAAATGCTCGACGCCTAAACTGAGTCGGGTGACGCCGATTTGTTTAAGCATTTGCAACTTTGATTTACTGAGCGTGCCGGGTTCGCATTCAAACGTCACCTCTTCGGCATCCGCCCAGCTTGTATGTTTATTTAACCCCTCAACCAGGTATTGCAGTTGGCGCTCGCTGATATACGAAGGCGTGCCGCCGCCAAAATAGGCAAATCGCAGTTTGCGTCCCTGTAAGGCGTTGAAACGACTGTACAGCTCATTCTCTTGGATGAGCGCATTCAAATAGGTTTCGATTTCCGAGGCGTTTTTATCGGTGTAGACTTTGAAGTAACAAAATTTGCAGCGCTTGCGACAAAAGGGAATATGCAAATAAATCCCCAGCGGGTCTTCGATTCGCGAAGCTTTGTTGAGCACTTCCGTGACGCTTGGAATATATTCGGGTCGCCACTGCGAAAACGGCGGATAGTTGGAGACAAAATAATTGCCAACCTCGGTCTTAGCAGGTTCTGTGACTAAAGGTAAATTGGGCGAACCGGTATTGGGACGGTTTAAGATTTCAAAGGATTGTGGCATCGTACTAAATCGTACTCCTACTTCATAAGCAAGCTTTTACGCAACCCACTGACATTAGCGCTTATAAACAGAGATAACATAATCGGAACCGTTGAGCAATCAGCTAATCTATCAGTAATCGCGTATTGCCGAGATTTACAACTTTTTACATATGCCAGTACGCCACAACTACTTGAGCCGTTTCAATTTTGTGATGCGCCCAGTTGACAGCCATTCGGCAACATAGAGATTGCCCTGAGCGTCCCAACGCACACAATGGGGTGAAATGAATTCTCCGTCTTTCCACTTATCCGGCAACACCGGGTTTTGCCCGCGCAGTTTCGGGTCGAGGTTATCGCCCAGGTGAGTGATGATGTGGTTATTTTTATCAATGATGGTGACGCGTCCTTCAAGGTCAGCGATCACGATATCGGCGCCCCGCTGGTGAAAATTAGAAGGCAGGCGTAAATCTTCGGTGACCATACTTAAAAATTTTCCGTCAAGGCTAAAAAATTGCAGCCGATGATTGGCGCGGTCTGCGACCAACACGCGCGGCGTCTTTTCGCGTGTATCAACCCAAATGCCATGCGGTTGGCGAAGCTGACCCGCCTCTTTCCCGACGCCGCCCCAACTGCCGAGGTATTCGGCTTTCGAGTTGTAATGATGGACATAGGATTTTCCGTAGCCATCGGTGACGTAAAAATCGCCATTCGGCGCAAAGGCGATGCCTGTGGGTTTAAACTCATCGGCTTTCTGATAAACATTTGCTTCTTTCGGATAATCTTTTACCCACACGGTCTCGCCATCCACCGTACATTTGGCGAATTGGTGACGATTAAAATGCGTCAGGTAAACAAACTCGGTTTTGCCTTCTTTGTGAAGCGCCATGCCATGTGTGCCATTTTGCCATTCTTTGCCCCAGGCTTTAATGAAGTTGCCATTGGCATCAAATATCATGATGGCGTTTTCACTGTCGGTGTTCATCAACACGCGACCCTTTTCGTCAATAACCACCGCGCCGTGCGTGTTGCCGAATTTCATGCCGGCCGGGAGCTTTGCCCAATTCTTTATCCATTCATACCGATGGCTGCCGCTGCCGAGAATAATCGGCTGGTCTTTTGATAAAGCGAAACCTTGGCGATTCATGGCTAAGGCTGTGACCGCCGCGCCGATGCCAAAGAGAAAGTTGCGGCGTGTAAGATTTATTGTTGATTGGCTCTCTAACATAATAATTATTCCTTGTTGAAGTGGGCGAACAGAAGATCAATATTGACCTGGACGAACGAATAACTCTGGCTCATTAAGTTTGCTTTCCCCGCGGATGTGACGGATGCTGCCGAGCGGATAATCTAGGGCATCAGCAACATCTGTGGGGAAATTCAATTTGGAAATTCAATTGAATGGTCTTTCGTGCGAGCCTGAAATTTCACACGAGAAATTTAAGCCAGTAGCTTCTGAATCACTCGACCGCTGACATCGGTCAAACGAAAATCGCGCCCCTGAAATTTATAGGTGAGCCGGGTGTGGTCAAGCCCCATCAAATGCAATACGGTGGCGTGTAAATCGTGAACTTCTACCGCATCTTCGACAGGGTTGTAGCCCAATTCATCGGTCTGGCCCACGGTCGTTCCCGCTTTGATGCCGCCGCCGGCCAGCCAAATCGAAAAGGCGCGCGGGTGATGATCACGCCCTAAATATTTGGAGCCCGAACGCTCTTCGTTCATCGGCGTTCGGCCGAATTCGCCGCCCCAGATGACCAGCGTTGAATCGAGCAGCCCGCGTTGTTTTAAATCTTTAATCAATGCGGCTGCGGCGCGGTCGGTCTGTCGGCAAAGTTCCGGCAAGGCATTTACCAGATCGTCGCCTCTACCGGTTCCGTGATGGTCCCAACCACGATGATAGAGTTGAACGAATCGCGCGCCGCGTTCGACCAGCCGTCGCGCCAGTAAACAATTATTCGCAAACGAGGCTTTGCCGGGTTCCGTGCCGTACATTTCATGAGTTGCTTTTGATTCGCGGCTGATGTCCGTCAAGTCTGGAACGCTCGATTGCATGCGATAAGCCATCTCATAAGACGCAATGCGGGTTTCGATTTCGGGGTCGTGGATTTCCTTGCTGTGTAATTGATTCAACTCTTTCAATACATCCAATGATTCGCGGCGGGTTTGTGAATTCATCCCTTCGGGATTGGTGACGAACAAAACCGGTTCGCCCGACCGGCGAAACTCTACACCTTGATAGTAAGTTGGCAAAAAGCCGCTGCTCCAACAGGACTTTCCACCATCGGGATTGTTTGCCCCCGAGAGCAACACCACAAACCCCGGTAAATTCTGACTCTCGCATCCTAACCCATAGGTAAGCCACGCGCCCATGCTGGGACGCCCGACGATTTGATGCCCGCTGTTCATGAATATCTGCGCCGGCGCGTGATTGAATTGTGTCGTGTGCAGCGTACGAATAATCGCCAGGTCATCGGCGATGCTCGCCGTATGGGGCAACAGTTCGGAAATCTCATTGCCGGAGTTGCCTTGACGTTTGAAGGCATATGGTGAACCAAGCAGTTTCGGTGTCCCTTTGATAAAAGCGAAACGTTCGCCTTTAACGAATTCGTCGGGTATGTTTTGCCCGTTGAATTTGACGAGATCGGGTTTGTAATCGAATAAATCAAGTTGCGAAGGCGCGCCTGCCATAAACAGATAAATGACGCTTTTGGCTTTTGCCGCAAAATGGGTTGGGCGCGGGGCAAACGGATTTGCTGGTGATTGCGCTGCAAAGAGCTTTTCATTTAACAATGAAGCAAGCGCCATCGAGCCAATACTGAAACCGGTCTGCTTGAAGAAATAGCGACGGGTTATCTTCATTAATTCATCGCTTGAATTGTACGGTTTGTCTCTCATAGCAAAACTAAACTCAACATTACCTTAAGCCCGGTGAGCAGCGTAGCTGAAGGTAGTAAACGGAAAATCAACAATTCGCTCTTGAAATTTAAGCATCCTCGCGAAACTTGCGACAGCTACAAATGCGAGCGGATTTCCTGTGCTTATCCGCTCTTTCCGCCTGATCCGAGGACAAAAATTCACCTCGAAATTTAGGATGAATCACTTTTCGTGCGAACAATAAAACCTTCTTAAATAGTTAATCATCCATCTCTAATCCGGTTATTCCTTGGTCAAAGTTTCGTCCAGATTCAAAAGCACATTGGCAACTACAGTCCAGGCGGCCAGTTCGACGGCCTGCTTTTCATTTAACGATTCATCTTTTAATAATTCTTTGGCGGCTTTCGGGTCATTGGCATAGCGTGAAAGCTGTTGTTCAAAAAGCGCTACCAGTCGCTTTATCTCTTCGCTCTGAGGTTGCCGGGATACGCATAATCGAAAACCGTAAATCAACCGCGTGGCGACATCGCCGCTCGGTTCGCTGGTCATTCGTTTTGCCAGGGCTCGCGCCGCGATAAAAAACGCCTCATCGTTTAACATCGTGAGAGACTGTAAAGGCGTGTTAGTGCGAACCCGCCGAACGGTACAGAATTCGCGACTCGGCGCATCAAAGGTCACCATACTCGGATAAGGCGCGGTGCGGCGAATGAAGGTATAAATTCCGCGGCGAAATTTATCGCCGCCGTCACTCACCTGCCAGCGGTCATTGCTATAGGGCCCGTTCCAAATGCCATCGGGTTGATAAGGAAAGACACTGGCGCCGCCAACTTTTTGACTGAGCAGGCCGCTTACGGCAAGCGTGACATCGCGCAGCATTTCAGCTTCCATACGAAAACGCGCGCCTCTGGCAAGCAGGCGATTATAGGGGTCGCGTTCAATCAGTTCAGGCGTGGCGCGAGAAGCTTGCCGATAAGTTGCTGAAGTCACCAGCAAACGAATTAGCGATTTCATTCTCCAGTCTTTCATAAATTCGGTAGCCAGCCAGTCGAGCAATTCCGGGTGTGAGGGTCGTTCGCCCTGTGTGCCAAAATCTTCGCTGGTTTCTACCAAACCGCGCCCGAATATCTGTTCCCAGAAACGATTGACAGTCACGCGCGCGACCAGCGGATTGTCGCGGCTTACCAGCCATCGCGCCATGCCTAACCGGTTGGGCATCTGGTCAGCCGCGAGCGGATGAAGTGAAGCGGGAACCTCTGCAAAAACTCTTTCGGCGCTGTTGGTGAAACTGCCTTTGATTCGTATAGGGGTTGACGGGCGTTCAAAAGTTGGTCTTTCGCCCATTACTTCGGCGGTCGTGATATTCAATTTGCCGATGGCGGTACGGACTTCATTGATGCGTTTTCTATCGGTTTCAAGCAAGGGAGTAATGGCGAGATAATAATCCGCGAGTTGTTTTTTCTGCTCGCCTTTCCGTTGGTCTTTGGTGATTGCCAGCAAGGGTCTGAGTCTTCCGGCCACATTCACCACGGTGGTTGGCTTGGTTGAACCGGTCACTGACAATCTGAATCGGCCAAGCGTCATTTTGTTAAACGGGTGTTGCTGTTTAATTTTGATTTCAAGCAGCGTCCCTTCTGAATTGCCAAATGGCTTTTCGGCGACCAGGACAACTTGACGCGGCGCGCGCACTGCTTCATTGGTTTGATCAATCAGCCACCCCGATGAATTGGCTATCAACAAAGCCTTGCCGTTGCCATCATCGGCTTTGGCATCGGTGAAGGCGACCGGCGTTTTATTCGTAGATTCATTGGTTGAGCTCGCGTGAACCTCGATGGCGCGAACCGCGAAACTCCCGTATGGGTCGCAACCCGGACCGCCTCTTGGCAAACTCGCATCCGGTAAGGCTTCCAGCCGAAGGGCTGTGATGTTGGATAGATTGGTCTTTGCCGTGATGGTGTACTCGTCTTGATTCGTAAATGGCTGAGAAGCGAGAATCGAATGGTCTTCCAGTTGATTTAGTCTGGTCTTTGCTGAAGATGTGAGGGTGAGCGGTTCAAGGGTTATCCAATCTTTTTCGGCTTCGCTTATCTCGCGTTCCCACACAGCTTGTTGAGTCTCGATTTCCGGCGTTGAAGTTTTCAGTTTGGTTTCAAGTTTGGCAATTTCGTCTTCGAGTTCCTTGCGTTTGGTTTCCTGCTCAGGAGTCGGCAAATAAAGCTTCGGTTCAATCACCCAACGCTCAAGCGGGCTACCTTCGATTTTGTATTCACTGTTATCAAAAAACGCCATGAAGCGATAGAAATCTTTTTGCGTGAACGGGTCATATTTATGGTTATGACATTGAGCGCAACCCAGCGTCGAGCCAAGCCAGACGGTCGCTGTGGTGCTCACGCGGTCAATTAAAACTTCAAATCGCGCTTCTTCGGGGTCAACGCCGCCCTCTTGATTGAGCAGGGTATTGCGATGAAAACCCGTCGCAATCTTCTGTTCAAGGGTCGCATTGGGAAGCATATCCCCTGCGAGTTGCTCAATGGTAAATTCATCAAAGGGTTTGTCTTCATTAAAGGCATTGATAACCCAATCGCGATATTTCCACATCACGCGACGATTATCTTTTTCATAACCATTGGTGTCGGCATACCGCGCCAGGTCTAACCAGTGACGCGCCTGACGTTCGCCGTAATGTTCAGAGGCAAGCAAGCGGTCAACCAGTTTTTCATAAGCATCGGCACGCGAATCGGCTAAAAAATCATCAACCTCTTTTGGGGTCGGCGGCAGCCCAATAACATCCAGATAAAGGCGGCGAATCAAGGTTTCTTTGGCAGCTTCCGGTGATGGTTGCAAACCTTCTTTTTCGAGCCGCGCGAGAATGAAGCTATCAATCGGATTGCGAATCCAGTTCTTATTTTTCGTCTGCGGAAGCGGCGAACGAACGGGTTTCACATAAGCCCAGTGCGGCGGCGGTCCGGAGTCTGATTTCTGGAGCCGGGAATCGTTTGCCGACTCGCTCCACGTTGCGCCTTCATCAATCCAGCGGCGAATTAAATTGATCTGTGCGAGCGCAAGCGGCGCGCTGCCCATTGGCATTCTCGCTTCGTGGTTTAATCCCAGGAGGCGATGCAACAAACGACTCTCCTGAGCTTTGCCCGCAAGGATGATGACGCCGGAGATACCGCCTTTCATAGCCAATACCCGGTCATCGAGTCGAAGCCCGCCGAGCGTCTGTTTTGCGCTATGACAACTGTAACAGGACTTTTCAAAGATGGGTCGAATGTCGCGGTTGAAATCTACTTTGCCGGCTTTTCCGGTTTGTGAAAAAGTGACGATGCCAAAAATGAAGATGGAGAGCAGGCAAACCAATCGTTTCAGTGCTGATTTTCGATTGCCCGATCGAGGCGCTGGTTTATTCGGCTTGGTCATGGCGAATCCTTTACGTGCCAAGTCATATCACGATCCGCAACTGTCTGCAACATCACGACAGAGGCTTTGCGATTGACAACCCAGACGTTATCAAAGAAACTTCTCAACCT
The DNA here is from genome assembly GCA_044868105.1 of Blastocatellia bacterium. Taxonomy (GTDB): domain Bacteria; phylum Acidobacteriota; class Blastocatellia; order UBA7656; family UBA7656; genus JBFMDH01. The sequence continues at coordinate 17,808 of JBIOWC010000098.1, forward strand.
CCAAACTCGCTGTCGTATGAGCATTAACCGATGGAAAATGAAGTAGGATCAATGACGGCGCTTAAATATTTGCGAGTCGCAGACCCTTAACAAAAATCTCTGGGCAACCTCTCTGTTTCTGTGTCGCCGGGGTTTAATTTTTTTCACCACAGGGTTACAGCGACTTCACCCGGACTTTGGCTTTTTGAATCAAGCAGTGGTTTCACATATCTCAACCTGATAAGGAAAACTGAATCGTGACGCATTTCAACTGGTTGTTGGATGGCAGCATCGTCGGCGTTTATCTGCTGGTGACCATGATAGCCGGACTCTGGGTCCGCAAATATGTCGGCAAAGTCGAACACTTTCTGGTGGCCGGACGCGAGATGGATGTCTATCTCGGCATTGCGTCGCTGGCGGCCACCGAATTTGGCATCGTCACCTGTATGTACACGGCGCAGAATGGCTATGAAAAAGGCTTTGCCGGAGCGACCCCGGGAATCCTGATGGCGATTGCCATGTTGGTCGTAGGCCTGACCGGATTTTGTATTAAACCGTTGCGCGATTCCGGGGTGATTACCATTCCCGAACTTATCGAAAAACAGTTCGGGCCGCGCATTCGTTGGGCGGCCGGCGTGGTCATCGTTCTCGGCGGCCTGCTCAATATGGGCGTCTTCTTGCGCACCGGAGGACAGTTTCTCGTTTTAGTCGCCGGGCTGGATGTCAAATATCTTGAAATCATGATGACGGCGCTGCTCATCGGCGTAGCGGTATATACGATTCTCGGCGGCATGCTGTCGGTACTGGTGACCGACTTTTTGCAATTCGTGGTGATGAGCGCGGGCCTCATTATCGTCACCATATTGATTTTGATGAATATCGGTTGGGAGCGCTTGGTGACCACGGTTGAAACGCACTATGGCGCCGGCGGTTTTAATCCTTTCGTCAATTCAACCATGGGTTGGGAGTATGTTTTGTTCAACGCCATGTTGAACACCGCAGCCGTGCTCACCTGGCAAACGACCATAGCCCGTGTGTTGGCGGCCAAGGACACGGCGACCGGAAGAAAAATCTATACGCGCACCAGTTTCTTTTTCGTTTGTCGGTTTTTAATACCGGGCATCTGGGGCATTGCGGCGCTCGCCACCTTCGGACAAGTCGGGGATTCGCTTGAAGCGATGCCACGGTTTTTAAGCTCCTTTGTGCCTGCGGGACTGATGGGGTTATTGATAGCGGCGATGCTGGCGGCCGATATGTCAACCGATTCGTCTTATATGCTGACCTGGGGGAGCGTGATTTATAACGACATCATGGCACCGTTTCGCAAAACTGCGTGGAGCGATAAGCGAGGCTTGCTCTGGAATCGCGCGATTGTTGCGATTATCGGCATCTTTTTACTGTTTTACGGATTGTGGTACAAACCCGAAGGCGCGTTGTGGGATTATTTAACGTTGACCGGAACGATTTATCTGGCGAGTATTTCGGTGTTGCTGATTGCCTGTTGTTATTGGAAACGCGCCAACAGTTGGGGCGCCGCCGGGGCCATCTTTATCGGCGCCGTGATCCCGATTGCCTTTTTAGTCATCCAAAAGACCCCGGCGACAAAAAAATATGCCGATGCGATAGGTCCGCATTATTCCGGGATTGCCGCGTTTGTCGGGTCAGCGTTGGCGATGGTCATCGGGTCGCTCATCAAACCCCAACCCAAGAATCGAGGTGAAACGACATGACAATGCATTGGTTCTGGTGGTTCCTGACGATGACTTGTGTCGTCTGGTATTTAACGATCACGATTTATGTCGCTATCAAAGGCGCGGCAGATATTAAAAGCATGCTCGCCCGATTATCGCGGTCTCAGGAAGATGTGAGTGATGATAAGCCTTAGCCATAATTTGCCGTTCAATCACCGTCGCTCGGTTTACCAGATGGGTGGCGCACCTTAGACAGCATTTTAGCTTATGCCGTCCTGGCATTGAATGATGTGGCGAGAACTCGATAGCCTTTACCTTTGACAGTTAGAACGTTCAAAATTCCGGGTAATGGGTCAGTTTGAAAATAGGGGAAAGAAATTATTTATCGGTTAAAGAACGGCGGTCTGTTGTCAGTGACAAGGTCATCTTCTGATTAGACGGAAAAGACGGATTGCGATTTATCCGCCCCAGCAGATTGTGGGTTATCCGCTTTTTCCGTCTAATCAGAAGATCACTGTTTACTGGTCGTTGAGCGGGACTTTACTTGTTTAGCGCCAATCGAATGCCAACCTATTTCTTCCTGACCCACTACTAAATTCCGCAATTCGTTTGAATCTTCAAATCGCAAATATATAATTCGGTTTTCTCAAGAGTTCCTTAAACAGCCGATTAAAATTTCATAGCAGGAGCAGGAGACTTATAGCAATGAAGAATAAATTTACTTGGACTCGATTGGCGCTGGCGCAGCGGTTTTTATTACCGCTCATCTTTTTAACACTGCTTGTCACACAGGCCAGAGGGCAGGGCGCGCAGCCCGCGACAGAAGCAAAATATGATGCTTTTGAAGCAATGGTTCCGATGCGCGACGGGGTAAAACTGCATACCGTGATTTGCACGCCCAAAACCGTCACCGAACCCTTGCCGATGTTGATGCAACGCACGCCGTATGGCGCTTCAACGCGCACTGCAGGCTTTATACACCTGGCTTTCAAAGAACTTTCCGATGATGGTTATATCTTCGTTTTTCAGGATATTCGCGGATTGAACGGGTCGGAAGGGCAGTTCAAAATGAACCGCCCGCCGCGCGACAAAAACGTGCAGAACTCTATAGATGAAAGTACAGATACCTATGACACGATTGACTGGCTGGTCAAGAATGTCAAAAACAACAACGGGCGCGTGGGGATTTTCGGAACCTCGTACCCGGGCTGGCTGGCGGTCGTGCCGCTTCTCGAACCTCATCCGGCGCTCAAAGCTCTATCGCCGCAAGCCTTGATGGGTGACACTTGGCTCGGCGATGACTTCTTTCATCAAGGGGGCTTTCGTTTGAGTTATGGCTATGAATATGTCCAGGGGCTTGAAGCGCCCCGGGGCAACGATATGGGAATTGATAATTATGATGTGTACGAATGGTATTTGAAGAA
>JBIOWC010000099.1:0-9531 GCA_044868105.1 Blastocatellia bacterium
AAAGAAAAACTAAAGTTACAATAGAAGACGTAACCGATTCCCACTCGCCTCAAGTTGCGGCAACCGGCGACAACCTTAAAGCCTGGGGCTCACGTCTCAGGCTTTATGCTGTCAGTTGCTTTACGAGCGGGAAGAAGGCTACCGATAGCAGCTGAACCATAGCGCGATGTCTGTGAGGTTTTGCAGCCAGGTCAAGTCATGGCTACCCGTGAGCGGGAAGGTCTGGCGGTGATCGAAGAATCGGCTCAACCTTGGGGAGCCGAAAGTGGTTCTACAAGTTTTGCAACATTAGGCGCAACCAGTTCTAAAGAGTAGACCTGGTTTCAACCTAATCGCAGTTATAAATCTTCAGGCTGATTTCCGATAACCCCGATCAAAGATTCATGAAGCTATAGGGGTTTAAGGTCAGCTGATACGACATAACCCCGCTTGTCATTCAATCAGGGTGAGCGTATGATGCGGGCACCTTTCGCAAGCAAACCATAGTGATGTGAGGCCTGGCTCTCAGGATTAATCCCATCACAACTAATCGGCCCGACAAACTGATTAGTTTTTAATAACCGGAGACCTTCGCACTCCTGTTAGAAGTGAATTTCTTCCTTGTCATCGCACTTGATGGAGGTGAGCCTATGCAGACACCAGGAATGTTCATTGAGTATTTAATTAACGGCTCTGTCGCCCTCGTTTGGGTTTTGCCTATTCTAAAGTTACTGGAAATTCCGACGCCTAAAGAGACCGCGACGGCCGCCCTGTTGCTCCCCGGTTTATATGTCATTGGGATGATTATTGATTACTTTGGCTGGTTTATATCCCGGTCTTATAAAGGGCGATTGAAAGGCGAAGCGCTTAAGGGTTCCGGTTTATCCGATAAAGACACAGACATCTTACAACCTAATGTTTTTATCTATGCCCCTGAATTAGCCAAGGCCTCAGAGATGCGAGGGAGCAGAGATCGAATTGCGAGAGGCACGTTCATTAATATTGTGGTTACGACCATCCTGCTTTCCGTATATTCCTCTAAATTAGAGATTCCCCTTTCACCATTGTATGTGGTCATTTTGGGCTCGATATTGAGTATGCTATGCGGATTAATGTGGGTAAGGTTTCAGAGGTTAGCCTACGAATATGAGCTTCGGGGTATGGTTGCTGTAAGGGAAAAGATCAATGCAGATCGCGAGCGCCAAGCATCATCCGCTCCTAAGCCCGGCGCTTAATTCAGGAAGATACCGGGAGGCTATTTTATCCGCTTCGAGGGTTCAGCGGCTCCGTTAATGAGCCGACCTCAGGCGTCGAAAAAGATTAGTGATATGAGTTAAGCGGCTAAATTTCAGGCGACGATTAAGCTGAGTAATCGGCGATCCCCGTCCTTTAGAAAGGGACGGAGCGTGTTCAGCAAGCGCTGTTGCAGGAGTAGACGAGATGATTGACGCGAGTGCGCAAAGCTCGCCGCGCTCACAGGGCGCAAGAAATTCAGCACTGAGTTCGGGTGGTTGGACTACTGGGACTTGCCCCGTCGCAGGCTCCACAGCCCGCGCGCCGCGAGGATGACGGAGAAGAGCGCAGTCACGCCGAGCGCGAGGAGTGTCCAGATGAAGAAGGCTCCCCCGCTACGGGTGGTCCCGAAACCGACTCCCACCCCTCTCAGGTGGATGACGGGAACGCCCGTCAACAGGAGTGAAAAGACGAGGATGATGACATACCCTGATCGCCGCCCGGCGAGCAGCAGCGTTCCGCACAGCCAGACGACCCAGATGACCACCGCTAAGAGGTTTGAAAGCCCTCCCGGTGACATCCCGCGGTCGATATCGTCCGCCAGGTGAAACGTGCCGAAGAGGATCGAGAGCAGAGACGTGATGGTTAACATCAGGTTGTTTTTCATTTGATATTTTACCTTGTTAGATTTGCGTGGGCCTCTCGCCACCTGCATGCGTGCACGTTCAGCCGGGCGTTCATGGGCTTGTACTCCGTTGGCTCGCCGCCTGTTAGAGAGACGAGTCCGTACCCGGGCGGTCTAGCACTCAAACGCGCCTGTGCGAGATTAAACCCGGCGGCAATCAGCGAGCAGGCAAATCCCCCAAATTATCGAAGCGGTATTTCTCTACGGCATCCGTATTTAAGGTGTTGCCTTGATGTCGTAGGCCCACAACGTCTCATTATCCCGAATGTAAAGTCTCCCATTGGCAATCACCGGATAGGTCCAAGCCTTCTCCGGGTAGGGCCCCAGGCGCTTACGTTTTGGTTGAGCCGGCGGCGTAAATCGCCCCTTCTCGCGATACGCCTCCGCAGTGGCTTCCACCAAGGCGACATCGCCATTCTCACCATGAATGTATAGCTGACCATCGGCATAAATTACCGAACCTCGACCAATGCCTTCCCCTTGCCATTTCACCTTCCCGGTTGCGAACTCAACTGCGACTAATCCGTCCGCAGCTGTGCCGTAAAGATAGTCACCAACCAGCACCGAACCGCCGATGCTGCAAGGAAGGCCGCGCGCGAAATAGACCTGCTCTGCTAATACGCTGTCGCCTTCCCTCTTTAATCGGACAGTGCCACCGCCAACGCCATGCGCGCCGCCATACACATAGCCGTCACGCGCCACCGGCGTCACCATCTGTGCCATGCCTTTGACCGGCTCGGCGTAACGCCAGAGGAACTGGCCGGTCTTGGCATCAACTCCGACAATCCCCTTGCTCAAAAACTGTACATATTGTTTTCGCCCCCCGGCTTGTACAACAATCGCCGATGCATAAGCCGCCGGGTCGCCACCCGGAATCGCCGACTTCCAGATGACCGCGCCGGTCTTTTTGTTGAGCGCCGCCATGGTTGCCTGTTCACCTCCCGGGGTGACGATAACCGCGTCGCCATCAACCAACGGGGATTCCGCATAAGCCCAGACGCCCGGCTTGCCCTCGAACTCTTTTCGAAGGCTCTTCTGCCAGCGAATCTTGCCGCTCTTGGTTTCGAGGCAGGCGAGATCGCCGTCCGAGCCCAGCGCATAGATAAAATCTCCGTCAACGGTCGGCGTGGACCGCGCTTTCGCGTAGAGGAAATCAGTGCCGTTGCCGACGTTGCCGATGCGCGTCGTCCAGACCGGCTTTCCATCTTCGGACGAAAGCGCCTGCACGAACTCATTGTCAAAACCGCGATTGCTCATGAGGTAGATCCGTGTCCCGACGACAGACGGGGTGGAGTAGCCGTCGCCAATATCGTTTACCTGCCAGAGCAGTTTAGGCCCCCCGGCCGGCCACTGTTTGAGAAGGCCGCGCTCCTGTGATAAGCCGTCGCGTTTGGGGCCGCGCCACTGCGGCCAGTCCGCAAGCGAAGTACTCCTGTTGTCAGACCCGGTAGCGGAAATTACCGACAAACATAAACAGAACACCGCAATTGTCGTTCGCAGTTGTGACTTCATAAATCTTCTCCTTTTCCGACATGATGCGAAAATCATTGACGTACGCTAATGACCGAGATCAATGGCATACCTAAATCACGCACTTTTTTTAGCAATCCATGCAACGCCGCCTGATCAACCACTGGACCCGAAAGGAGAGTCTCGCCGTTGTCTTCCTCAGTGACGGTCAGGCCGCCAAACCAGTCTGTCCATTGAGAACCCAGATGGCCCTTGATCCTGATTTGATAAACGATTGACTGGTTCGGACCCGTTTTGTGGTCAAGTGTGTTTGCCATTACCTTGCGCCTTTTGCGGCTAGGGCTATAGTCCGCGCCGCTTGCTTAATACATCAGTAACATATCTTCAATACTGCATTGATGTATAGATACTAAAGTATTGTTTTAGAGTAGTGTTTGGGGGTTATAAAAAAGCCTAACAGGGCTTGATGTTGAACTACAACAGACCCAGCGCCCGGGCACGCGCAACCGCTTCGGTGCGCCTTTGCACCTGTAACTTGCCAAAGATTTTTTGATTGTGCCCTTTAACAGTTGTCAAGGCGACGAAAAGTCGCTCGCCGATCTCCTGGTTGGATAGTCCCTGGGCAATGAGTCGTAAGACTTCTAACTCGCGTTGACTGAGCGGCTCAATAAGCAGCTGAGCCGTTAAAGCTGATGATTGGTCCTGGCAATTCTTCTTCTCAATTTCAAATGCCGACAGCAGCTTACGCGCATAGCCCGGCATAACCTCAGGGCTAGCAACTTCGGACAACAGTTGAGCCATCGGCATACCTTCGTCAATAAAAGTACGTATGAAGCCTGCTGGCGCGGCCATCGCAAACACCTCGCTCAGCAGCCCCACAGCTTTGTCCCTGTCGCCCTGCGCATGATGGGCGATGGCCTGGAGAACCTTAACCTTGAGCTGTTCGTCCTCCCAGCCCTTGGCCTCTGCCTGTCGGCGCATGGGCGCCAGCACCGCCAGAGCTGCGGAGGCGTCTCCCCGGCTCAGGTGAACCCGAGCCTGACTGCTGGGGAGTTCATGCGCCTGCGCCAGCTTGGCAGCCGCTGCCAGATTGCCCTGGTGCAGCAACGTCAGCACTTGTGCGGCAGCAATCTCAGGTATCCTTAAGACAAAGTTATGCTGGCGCGCGGTTTGATCAGCCTTCGCTAAAATAACGGCGGCGCCAGCGGCATCTCCCTGGGCGAGTTGCAGGCGGGCGAGAAACAGTTCACAGGCAACGACACGGTCGGCATTCTCTATCAGCCGCGCTAGCTGAAGGCTCTGCTGTCCGTACTGTTGAGCGGCCTCCAGGTCGTTCCATTCGTAAAATATACGCGCCAAGCCAAGATATGCTTCACCGGCAAACGGCAGCGGCTGGTCATTAAATTGTTGCAGGACATGTCGGTATGTTTGTTCTGCCAGATCGAGCCGGTTTGCTCCTTCCTGTAAGCTACCCAGACCGAGAGTAGCCAAAATAGTGAAGACTACGTTTCCGGTCGCCTGGCCGACAGAGATGACTTCCGTATACGCCGCTCTTGCCGCCGCACGGTCTCCCTGAAGCTGATAGGCATACCCCAGTTTGCAGGTCGTGGAAGTGCGGAAAGCCAGGTTGTTGGGATGCAAATACTCGAGAGCCCGGTGCGATTGGGCAACGATGGTTTCTATCTGATAATGATTGGCCGCTACCGTTGCGCGGATGGCGGCAATCCGCCCGATCAGGTCTCTCGTCTTGTCGTTTGGCTTGGCCTGTTGCAAGGCGGCTTCAGCCGCTTGAAGTTTTTGTTCGACTTGGCTCACCTGTCCGGTAACCAGTAATACCGAGGCATACGACGTCCACAAAGAGGGCCAGGCATCCAGCACCGGGGCCGGCAATGACGCCAGCCAGTTCAGCACAGGGGTCACCGCGCCACGAAAGTGCAAGGGCATTCCTTTGCCTTCGATGAGGCGCTCGGCGCGCTCGACATCATTGGCGGCGGCCGCATGAAGAAAAGCTTTGACCTCTAGCCCATTATCTTCATACCAGACGCTGGCACGTTTGTGTAATCCGGCCACGCCCTCTTCATTGCCCGTAAGGGAAGCGGCGCTCTGGCGCAATCGCTGACGCAGCAAATCGGCAAACAGATGGTGGTAGCGATACCAACGTCGCTCATCATCCAAGGGGATGATGAAGAGGTTGGCTTGTTCGAGATACTCCAGAGTTTCCTGTCCGGAAGCCGGGGGAGCAAGCAAAACGGCCTCGCACAGAGGGCCGCACATTTGGTCGAGGATAGCGGTGCCGAGCAAGAATGTCTGAACCTTTTCGGGCTGCTGTTGCAGGACTTCTTCGACCAGATAGTCCATCACGAAATGATGGTTGCCGGTGAAAGATTGGATGAAACTGGTGGCGTCCTTATGCCCCTGCAAAGAAATCGCAGCTAATTGCAGACCGGCAATCCACCCTTCGGTGCGGATTTCTAAGGCGCTGATATCTTCTGCAGAGAGATTGAGGCTCATTCTTTGGTTTAAAAATTCGGTCGCTTCGGAGGGGGTAAAACGTAAATCGCTGGCGCGCAGTTCGGTCAATTGGTCCCGGGCGCGTAACCGCGCCAGGGGGAGCTGCGGATCTTCACGAGTGGCGATGATCAGGTGCATCTGCGGGGGCAGGTGTTCCACCAAAAAGGTGAGCGCCTGGTCAATCGGTTTGGCATCTACGAGGTGGTAATCGTCAAGGACGAGGACGAAATTGTCAGGTGTAGCGGAAAGCTCATTGAGCAGGGCCGTAAGCATCGCTGCAGGTGGAGGTGGTTGAGGGGACTGCAGCATTCCCAAAACACCTTTCCCAATATTATTGGTGATCTGCTGCAAGGCGGCGACGAGGTAAGTCAGAAAGCGCGCCGGGTCGTTATCCCCTTCGTCCAGTGACAGCCAGGCCGACGGTCGTTCACAACTGGCGGCCCAGTCGCTCAGCAGTGTAGTTTTACCAAAACCTGCGGGGGCAGAGAGGAGGGTCAGCTTGCCCTGTAGTCCCTCATTGAGTCGCTCGATCAAGCGAGGGCGGAAGACAACTTTTGGCCGAGGTGGGGGGAAGAAAAGTTTAGTCGTTAACATTGGCGTAGGCATAGGGCAAATTGCATCCAGCAAGTATAGACAATCCACTATACGAACCAGCACTTCTAAGGTTGCTAAAGTTTCAAGACCGACTCCATCAATGGTGACCACTTGATGCAGGTAGTTAGCCTAAGATAGAAGATGAAAATAAGAATAAATCTTAATGGTTTTTGAAATTTATTGTTCGCCAAGAAGCATCTTGAATAACCCGCAGTCACGGGTCGGGCTGGATAAATGGCTGACGGCGCATTTAATAAATGACTGCTCTGATAATTATTCAGTGATTTCCGGTATCGTTGTTTTAATTTTGTCGTAAAATAGTTTTGCGGTTTCGCCCAACCTCTTTGTACTGTCCTGATGCTTGCCGGATTTTTCCAAAGTTGCTGTGAATAGCCCACTGATGAACTGCACAGTTAGTCTTCTCTTCCTAAAAAAGAACGCATTTGGATAGTGATTGAGGTCGCTCACTAACCGCCCATCAGCAAAATACTGCTTAATTAAAACAGGATTAGAGCTCAGGACTTGATAACCTTCCTTGAGGCCGGGTTCATACACGACTTTGAAACCCCGAGTAGTGTTATCAAAAAAGTTGCGGGGTTCGATTACAAATTCGTGTGGGCAAGGCGTGGTCACCTCAAAACTGATGGTTTCTTTAGTTACGGGAGTCTCATCTACCGCGTTAAATACTTCAATTGAGCGGATGATGTTAAAGATAATTCCATCGTATATAAAATTTGACTGGTTCGCCTCTAACATCTCCGTCTGACCATACCCCTTGGCATCATGCACAATTATCCAGATTAACAAAATGACGGCTAGAGCTATCAAGGTTCCAGCTAACACTAGCTCATCCTCCTTGGTCTAAAGTGATCGGTCGCGCAACCACAGCTCAGGCGAGGTAAAAGAGGCGTCAGAGTCGGATAGGTGCGTGGTTGACGGGCGCATCATAACACAGAGAAAAGCGGCAACCGAAATCCGCTTGCATAGCAGTGACGAGACAGAAAAAATGCCCGACCACACTTAGCCGGGTTTGAACGCGCCACACTGCACTTTCTAGGCTGACCCTTCAATCGCGTTTTCAGATTGGTGATGAAGGGTTGTGAGAGGTCAGGCACCTGTTCAGTCACCAATCTACGTTTATTCCAACCCGTATTGAGTTTTTGACAGCAATTGGTCATTTTTGAAGGTGATATCTATATAGGTAAATCGAGCCCCTTCAAATTTCCAGCCGTATGATTTAAATATGTCACGAACAGTCCGTTTTTCGTGTGCTAATTTGCCTTCCTGGGCCAGAATTTTTACCACATCCGAATATGACATCCCTTCTTTGATTTGATTGTATTGACTCAGGGTAACCTGAGGGCGCGGGTCTTTCAGAGGAGTGTTTTTGCCTGTCGAAGGGGATGAGTTTGTAGGCGGAGAAGCTCCTCTCGCCCCAGGCAAGGATAAATAGCCGACGACCAATACTATACAAATGACCACGGTCGCGAGGACTCCACCGATTACCAATTTAAATCCCGGGCTGACACCCGGTTGGCTTTTTTGTGGTGGCTTATAATCGCCTGGCGGTTGGTTCGACGGATAGTTAGCCATGCTTACTTTCGGTACTCCTGAGAAATTTAAAAATGAAGTTCCGCCCCATCTTCCATCGCATCCACTAATGAGTCAACAGTTTCAGGCGGCGTCAACAAAATCGCCGCATACCAATGAAAACGTTTGAATACAGGTGTTGAGATAAGTGGAATAACGGATTTTTCAAGGTCATACCTTATTGCGTACCTCAAAACTTCATGAAGCTAGAGAGGTTTAAGGTCAGCTGATACGACATAACCACGCTTGTCATTCAATCAGGGTGAGCGTATGATGCGGGCACCTTTCCCAAGTCATTATGATTTGGCAAACCTTAACAACCCAGCCGTCGAAACCATAGGAGTTCTCGATGATTAAAAAACTAATAGTGATAATCATCAATGTTATCACTTTGGCTTTTACGTTCGCTTCTCTTCCCGCCGCCAATACCGCGGCTTTAGTCCAGAGCCCAAATCCCGTTATCGGCACCTGGGAAAGAGTCTCAATCAAAGATGCTGAAGGTAATGCTCTGGAAAAGCGATTGGTGGCCTCATTTCTAATCTTCAGCACGGATGGATATTATTCCCAAACGGTGCTTCCTACAGGCCGAGAGAAGAATGACAAATCGCTGATGGACCTGTCCAAAGAAGAATTGCTAAATAGATTTGCTGGCGCCAGCGCCATTTATGGCACCTACACGATTACCGGAAACCAGATAACCCGAAGGATGATTACCAGCCTTGACCCCAGCGGAGAGGGAGTAGAGTTTGCGCAGCTATTCCGCCTCGAAGACGATGAATTAATATTAAGTTCGGCAATAGGAACTAAAGCTGAAGCGCGATTCCGGCGCGTCAAATGATGCAGGAGCGCGGCGTAACATCAATTGCGCCGGAGGCGCGCCAAATACGTTCCTCTCAAATTCATCAATCGAGAGTCAGCGTCGTTCAACTTGCCAGACATCAGGTCATCTATGGATACCCCAACAAAATCCGACTCCTTCACCGTGATAGCAATTGCCATCATCGCTTATGCCATAGGAAACATCGCTCATGAAATTCTCGGCCACTGTGGGACGGTGGCGCTATTGGGTAGCAAATGCACCTGGATTTCCACCACCTACATTCCTGGTGGGATAGAATATCCTTCGTGGAAGTTTCGTATCGTTGCCATTGCCGGCAGCGCGGCCAACTGGATGGTTGCGTTGAGCTGTTTTGGACTGTTGCGAATATTGCGGCATGCTTCACCATCACTGCGCTATTTCCTCTGGCTTTCCGGCTGTGTGAATCTTTTTATTCCCTCTACCTACTTATTGGCTTCTCCGATCATCAGCTTCGGAGACTGGTACAACATCATCTATGACCTTCCACATCTCCCGGGTTGGAAATTCCTGCTGATAACGGCCGGCGCGGTAGCCTGCTGGCTCTCGTTTCGAGTTGGTCGCGCCGAACTGGGCAAGCTGGTTGGCGCTGGCTGGAGTTCCACACAAGCAA
>JBIOWC010000100.1:0-2932 GCA_044868105.1 Blastocatellia bacterium
GTATGGATGTGACCCTGGTCAACCTCAGTGATGTGGCGTTTATTAAGACCGAAAAAATCTCTCTCGAAGATTTGGCATCCGAAAAGCGAACCGCCGGCATGCGTTCGACGAGCCCGGCAAACCTCGATGATAAATTGCCGAAGACGATTTCCACCTTGAAATTTATTTGAACCATTCCGGCGCAAGCCGCCTGCGAGGAGGTTTATGAAAAACCATTCAACTTTGCCCCGCAATTTAATTTGCCTCTGGTTACTGGCTTCATTCATTTTTGCCATTGGGTGTCAACGACAGGTGGCCTCGGTGACCAATGCGACGATGGCGACCGGCAGTGAAAATAAAGACCCCGGTATTGACGCCGCTCGCGCTTTTGCGCACATAAAGAGAGCTGTCGAATTTGGCCCTCGCCCGTCGGGTTCTCCGGCAATTAAGAAGACTCAGGATTACATTATCAGCGAACTCAAGAGCTATGGTTTGAAAGTCATGGAAGATGATTTTCAAGGGCAAACGCCTAAGGGGGCGATTCCCATGAAGAACATCATTGCCGAACTTCCGGGTGAAAAATCTGACCTGGTTCTTATCACCGGACACTACGATACCAAAATCCTGCCGAACTTCGTTGGCGCCAATGATGGCGGTTCAAGCATGGCTGCGGTGCTGGAAACGGCGCGCGTGCTGGCCAAGACCAAACCCGAATACACCCTGTGGTTTGTCTTTTTCGACGGCGAAGAAGCGGTAGTTGAATGGACCGGCAACGACAACACCTACGGCAGTCGCCATATGGTTGATAAGATGAAAACCGAAAAGACGCTCAACAAAGTTCGGGCAATGGTGCTGTACGATATGATTGGCGACAAAGAATTAGACCTCAAACGTGACGGTCAATCATCGAAATGGTTGGTGGATGCGATTTGGCGAACCGCTGCCCAGACCCCCTACAGCAAACATTTTCTTGGCAATGAAACCTATATGTCCGACGACCATGTGCCGTTTATTGAGGCCGGAATTCCGGCGGTTGATTTAATTGATTTCAATTATGGACCCGATCATTCCTATTGGCATATGCCTCAAGACACGCTTGATAAAGTGAGCGGCGAGAGCATCAAAGCCGTCAGCGATGTCGTGTTGAAATCGTTGCCGGAAATTTATAAACAACTCGATGCCCGCGCCGCAACCAAACCTTCCGCGCAAAACAAAAGTGAATAGAGCATGAAAAGAGTTGCAGTCATCGCGGGTGACGGCATCGGTCCCGAAGTCATCCGCGAAGCCGTCAAAACCATAGAACTCGCCCGTCAGGTTTACGATTTTCAATTAGAGCTTACGCCGTTTGATTGGAACGCCGATAACTATTTGGCGACCGGAATCTCTATGCCCGAAGGCGGGCTTGAAATGCTGGCGCGTGAGTATGACGCGATATTGACCGGCGCGTTTGGCGACCCGCGAGTCAAAGACAATAAACACGCGGCCGATATTCTGCTCGGCCTGCGTTTCGGCTTAGACCTTTATATTAACCTGCGCCCGATTAAATTGATTGACGCCAGGCTTTCGCCGCTCAAAGACCGCAATAAAGAAGAGATTGATTTCGTGGTCTTGCGCGAAAACACCGAAGGGCTTTACACCTTTATGGGTGGCAATTTCAAAAAGGGAACGGCTGATGAGATCGCCACTCAAGAAGAGATTAATACCCGCAAGGGCGTTGAACGCATCATCACGGCGGCCTTTGAGTATGCGCGCCTGAACAATCGCAAGCGCGTCACCATGAGCGATAAATCGAACGTGCTTACCTACGGACACGACCTCTGGCAGCGGGTGTTTAAAGAAGTGGCTGCGCGGTTTCCTGAAATTGAAGCGAATCACCTGTATGTTGATGTGCTCACGATGTGGATGGTCTTAGACCCCGGGCGATTTGAGGTGATCGTGACCAATAATTTATTTGGCGACATCGTGACCGATTTGGGCGCGGCCTTACAGGGCGGTTTGGGGATGGCCGCTTCAGGCAACATTCATCCGGGCAAAGTATCCTTATTTGAACCCGTCCACGGCAGCGCGCCGCAGTTTGCCGGAAAGAATGTCGCCAACCCGGTAGCCGCAACCCTGACGGCCGCCATGATGCTCGATTATTTGGGATTCAAAGACGCGGCAGCGGGCATTGAAGCGGCGGTCGAAACATCGGTCATCGCGGGTGAGACCACTCAGGATATTGGCGGCACGCTCTCAACCACCGAAGCGGGCGAAGCGATGAGGCGCTACCTCAGGCGATAAATGAACGCGGAGATGAAACCAAGGGCTGGGTTGGTGTTTTTGCTTTGCTGGTTTTAGTGAATTGCTGCCTTTAGCTTTTGACTTGCCTCCAGCTTTAATGACTTGCCTCCAGCTTTAGCTGGAGGAGAAAAGATAATCAAAACCAGATTGGCTTTAGCCAAATTACAAATCTGTGAATCTTTGAAAGCCCGCTTTTTCCAAAAACTCTTCATACTCTTCTTGAAAGGTTTTTACTCGATGATGCTGCTCTTGATTTTTAATATAATTTCTCACCTGATCAACAACCGATTCGCTGACCGAAGCCGCAAAATACTCGTCCTGCCATGCAAATTTCGCCGGGCACAAGTTGTTGCGATTTATCCAAAAGGAAGATTCACCTTTTATCAACTGCATGATTTTTTCAATTGTTTGATCGGTGCCCAGTGAAATTAGACAATGCACGTGATCAATAGAGCCATTGATGAAATCGATAAAAATTTTTTTCTTTCGGGCATTTTCTCTGAGGTGCTGAAAAAGAGTTTGCCGAATATTTTCGGTCAGCCAGGGCTGACGACTTTTGGTTGACCAGACAAAATGTAGCCAAACTTTGACAAAGGGCATAATCTGTCCTTTGATTCGGCTAAAGCCAATCTCTTTTTAATTCTCTTTAGCAGGAGGCAATTCACGGAGGTCG
>JBIOWC010000101.1:0-20605 GCA_044868105.1 Blastocatellia bacterium
TGCTGTGGAAAGAAAAAAGACGCAGGAGAAAAAACATGACCGATAACTACAACAAAGCATATCAACAATCCTACATTGACTCAGTGGCGGCGCTTGCCAACGGTAAGCGCCGCGAGCAGGTTATCAGCGATTTAATTCGCAAAGGCTGGTCGTCGGAGATGGCTGCCCAAATCGTCAGCCGCGCCCAACAGGTAAAAACCGCCGAATTTCGCAAAGCGGGACTTAAACTCTTCGGCATCGGCATTGCGCTGCTTGTGCTCGGGGTGGTTATCACGGCGGCCTCCTACTCGCTGGCCGCCGGAGGCGGAACCTACATCGTCACCATCGGGCTGTTTTTAAGCGGCGCTGTTAACACGCTCAAAGGCTTATTCAGAATGGTAGTCGGCTAATCCGCCGACTAAACATCCGCCCTGTCACGCAGCGCTTTTCTGAGGCTGACGACGCAAAGCCGGATTTGAAACGGAGAAGAAAATGATGAATAAAATTAAAAACCATTGGCTGGTGATGAGCTTGATTTTATGGTTTGCGCTGTTTACTGTCGCGCAAACCACTCACCCTAAAACGCAAGCCAACCAAGCCGCGCCTACCCCTGTGCGGGCTTTTCAATCCGCATCATTTAACTTCACAGGCGAAGTCGCTCCAGCCAGCACGTGGGAAGTTGAGGAACTGGTCAAGACCGCCACTTATTACATCAACGCCTATTGGCGAGAGGTTTTTGCTGCTAATCGTCTGCGTTATGTCGCGCCTTCGGTTTATCGCGCGCCGCGCCGCATTCAGAACGCCTTGTATGTGCCTTCGGCGCATGCGATTTACTACGACTATGATTTCTTCTACGAACAAATGTCCAGGCATGGCGATTTCGCCGTGGTCACCATTCTGGCGCACGAATGGGGACACGCCATTCAAACGCTGATGGAAAATCAAGGCCGCCTGTCTGCCAATCGCTTAGACATTGAAAAAGAGTTGAAAGCCGATTGCTTCGCGGGCGCTTTCGCCAGAAACGAGAGTCATACGCCGCGCCTTGAAGCCGACGACATTGCCAAAGCCCTGAGTTCATTGATGGCCGCCGGCGACCATCAATCAATCAGCATCTTTGCGCGTAACGCCCACGGCACCTCGCAAAAGCGCCGAACCGCTTTCGCAAACGGCTTTCGTTATGGTGTCGAAGGTTGCGCGTGTACTTCGATTGCCACTATCGCCGTCGCCGCGCCGTAAGGTAGAGAAGAGGTGATAAACCACGGTTCGGCTTCTTCGGTTGGGTTGGGAAAGGCTTCAACTGATGGACGGACTGGGAAACAAAAATCACCTCTTCACCCCATCGCCGGTTCACCCCTCCCTCTTCTGCTTGATACCGCTGTTTTGGCAACGTATAGTTTTTTTACCCTTAGCCTAAAAAGCGAGTCTTCGATATGAGCAATCTGAAAATGACCATCGCCTGTTGCTTGTGCGCGTTGATGTTGTTTGTTGCCGTTTCAAACGCTTCTGCGCAAGCCAAAGAGGCGCAACAAATTTTGGCGCGCGCCGTTGAACTGCATCAGGCCGGCAACATCGAAGGCGCCATTCAAGAATACAAAAAATTTTTAACCCTCTATCCGAATGTGGCTGAAGCGCGGTCAAATCTGGGAGCCGCCTATGTTCGCATCGGTCAATATGAAGCGGCGATTGAAGAGTATAAAAAAGCCCTGGCGATTGATAATCGAAACGCCGGCGTGCGGTTCAACCTGGGCGTCGCGTATTACAAAAGCGCGCAACTGGCCGCCGCCGCCAGCGAATTGGAAAAGGTTCGGCTCGCCGACAGCGCCAATCAAAATGCCTTGATGCTGCTTGCCGATTGCCAACTCAGGCTCGGCGAATACAAAAAAGTCATCGAATTGCTTGCCCCGTTTGAAACCGCCGCTGCGACCAATCTCACCATCGCCTACCTGCTGGGCTCGGCCTATATACGCGACAATCAACCGGAAAAAGGGCAACTGTTGATTGACCACATTTTGCGCAACGGCGAATCGGCCGAAGCTCGTCTGATGATGGGGTCGGCCCATTTGATGGTGCGCGATTTTCCGGGCGCGGCGAAAGAATTCGAGCGCGCCATTGCGCTCAATCCCAAGCTGCCGATGGTGCATTCCTTATCCGGTCAAGCCCTGCTTGGCGCCGGCGAACGCGACAGCGCCATGAAAGCCTTTGCCGCAGAAATTGCCAATAATCCCAATGATTTTGAAGCCAATCTCTATATGGGAATGTTGCTGAAAGAAGACCAGAAATTTGAAGAGTCGTTAAGTTATTTGCAAAAAGCCTTGAGCGTGCGTCCGCGTGAACTCAATGTCATCTATTTCATTGCCAATGTAAATATGGCTTTGGGTAAAACGGTTGAAGCACAAAAGATGCTCGAAACCATCATTACGCAGGCGCCTGATTTTGTTGAAGCGCATGTTTTATTAGCCACGGTCTATTACCGTCTCAAACGCAAAACCGACGGCGACCGCGAACGCGCAATTATTCAACGGCTTAACGACGAACGACAATCGAAAGCGCCGGGCGCCAAAGAAGGATTAGGTCCGGCTTATCGCGGCGAAACCTTGCCCGATGTCAAGAAACCCGATAAGCCTGAAGAGAAAAAACCTTATTGAAGTTCGAGCTTCCGTACTTGAAGTCACATTTGAATATGAATATGAAAAAACTAGCGAGACCCCGAAACCCCGAGCCAGAAAAATCCTGCGCAGAAGAGAGGCTAAACCATTCTCGAGGTCTCGAGGGCTGGGTGGCGAAAAAGAGCAAGACCTGGCATCGTACTATTTTGAGAGTCAGAGCGCAGGTTAAACGACCAGGCGTTCTGGTTTTGATTATCGCCTTCCTGGTCGGCGCTTCATCAGCTGCGCTGGCACAATCGCGGGGCGGCGCAAAGAAAAAAGCGGCGCCCGTAGCCCCCAAAGGCAATCCGCAATTTGAAGCCTTGGCAAAACAAGCGGAGCGGGCGCGACAAGAAAATCGCCTTGCTGAGGCCATCGCCTTATATTCGCAAGCCCTGCAAGTCAACCCCCAATGGGCCGAAGGGTGGTGGTATCTCGGTTCGATTTTTTATGACCGTGACCATTACAGCGAAGCGCGCGAAGCCTTAAGAAATCTGCTCGCCTTGCAAAAGAGTAACGGACCTGGTTGGGCGCTCATTGGACTTTGCGAATTCCAACTTAAAAATTATGATGCGGCGCTTGCGGACCTTGAATATGCCCGTTCACTCGGTCTTGGCGGCAATAAAGAGTTGACCGCCGTTGTGCGATACCACGCTGGCTTGCTGATGACCCGCTCCGGTCAATTCGAACTCGGCTATGAAGCCTTGCGCGATTTCGCCCGCGAAGGCAATGAAAGCATGAGCGTCATTGAAGCTTTAGGCATCAACCTGTTGCGCATGCCGTTTTTGCCGGCCGAAGTGCCAGCCGATAAACGCGAAATCGTGCTGCTTGCCGGACGCGTCGCCTTTAATATGGCGGCGCGCCGCGTCGGGGAAGCGCAAGGCGCGTTTCAGGAACTGCTTGCGCGGTACCCGGACGCCGCGAATGTGCATTATGCCTATGGCGCTTATCTGTTGATTGAAAATCCCGACACCGCGCTTGAAGAGTTCAAGCGCGAACTCAAAGTTTCGCCTGCGCATGTTCCGGCGCTGTTGCAGATCGCCTTTGAATATTTGAAGCGCAATGATAGCCAGGCCGCCAAACCTTTTGCCGAGCAAGCGGTGAAGATTGCCCCGAGCCTCTTTGCGACGCACAATGCTCTCGGTCGGGTGCTCACGGAACTTGGCGAAGTTGACGAGGCCATTCGGGAATTGGAAATTGGCATTAAACTGGCGCCCGATAGCCCGGAGATGCGCTTTGCCATTGCCCGCGCCTATGCGCGAGCCGGACGCAAAGAAGATGCGGCGCGAGAACGCGCGATGTTTGTAAAATTGGATAAAGAAAAACGCATCTTGCGCGAAGGCGCCCAAGCGGTCGGCGGCGTGGATGCGCAACCGGACAAAAAGGCGAACGATAAACCAAAACCTTTGCGAAACCCTTGAGCCTCGCCAGGGGAATTTCCAGGACCTGGTCTGGAGTAAGCGGATGTCAGAAGAAGCGAATAAAAAAATTGTGCTCGATTATGTCGAGGCCTTTAATCGCGGAGACCTCGCCGCGCTCAGGCGCATTTTTTCAGATGACGCTGAGGTTCAAGGCGTGCTCGGTTGGGGAGGAATGGATGTCGTGGTGCCCATTTGGGAAATGCTGCATGCGGCCTTTAACATTCAGCTTACCGTTGAAGCCCTCATCGCCGAAGGCGATACGGTTGCTGTGCGTTATCTGGAGAGCGGCACCTTCAATCAACCGTTTCGCGAACACCCGCCGACCGGAAAATCTTTTGCAGTCGTCGCCCTGGAGTGGTTCATTATCAAAGACGGGCGCATCCACAGGCGTTGGGGGGCGCGCGATTCCGCCGCGCAATTTCGGCAGGTGGGGATTCCGCTCAGCTAATCTAAGCCGGGCCGTGGCCGTGAGGCCGGGCTTCAATAATTTCGCTCGGTCTCACGGCCACCGTCAGGCAGGTTCAATGGTTCCGACATTATTTATTCAATTTGGGAGTAGCAGTTTTTCATGACCCGATTTTTTAATCGAAGAAATTTACGCGCCTATCTTTTCACAGGAGTTGTCTTTTTACTTTCAGTCAGCCTCTGCTCTTCGCCATTTGCTTTTGCCGTACAAAACGGCGCGGCCGCAGAGCCGATATTTGAAGAGATTGCCGCGTCGGCAAGCGGCATCAACTGGGTACACGATAATGCCATGTCGGCTGAACGTTACTTGCCGGAAACGCTTGGACCGGGCTGCGCTTTTTTAGATTATGACAACGATGGCTGGCTCGATGTCTATCTGGTGAATTACGGGGCGTGCGATTTTTTCAAACCGACAAAGCCAATACGCAACGCCCTCTACAAAAATAACGGCAACGGCACGTTTACGGATGTGACGGAAAAAGCCGGAGTGCCGGGCGGCACCTTTGGCATGGGGGCCACGGTTGGTGATTATAACAATGACGGCTGGTCGGATTTACTGGTCACGGCTTATGGCAAATGCACGCTCTATAAAAATAACGGCAACGGCACGTTTACGGATGTGACGGAAAAAGCCGGAGTCGCCGCGCCCGGGTGGACGACCAGCGCCGTGTGGTTCGATTATGACAACGACGGACAGCTTGACCTTTTTCTCTGTAGCTTCGTGCAGTTCGGTTTGAATAAACATATTTTTTGCGGCGATAACAAATTGGGCCGGCGTTATTATTGCATCCCTCGCGTTTTCAAACCCTCTTCAAGTTTGCTCTTTCGCAACAATGGTGACGGCACCTTTACGGAAACTGGCAAAGGCACGGATATCGAAAAAGCGCTTGGCAAAGCCTTAGGCGTCGTGGCCACAGATGTCAACAATGATGGGCTCATGGATTTGTTTGTCGCCAATGATACGGTGCAAAACTTTTTGTTCATCAATCGCGGCAAAGGCAAATGGGAAGAAGCCGGGCTGGCATCAGAAGTCGGCTTCAGCGCCAATGGCGCGCCGCGTTCAGGAATGGGAGTTGATGCGGCGGATTTTGATGGCGATGGCTGGCAGGATTTATTTGTCGCCAATGTTGACCAGGAGATGTTCTCGCTTTACAAAAATAACAAAGATGAAACGTTCACAGATGTTGCGCGCCCGAACGGCGTTGCCGAAGCGACCCGTCTGCTGAGCGGTTGGGGTTTGAAATTTTTCGACTATGACAATGATGGCAACATTGATTTATTTTTAGCCAACGGGCACCCGGACGATATGATTGAACATTATGCCGCGAGTGTGAAATATGCCGAACCGCTCCTGCTCTTTCATCACGAAGGCAATAGCTTGAAAAATGTCAGCGACCTGGCCGGACCCGCATTTAAGAAAGATTTTCCGGCGCGAGGGCTTACGGTCGGCGATTATAACAACGACGGGCGATTGGACGTGCTGGTCGTCAATAATGGCAAACCGCCGATTTTGTTGCGCAACAACTCGGGCAAAACCAGTCACTGGGTTGGCTTGAAATTACAAGGCGCGAAATGCAACCGCGACGCCATCGGTTCAATCATCACCTGGTCAGTAGGCGGGGTGAAAAAATCGAAATTAAAAACCAGCGGCGGCAGCTATCTTGCCTCGCATGATTTGCGCGACGTGCTTGGGCTCGGCAAAGCAACGAAACTGGATTGGCTGGAAATCAAATGGGCGCAGCCGAGCGGTAAAGTCGAACGCTTCACCGACGTTCCTCTTGATAAATACCTCACCATCGTTGAAGGCAAAGGTCTGGTCACCAATTAACGGAGGCCTGATGTGGTCATGCGAACATTCGGTTGATTGCGCGGTCAGCCAGGCTTTCGCCTGGGGCTTCTGGTCAACGGTCGCCAACTGGGCGGTGGTTGACCCGGCGGTTGAATCCGTCACTCTGGATGGCGCATTTGCAGTCGGCGCCACCGGGCTAACGAAGCAACGAGGTTTAGACCCCGTTCAATGGCGCATCAGCGAGGTCCAAGCAGGCGAAAGCGCGACCATTGAAATCGTTGTGCCGGGCGCGGTCGGAAGATTTCACTGGCGGTTTGCGGCGCTGGCAAACGACCGTACGCGCATAATTCAACGCGTGACCATCGCTGGCGAACAGGTTGATGAGTATGCGAAGACCATCGGCGTCCAACTGGAAAAAGAATTGCCGGCCGGCATGCAACGCCTCGCCCAGGTCATTGAAGCCGCCAGCAAAGCAAAATGATTCAAAACGGTGCTTCAACCAAAGATAAAAAGCTAAACCCCTTTGAGGAGCAATCCGTTGCGGCCCCTAAAGGGGTTTCAATCATCTCGCGCTCATCCGCTTATCCGCGATTGAAAATCTCATTCAGCGTCGCCAAATCTTTAGTCCTGGCTTCGGCGCTTTGATGACCAAGGATTAAGTCGGAATAGATCACTCGCAACTCGCGTTCAAGCGGGCTATCGGCAAACAGCCGCGCATTGAGTTGCACACGACTCATATCAATTATCAAGCCGAGCGCCAGTGAACTGAGGGGCGCAAATCGCAAATACATGACGCCGACATAACCGCTCACATCGGTGGCTTCCGTCACCGGCAGCGAGGGTCGTACGCTGCCTGCCCCGACTCGCTTCAGGATGACATCGGGCACGTCGCCGAGTCCGCCTTGTATCGAAAGTAAGGTCGCGCGCGCGTCATTCTCTTCGCGCCTGGCGCGACGCCCTGAACTCACCCCCAACTTGCCGACCAGTTCAAGCTTGCCGTTGGTTAAACTTGCCCGCCTGGGCGCGAAGGTGAAATCGTATTTCCCGGCGGCGGTTTCAAAACTCCCAATAAAATCTTTGCCTTGCATCAAGGCGGCCATCGAATAAAGTTTTTTCGCAGGCTTCGGCCCCGGCGCATTACGTAAAGATTGTTGACTGATGAATCCATTTGCCATGCTATTCACTCCACTTTTTATAAATTGCCGCGTTTCAATTCGTCCACCAGATAATCGCAAGCGCGTATGGTGAGCGCCAGGATAGTCAGCGTCGGATTTTGATTTGCTGAACTGACAAAGGCCGCGCCATCCGTGACAAACACATTTTTCACATCGTGCAGTTGATTGAATTTATTTAACACAGAGGCGCGCGGGTCATTGCCCATGCGGGCGGTGCCAAGTTCATGAATGATGCGACCGGGCGCAGAGATTTCGCCACCCGCATGAATGTTGGTGGCGCCGGCGGCATGCAAAATTTCGGAGCCGCTTTCAAGCGCGTCTTTGGCCATTTCGCGTTCGTTATCGGAATGCTGAACGTGAAATTTCAAAACCGGAATGCCCCACGCATCAACGACACCGTCGGGGTCAATCTCCGCGTAGTTTTCAAACCGCGAAAGCATGGCGGCGCGCACGGAAAAATAGGCCGGCGAAGTCCACCAGTAACGCGCTTGCTTTTTCAACTGAGAGCCGAACCCGGGAAGGCCTTTGGCGCCTGTGCCCATGCCGATGGCCGTCCAACATTCAAAACCATAACCGCGAATGAATTTCGCGTGGCGCGTCTCTTTATTCAAATTGCGAAAACGCGGAATGAACAGCCCTGTCGCTTTGCCATCTTCGTTCACCGGTTCGCGCCCGGCCAACATGGGGAAAGTTGCCGAGATGCCGACGCCGCCGAAATGGTCCACCAGATAATGTCCCAGCACGCCCGATGAATTGCCGAGCCCTTTCGGGTGTTGTCGCGATTTCGAGTTCAACAGGATACGCGTGGATTCAAGCGTCGAAGCGGCAACGACAATCGCTTTACCGAAAAATTCAAGCTCTTGAAAATTGACGCGGTCAACCACCGCCACGCCTTGGGCTTTGCCGGTGTTGGTGTCGGTGATGATATGGCGGACAACGGAATTCGGTCTCAAGGTCAGGCGGCCGGTTGCCGCCGCGGCCGGCAATGTCGAATTCACCGAATTGAACATCGCGCCAACATCACAACCGTCGCCGCAGTTGCCACAGAAATGGCATTTCGCGCGCCCGAATTTGGTATGATGGGCGCGCGTCGCCGTGAGCATCGCGACGCGACAGGCGATGGCCGGACGGCCGAGTTTCGCTGCTCCTTTACGAATCAACTGTTCGGCGCAGGTCATCTTCATCGGCGGCAGAAATTTTCCGTCCGGCAGGTGCGGCAGTCCGTCGCGATTGCCGCTTACGCCAATCCACTCTTCAGCTTTGTCGTAATACGGTTCAAGGTCTTTGTATTCGAGAGGCCAATCCACATCAAAACCATCGTGAGTTGCGGCTTTGAAATCCAGATCCGAAAGCCGCCACGAGAGTCTCCCCCAGTGTAAAGTCTTGCCGCCGACGACGCGCGCCCGCACCCAGAGAAAAGGTTTGCCGGGGTCTGTGGTGTATGGATGCTCGGTATCTTTGACATAAAAATGTCGGCTGAAATGCGATGCCGTGTCTTGCATCCACTGTTCTTTGCGTCGCCAGTTCGGCGGCCCCATACCGCGATACATATCTTCGTAGGGCCAGGTGTGTTGGGAAAAATCACGCGCCGGATTAATCGGCGGCCCGGCTTCCAAAACCAAGACTTCCAGCCCGCGTTCGGTTAACTCTTTTGCAGCCATGCCGCCCGACGCGCCCGAACCAATAATAATGGCATCGTAGATTTTCTGCTTTTTGGTGTTGCTCAAAATTTCCTCCGAAGATGAAAACGGATGCTTTGAAATTTTATGTGAGTTGCGCGGAACCGTAAATTTCTCTAGCCGGGCAATGAACCTGCCGGTCGGTTAGCTGTCCGGCGAACGAAAATGCGCTTTATCGTATTGCAAAGACCTGAATGATAAATTCATACCCGGCAGATGAGCAATGTCTTGTAGACGGGATGAGGTTCAGCCGGTGATTGCTGCCGGACGATGAAGCTCTAATCTTGAAAGAGGTTGTCGCGTAGCATCGGCTGTCCGGCAAGCGAGATGTAAAAGCTATAAAGGATAATGGTGATGAGAATGGGCAAAATGATAAATGTCGTTTGCGCATACCAACTGGAAAGGTGAGGGGTCAGCACGAAATGAAAGCTGAGGTCAAAGAAGAATTGAAAAGCCAGGGTTGTCAACATCCCGAAGCGGGCGCTGGCGATGACGGCAAGTGTCGAAATAATCAGCGGGGCGATGATGAGCGTGTTGGGTCCTGAAGAGGCAAAGGCCAGAATTTCAACGCTGGTCATAACCAACCACAAGAAAACAGCAGCCAGGCGCCAGCTTCGCAAAAGAAGATAGGCGAGCAGCATGAGCAGCATAAACCCTAAACTGACGGCTACCCACTGCGGCAAACTCTCACTGAGCAGCTTCATCAACACACTGCGTATCCCTAAAAGGGCAAACGGGTCTCCCCCGTTATTGGGCGCTGCCGGATTGCCTGTCGCATTTGACAACAGGTTCGTCGAGTAGATGGCCAGGGTATGCCCAAAGCCGAGCATACTGCCAATCAATATATCGCGCCCCACCATCGGGTCACGAAACTCTCCCGCTAAAAATCGGCTCCACGAAATAATCACGTTTGGCCAGCGCCGGCGCACCGCAGGTTCCAAGGCGACATAGAGTAACCATAAAAATGCGGCGGAAAAAAACGGCCAGGCAAGGGCCTTGTAGAGCAGGGATAATTCGCCGCCCAGGGTCGGCACATGGTCTGCTCCGATGAGCTGTCCGATGAAGGTGGCAACAAATACCACGAAGGCGATTTTGAAGGCGCCTTTGCGATCGCCGCGCCCTGAACGCAAGTTGCGGCGCGCAATCAACGCGCTGGCAAAGAGCAGCGCAAAAAACACTCCCGCCAGCAGCGCCCCGGCTATTTTGAGTGGCGCTCGCGACACCATTTCTTCCTGACGAAGCGGTTTTCTCCAGGGCGGGATGATTTGAAAATAGACGGGCTGTCCGCGAAGGCTAGCCGCTTCAATGCGAATGGGTATATCGGGCTGCTCGCGATAAGTGCCAAGCCAGGCGGCGCGTGTGTCGGCAAAAGTCGGCGGCGACCAGGTGGATTCGGTAGCGGTAAATTGCGTGATGTCCAAATTCGCTTCGGCAAAAAGGGCTGCCCAATCGGGCTTCGCGGTTGTTGACGAGGCGCCTTCGTCCACCTGCTGCGGGGCCGCATAAAACTCCAGCAATCGGCCGCGTGTATCGAGAAGAACCGTTGCCATGCCGGAAATTTCCTGTGGCGGATCGTCGAGCGATACCCGGGTAGAAGTCTGCGGGTCTAAAATTCGCGGACTCTGACGATACCAGAAGTAATAATAAGAAGGCTCGCCGCTCCGCAGTCGTTGCCAGTTTTCAAAAGATGGATGATGCGCTTGGGTGTAAAGAAGATAGCTCGCGTCTTCATTGATTCCATAACTTTTATCTGCCGGCAGATTCGTATAGCTGAATCGCTTCAACATATTCTCGGCACGTTCAACAAGAATTTCCGGTGATTTTTCAAGCGGCACGGCGTTGTGCATCGCCACTTTGCCGCCGAGAATCAGAATGAGCACCAGCTGTATGAGCGCGACGACCAGGCAAGTGAGAGCCACCGCCGGAGCAAGCGCACCTTCTTTTGGAGCGGCCGCGACCATCTCAGGCGACGGCGTTTCACCGGCCGCAATGGCTGCGGCCAGCGGGTCGCCTCCCGGCAGCGCGGCGGCGACTTGCACCACCGAGGTCGGGCGACTGTCGGGGTCGCGTTCCAGGCAACGCAGGATGACGCGCTCGACGAGCGGGTCTACCTCCTTGACGTGTTCGGAAATACTCGGCGGGCTGCTCGATTCGTGCAATCGCATCAACTCATCAAGCGTCGTCGCCGCAAATACTTTCTTACCGGTGAAGAGTTCATACAACACCAGGCCCAGTGAATAGATGTCACTCTTTATGGAGACCGCTTTGCCGGCAAGTTGTTCGGGAGCCATGTAAGCAGGGGTTCCGGCGCGCACCTCTGCGCCGCTAAACTCATGGGCCAGTCCCGCCAGTCCAAAGTCTGTAATCTTGGCCCGGCCGCGTCCATCAATCATCACATTGGCGGGCTTCAAATCGCGGTGCAACACACCTTCTCCGTGGGCCGCCGCCAACCCTCCGCAAAGTTGACCGGCAATCTCTACAGCTTTATCGGCGGGCAAACGCCCGATGCGTCTAAGCAAGGTCGCGAGGTCTTCGCCGTCAATATATTCCATCGACAGAAACGGTTGGTCTTCGATTTCGCCGATGTCAAAAACGCGGCAAACATTGGGGTGAGAAATCTGCCGGGCGACGCGCACTTCGCGGTGAAAGCGTTCAAGCATGGCTTTATCGCGCGCGAGTTTTTCGGGCAGAAATTTCAGAGCGACGGCTTGTGAAAGTTTGAGGTCATCGGCGCGATAGACTTCGCCCATGCCGCCCGAACCGAGTAGGCCGATGATGCGATAACGGTTGGCGATGACGGTGCCGGGAATAAATCGCGCGCCGCGTCCGGTGGTTGATAATTCCTGTGGCAGAAGGCGCGCCGCCTCATGAATCAATGTTGGAATGAATCTGCCGGTCGGTTGTTGATGGGCGATGAGCGATTCAATCTCTTCACGCAGCGCCGCGTCGCCGGCGCACTCGCGGTCAAGAAATTGCGCGCGCGCTTCACCTTCACGCGCCAAAGCCGACTCAAAAAGTTCCTCTATTTTTTTCCAACGCTCGGCATTCATAGATTAGGCCACGATGAAGTCGGAACGCTAAACGCTGAACCCGAAGGCTTGAAAGCTCCTTCAGCGTTCCGCGTTCCGACTTCATACTCTCTTTCTACTGGCTACTTTTATCTAGTTCCCGGTGCAACCAGGCTTCGGCCATCCGCATATGTCTTCGCACAGTGGCGACAGATATCGCTTCGACATCGGCAATCTCTTCGATAGCCAGGCCGCCAAAATATCTCAACTCAACAATCCGGCTCTTGAGCGCGTCAACCCGCGCGAGGTTCTCTAACGCTTCATCGAGCGCGATTAAATCGGCAGCGCGCTCGACGGAAAATACGGCGGCTTCTTCGAGAGCAACATTTTGTTTACCGCCGCCGCGTTTATCGGTCTGGTGTTTGCGCGCATGGTCAATGAGTATTTGCCGCATCAAACGCGCGGCAATGCTGAAGAAGTGCGAACGGTTTTCCCAGGCGATGTCTGTATAACCGACCATCTTCATGTAGGCTTCGTGAACCAGCGCCGTGCCTTGCAGCGTGTGGTCTTTGCGCTCGTTACGCAGGTAATAATTTGCCAGCCGCCGCAGTTCGTCATAAACCAGAGGCAGTAATTTTTCTAATGCCGCCTGGTCACCCTTGCGCCAGTCTTGCAGCAACTGCGTGACCTCTTGAGGTGATGACCTGACCATAAGTTTACTATGCAGATTCTGCGAATCGGATTTGAAATCCCGCAGAGCATAGCGACTTGCAGGTTTTACGTCAACAACCTCGTGCCGCAGCGAAAATTCGCCGCGTATCAATCGCGCCAGTGATTGTTTGACGCAGTTAAATTTGCCTGGTTGTGAAATCATCGCGCGTGCTTAAAAAATCGAATCATGCTCCAGGCTAAACCTCTCGCAACGATTTGCGAAGGGTTGATGGCGCCTGCCCGGTTGCCTTTTTTGTGGCTGAGAAGCGAAGGAGTGACGCGGGGCGCGGCGCTGTCGCGCTTCAAGCAAAGCCAACCCTGCCGCGCAAATTAACACGATGAAAATAAATCCGAGAATGATTTCCGCATAAGTCGCGAGAAAGATCTCTAAAGCATCGGCAAACTGTTTGCCGTCAAGCGCTGAAAATCGTTGTTGAGATAAAAATGAATGCTGCATGTGCCCGCCTTTTGTTGATGAAGATTGAAGACCCGTTGATTCAGGATTCGTCTTCATCCCAATAGGCGTTTTTTCTAAACCCAATCGCTCACCGGAAGATTTTTTCTTGAAATTATTTTCGAGGGGTGGAAAGTGATCTTGAGCGCACACCTGGGGATTATCGCCCGCTTTTAGGATAACAGGCGGAATAAAAGCTCTAATTACCAGG
This sequence comes from Blastocatellia bacterium, assembly GCA_044868105.1. Taxonomy (GTDB): domain Bacteria; phylum Acidobacteriota; class Blastocatellia; order UBA7656; family UBA7656; genus JBFMDH01. Next base: position 13,538 of record JBIOWC010000101.1, read on the forward strand.
CTTAAAAAGTTAGTTCTTTCTTCACACCCATATCATAGAAAACTTACGATATAGGCTTGGAGAGATTCTCAATCTCTACGGGCTCAATCGGACCTGCAGGTTCAAAGCCAAATATCTTCGAGTAAAAATATAGCTCGGCGTCGAGCGTGCGTTTGATGTTTTCGGCTTTGCGAAAGCCGTGGCCTTCGCCTTCGAGCGCGATGTAGGCGACAGGAATGCCTTTCGTGCGCAGGGCTTCGACCATCATTTCGGATTGATTCGGCGGCACCACTTTATCGTCGAGTCCTTGAAAGAGAATAATCGGGCACGACAACCTCTCGGTGTGGTGAATCGGCGAGCGCGCTTTGTACAAGGCTTCGGCCTGAGGTTGCGGCGCAATCATGCTGTGGTTATAGCGCGATTCAAATTTGTGACAATCCTGTTCCAGTGCCGCAAGGTCGCTGATGCCGAAATAACTGGCGCCGGCTTTGAAATAATCCTTAAACGTGAGCGCCGCCAGCGTCGTGTACCCGCCGGCGCTGCCGCCGCGAATAATTAAACGGTTGGCGTCCGCTTTACCTTGCTCAACGAGGTAGCGCGCCGCGTTCACGCAATCATTCACATCAACCACGCCCCAGTTGCCGTTCAACCGTTCACGATAAGCGCGACCGTAACCTGTACTGCCGCCGTAATTCACATCCACCACGCCGAAACCACGCGAGGTCCAGTATTGTGTCGTCAGTCTCAGCGTGCTCGAGGTCGCAGCCGTCGGTCCGCCGTGACTGATGCAGATTAGCGGCGGGCGTTCGCCTTCGGGTGCCTGATAATCTTTATTCTTCGGCGCGTAATAAAAAGCGTGCGCGGTCTGGTTATTTTCCGTCGGAAACTCTATCGCTTCGGCGATTGATAAATAGCCTTCCTCAATTTGAAGTTCACTTGAACGCTGCAACACCTGGAGTTCTTTGGTTGCCAGATCGAGCGTCACAACCCCGTCCATCTGCGCGGGTGAACCGCCAATAAAGACGGCGCGGTTCTGATTCACCCGCAAGCTGCGCAGGTCTGTGTAAGGCGTCGTCATCGGCGCAAGTTGTTTGGTCTCGGTATTCAACCTCGCGAGTTGCCAATTGCCCTGCACATTGTAAGCGCAAAGGATTTCATTTGCCGAAACAAAATCATAGAGCGACAACCGGAAAACCCAATGCGGATAACCAAACTCGGCTTCCATTTCACAAAGCGGTTCTATCCCGGATTCGGTTAAACGATATAGGTTCCACCAACCGGTGCGGTCAGAGACGAAATGCAAGACCCCGGCCGGCGACCATTCCGGCTGAAAGATGGATTCGTTATTGGCGCCCGCCACCGCTTCCCTTTTTGAAAAGGCGCCGTCCGTATTCAAATCCGCAACCCACAACTGCGTGCCATCCCAGGGTAAATTCGGATGATTCCATTCCAGCCAGCATAACTGTTTACCGTCAGGCGAAAGTCGCGGCGATGAATAAAAATCGCTGCCCTCGACTAAGACGGTGTTGGCGCCGGACGCTAAATCAACACTGACAATGGTGTTCGCGCAGTTGGTATCGCTCACCGTGTGGTCTTCGCGCACGGCGATTAGGCGATGACGCTCGGCATCGAGTACAAAATCGGCATAACGCATTTTGCTGTCTGTGGTGAGCGCTTGCGGGGTGCCGCCCGCAACTTGCCGGTAGAGCAGATTATCCGTGAAGTTGGAAAAATAGATAGCCTTTTCGGTGATGAGATACGCGCCGCCGCCATATTCGTGAACCCGTGTGCGAACATTGAAAGGCGCGGGCATCACGTCCGCCGTTTGACCATCGGGCGTGCGCCGCACAACGACATTGCGTCCGGCTTCCGAAGGGCGCGCTTCTATCCAATAAATGTCTTCGCCGTAGAGGCTGGCTTCGCCAAGCCCGATGGTGCCCGACACAATGACGTCTGAAGTGATAGGTGTTTTCCATGAACCGTAAGGAGCGATTTTTTTTGTCATAACCAATGTACCCTTAAATCAAATATCGGATGGATGAAAAGAAATTTAACCACAGATGAGGCGAATTATACGAATTGGCGCGAATTTTTTTGCACGGCCTGGCGCCCGGTTATCAGGGTTATTCAGTTTACGGGAAAAGGAGAGCGTTTCTGCGTAAATCCGCCTTATCCGAGGATAATCTTTCAGGCGCTCTCAATGGGCGTTGGGGTTTTGGGGCGACACCTGCAGGACCCCTGTCCTGTTAGACCTGCAATTCGCCATTGGCTCGACATTCACTTGCGAAAAAATAATCGCAGACCCAGTAAACTTAAAATAACGACAAACGCAATGCCGATGGCGCCCAGCGCTTTATCAATTGATGAAATACCGGTCCATTGCAAATAGTGGATTTTGTAAATGAAATCGATGCGATCAGTATCCGCGCCGCGTTGCGCAAGGGTCATGCGCTCCCAGTTCAAGGTCACGCGCACGCCGGTGTCTGTGGTTGCCGTATTGCCGCTCACCTGGGTGATTTGCCCGTAACGCGAAGGGCTGATTTGAAAAGCCTCGCTGATGAGCTGGCGCATCTCTTCTTCGGTTGGTTGCGGCCTTGGTTCAAGCGTTCGCGGGTTAAGATGCCAGGCGCCTTCCGCCGTGCGAACCAGCAGATGTTCACCTAAGACGGTTTTAATTAACCGCGCTTCCAGCCAGTTTGAACCGGCTTTGATTGGCGTGTCGGTGTCCAGCGGATAGGTCTTGATTTGTAAAACGTCATAGGCGCCCGCGTAACCGGGTTTGAGAAAAAAGATGGCGCCGGTCACTGCCCAACCGATAAACGGCAAAAGCATAATTAAACCGATGAGGCGATGGAGCGCACGAGTTTTCATAATAAAGGATGAAGTATGAACGATGAACAATGAACAATAGGAGTTCAAATAGTTCATCGTTCATACTTCATCGTTATTAAAATTCTGACTTCCTAGTTTTGTCCGCGCATCACATTCAACACCACATGCGAAGTCGAGTAGACGCGCTGCGTGGCTTTCTGGAAATCACTGTCTTTTGCCGCATAAATATTGACGAATTTCTGCGGGTTTCTATCCACCAGCGGAAACCAACTGCTCTGCACCTGAATCATCAAACGATGACCTTTGAGCCAGGTGTGAAAAATGTCAGGCATGGTGAATTCCACTTTGGTCTTTTTATTCGGAACCATCGCTTCAGGCTTTGACCAACTGTTGCGATACTTGGCGCGCATCGGTTCGCCGCGCACCAGCATTTGATAAGCCCCCATGCGCACGCCTTGCGGGTTGGGCACATTGTCGGGCGCATTGTCCGGATAAACGTCAATCACTTTCACGACAAAATCGGAATCCGTCCCGGATGTCGAAACATCAAGGCTCACTTTGATGGGGCCGGCGACCGTCATATCTTCGGTGAGCGGTTCGGTTTGATAAACCACAACATCGGGTCGCGCGGCGGCGTGGCGCTGGTCATCAGTCATATACTCGCGCGTCATACCGATAGCCGTGTAGTTGATAAAGGGCACGGGCTTTGCCGGGTCGCTGATGTATTCGGCAAAGCTACTGGCCGCAGCAGGCTCTGTGAAAGCGAGTTTACCGTTGGCGTCCAGATAAACGCTGCGCGCTTCGACCGCTTTCGGGGGCCATTCAGCCATCGTCCACCATTTATTTGCCCCGGTGTTGAAGACATACGCTTCGGGCAATTTATTTTCGCCTTTGTCTTTTAAAAAGAAATTAAAGAACGGCAGTTCAATGTTCTCTCTATAGAATTCCGAAGTCTTTGACCCGAACTGCACATTGCCGAGAAAACTGCCGTCGCCGCGCGCCCACCCGCCGTGAAACCAGGGCCCCATCACGATGGTGTTGTAAGTCTTCGGATTGTTCTTTTCGACGGCTTCATAAATTTTCAAGGGTCCCTGCAAATCTTCGGCATCGAACCAGCCGCCGACGGTCATCACCGCAACCGTCGGTTTCACATGACTCAGATTTTTCGGCACGTTTTGCGCCTGCCAGTATTCATCATAATCGCCGTGTTCCATCCACTCATTCCAGATTTTGATTTCGCCTTTTAAGAATTTCGGATTGGCGTTAGCCAGCGACCCCATCTCCAGAAAAAATTTGTATCCGTCGGGCGTGCCGTGTCGGTAACCGGGTGTGCCTTGCGTGGTCGGCCCGGTGCGCGGTTTACCGAAACTGGAGATGAAATTGAACGCGTGCGGCAACCAGAAAGCGCCGTTATGGTGCATATCATCGCCGAGCCAGTTATCGCCCATCGGCGCTTGCGGCGACACCGCCCTGAGCGCCGGATGCGCATCAATCATGGTTTGCGCCGTGTAATGACCGGGAAACGAAATGCCCCATACGCCAACGCGCCCGTTATTATTCGGGATATTTTTAATCAACCAGTCAATGGTGTCGTAACTGTCTGTGGCTTCGTCAACCTCGTTGCCTTTTTTATTCGCAAGATAGGGGGTCATCCATTTGAAATCGCCTTCCGACATATAACGCCCGCGCACATCTTGATAAACGAAGATGTAGCCCTCTTTCTGAAAGAGGAGCGATGGGCCGAGACTATTTTTGTAGGCCTCGGCTCCGTAAGGTCCGACGCTATAGGGTGTGCGCTGCATCAGGAAAGGATATTTTTGCGAGGTGTCTTTCGGCATATAGATAGACGTGAACAGCTTCACGCCATCGCGCATCGGGATTTGTACCTCTTTTTTGGTGTAATTGGCTTTGACGTCTTCGACGTTGGGCATTTGTCCTTGCTGCGCAAACCCCGCGTGCGTCAAACCAAAGACAACAATCATTAGTAAAAAACGCGAAAAGAGTTTCAGAGATTTCATGGTCGTCTCCTTAAGATTTATGATGGCGAAAATTCCACTGCGTTTACGGTTTCGATGTTGCGGGCGGGTTGCTGGCTTTCAGTTCTGCAAGGTCTTTTAGAATACCTGCGACCAGTGTGTCAATGATGATTTTACCTTTCGCTCTGGTTGCCAGCGTCGCATCGCCCCAGATTCCCGTCGCCGAATAGGTCGCCTCTTTATTATTCGGGTCGCGCGTGAGCCGGCCTTTGCCGGGGTGATAATCCTTGACGGCTTTTTTCATGTCAACGGAACCGGGCGCGATATAAAGCATCATTGAGGTTTCAATTTCATCGGCGTGCGTGCCGCCTTCCTGTTTGCTGATGCGCTTTTCGACTTCACCGGTAAGTTTGGCCAAATCCGTGTAGCTCATCAACAGCCCTTCGCTGGCTAAAAGTTCAGCGGCCGGCCTGAGCGCCCGAAGCGTTGAAATGCCGGTGTTCAAGATATAAAACCGGCGCACCCCGAATCGCGAAAAACTTTTACAAACATCAACAATTAAATCCCGCGCCGTTTCAAGCCTGAGCGTTGTCGAACCGGGATATTCAACAAACGCCGGATAAAAATTGTAGTTGATGGTCGGCGCAATGATAACTGCGGCTTTTTGATGCACCTGGTTTTTGAGGTACTCGGCAATCAACCAGTCGTTTTTCAGTTTCAAATGCGGCCCGTGCTCTTTTGCCTGTGCGCCAAGCGGAATGACCACAATGGTGTCGGGTTTAAGAATCCGTTCAGCCTCAACCCAGGTCAGGTCTTCGAGCAACACGCCACGGGTTTTTGACTGAGCGTTTGCGATAAGCGGTGTGGCAAGCATCAGCAATAAAATTAAAAAACCTCGCATCATCGAAATCTTCTCCTGCCTCATCTTTTCATCTCGGCGCGTTCCTTGCGCTGCAAATCGCGAAGCGCGCGAAAGCCGATGCGTTTGATGTTTTGCGATTCAAGAATTTTTCTTACTTCCGCGTCGCTGGTAAACAAGCGGTACTCTTCGGCGCGGTCTTTCCACGAATTGGTGATGTGTTGAATCTCTTCGCCGGCCACCGATGCGTGAATATAGAGTTCGGTCACGCCGGGTTTGAGTTCGCTCAAAATTCGTTTCCAATAAACCGTGACGGATTCGCCTTTTGGCGGCCCACCAGTGATTAAATAATCAGGATAGACAACGCCGTCCGCGTCTAACTGCCCGCGTTGATGCGCGCCGCCATTTGCCGCCAGCAAGTCTTGCGACCCCATGCGCAGCGGCAAATTGAATTCATTGGCAAGCTTGCGGTAAATCTGAAAATAGTTCTCGTTGTATTGCAAGGCCCCCATGTGGGAATCCAGATGCGTGACATCTACGCCGGCATCCAGGGCTTTTTTGATTTGCGCTTTGGCTTCTGTGTAGGCTTGTTCAGGCGACGAATGCCCGTAAACGCTCATAATGTCGGGCCACAGATACCCTTGCGGGTCAACCAGCCCCGGCACTTCTGATTTGCTCGCTACCGGTCCCCATTTGTAACCCTTCCATTCCGCCGTGTGCGTCAGATGCAACCCGAAATCTTTCTCGGGGTGGGCTTTTGCATAAGCGAAAATTTCCGGCACCCAGGGGCAAGGAACCATAATCGTCGCCGAGGTGATTAAACCGTTTTCCATACCATCTATAACGGCGGCATTCGACGCATGCGAGTTGCCCACGTCATCGCAATTGACAATTAAAATTTTATCCGTCGCCTGAAAGCCCAGGCGTTCGGCAAGCGCGCGCCGCGCCGGCGTCCTGGTCGCGGAAGCTGTTTGTTTACCGGCGCTGACAAGGAAAGCGCCGGGCAGCAAAAGTAAAATCAATAGAGCGGCAATTTTTTTCATCAAAAACCTTTAATACGCGGCGGGGAGACCCTGCCCTTTAGGGCGGGGAGGAACCGCAGTTTAAGTAACGGCATGCCTTCAAATTCCACCGTTCGATTCTTCAAGCCTTGAAGATATACTGTACTTTGGTTGTGAAGTTGATAGCTCATGTCAAGCTTAATCCGACGAAAGAGCAAGCCAAGTTTCTCAAACAAACTATTGAAGAGGCGAACACCGCCTGCGACCGAATAAGTGAGCTTGCCTGGGTTTCTCAGACCTTTGGGCAATACGCCATACATCAAGCCTTCTACTCTCACATTAGGGAGCACTCCGTGCTTTCTGCTCAAATGGTTGTACGATGTATTGCGAAAGTTGCCGACGCTTATAAGTTGGATAAGAA
>JBIOWC010000102.1:0-5889 GCA_044868105.1 Blastocatellia bacterium
GCCGCGCCCACTGATACGCGGCGTTAGCCGGCGAAAATTTAACTATGCATAACCGTGCAGCATCATAAATCGGGAGGCTAAAATGAAATTTTCGCTTATGGCCGCCATCTTACTGGTTGCTTTAACCTATTCTTCACCTCAGTCAAACTCGACCAAAGATGTCTATCTGCAATTAGTGAATCCGCAAATCACGGAAAATGGAGAGTTGATCTATGAGGGTGGTGAGTGCGGGGGCGGAAACCTGCTTGCATTTCACCTGCCCATTAAAGGGTGGTTTGTCCTATCAACCGAACCGCAACCGGAGTACGACTTTCAAAAGATAGGGAAGCTGAGCGGGAACCGCATTAGCTTCAGTCTGGATAACCGGGCCTACGAGATCGTGTCGCAAGAGGCCATTGACCCGGAGAAACAACAGGAAGAGTTGTGGGTGGTGCGGATCGCGCCGCCGGCTGACCATGCAGATAAGGACGGTAAACTGATCAGTTGCGCGACCAGCTTCAAGTATTGGCTAGCGGCCACCCTGCATAGGAATGAAAAACAATGAGCGAGCCCGTCACAGCCGCGCCTGCCAGGGCGAAGCGAGCTGTGCGTTCTAATGATGATGAAGTACCCGCTGAATTAACCAATCAACCGGAAGCTCTGTCACGGAAGTTCACTAGAGCGAATGGCTCATCGAAATACAGAGAGGTGGGCGCAGGGGGCCAAAGCTCGTAATGGAAAACCACCAGGCTCAAGGTCCTGGGTCCCAAAGAGTGTGCGAACCGTCAGGCTCGTAATGGAAAACCACCGGGCTTACGCTCAGGGCTCAGCTTCCCCGCTGATCGGGCGGAGGCGGCTGGTTCACGCGGATTTTTAAGAGTCAAGCATCTGCGTTGATGGTGAGGGTCAAGCATCTGCGTTGATCGGCTCCATCAGCCTGATCAGCGGGGAAACCCCAAGGTGGTCATCCGACTCGTGGATTTTCCCTGAGCCCGCTTACCCTTACTGCCTCTCGTTGATTTTCCCTGAGCCCGCTCACCTTTACTCCCGCCGCTCGCTAATTTTTCCTGAGACCTCACGACCTCCTCAAAGAGCACTCCGCCGAAGTGCACCACCAGGCTTCTTGCGACTGCCCATAAGCCCACTCGCCATTTGCCATAAGCCTCAAGCAATTCTTCAGCGCGCCTGAAAGCTACTATCGTTGGGAATCAGTCGCAATCGCGCAGCAATCAAAAAATCCGCTGTTCCAGGCAATTGCGCTCCGGCGTTTTTTTTCCGTATGATGCCTACCTCGGCATCATTCAACCTGAGGTAGCTACAACTCTCAACTGTGAGAGTGAGCAGCACGATTCAAACTATGAAAATAAAAATTGATGATCTCGAGCACCCGGCGGTTCACGCGCTACTCAATGAACACCTGCAAAATATGTATGAGCTTTCACCGCTGGAAAGCGTCCATGCGCTAGACCTGGATAAATTGCGTGCCCCGCAGATTACCTTCTGGACAATCTGGGAGGACGATATCTTGCTGGGTTGCGGGGCGCTTAAAGAACTCGATCCGAAACACGGCGAAATTAAATCCATGCGCACGCCTGCCGCCCAGCGCCGCAGGGGAGCCGGGCGCGCCATCCTCGCGCATATTATCGAAGTGGCGAAGGGGCGAGCCTATGAACGGCTCAGCCTTGAAACTGGCTCGACCGATGCTTTTAAGCCGGCTCAAGCACTCTATGCGAGCTTCGGGTTCACCGAGTGTGGTCCGTTTGGCGATTATCGGGAAGACCCCAATAGCTTCTTTATGACTCTAGAGCTTTGAGCTTCGATGTCATTCGGCGCGAAGCCTCCTAGCGCGGCCGGGCACGGGCGTGCTTACTGACGCTCGATGCCGAACATAAAGCATCCGTAGGCGAGGTTGCGGGCGTGAAGATAAGCGATGTCCTGACGCTCGAACAGCTCAGCGATGAGGCGTTCGATATCGCGTTCGCCGACCACTTCTGCGCCGACAATCGCGTCGCTTGTATTGTAGGCTCTGAGCACCACGGCGCGACGCGGAAACTCAAGCGGATAGCGATTGACATCCTCATACGACGCGCATTCACGCTCATGGATAAATATCGGGCCGGTTTCGGCGTAAGGCTGCGCCGATGTAAATGGACGATGGGCAATGAGTATGACGCGCTCGTCGGGTTTTGAAAGCTGAAGACAGACGCGGCACTGGTGCGGCTCGCCGTCGCTGAAACCTGAAAGCCGATTGCCGAACAGGTCAACTCGCGACCGCCGCGCGGCCGCGGCGATGTCGGGTGACAAAGGAATGATGCGATAGGTTGACTTGGTCATAAGGTCAACAAGATATACCGAAGCGAAACTGGATGCTGGCTGTAATCGGACGTCTCATTGGCCTCTACAAATTACCCTGTTGATTTGCGGGCAACGATTTTCCCATAGCGCCTCAAGCCAATAGCTGCGGTTTTGCGCCAGGCGTCGCAATGAATAACTGTGCCCCTGCAGGTTTGAACGTTACCGACCTTCAGCCCCTTTGAATTGCCCCGCCGGGCGGAGAATGATGGCGCCAGAGCTTGACGATGGGGCAGCCGCAGAGTTAGTAAATCAAACTGGGGCGCCGTGAGTCGTTTGGTTTACCTGGCGCTGCCGCGCAACCCGGTCATCTAGCGTTTTGGATTTATCAACCTGACCGGTTTAGGGAGAGTCAACCTATGACATCATTTGAAAAAGCCAAACCCTTACACATCGGCATCGTCGCCTGTTCGGCCGAAGGCGCGGCGCTCTGTTACAGAACCCTTTGCGCAGAAGGCGAACAATGGCTCGGCGCCCACGCCCACCCGGAAGTCTCCATGCACACGCACCCGCTTTCCGATTATATGGTCTGTATTGATCGTGATGATTGGCCAGGGGTCGGCGAGTTGATGCTCTCTTCGGCAAATAAACTTGCCCAGATTGGCGCAGACTTTGTAATCTGCCCGGACAACACCATTCATCAGGCTTTGCCCTACATTGAATCTCGCTTAACCATTCCGTGGTTACACATCGCACAGGTGGTAGCCAAGGAAGCCAAGGCGCGGGGTTACCAGCAACTTGGGCTAACCGGAACCCGTTGGCTGGTTGAAAGCGATGTCTACCCCAGCGCCCTGGAAGCGGCGGGGCTCGCTTATCTTCGCCCCGACCAAGAAGAACGCGAGGAAATCAATCGCATCATTATGGAAGAACTGGTTAAAGGAATTTTCAAACAAGAAGCGGTTGGGTACTTTCAACGGGTGATGAGCCATCTGAAAGAGCAAGGCTGTGACGCTGTGGTCTTGGGCTGCACAGAAATTCCTCTGATAATGCATGACGGAAATTCGCCGCTGCCGACGCTCGACTCAACGCGACTGCTGGCGCGCGCCGCACTCTGGCGCGCGGTTAAAGCGGACGATTTACTTGATGGCGATTAGCCGTCAATCGCCGCTTCATTTTTAACTCGGCTATTTAACCGGCTCCGGCGCGCCGCTCATTGCGCGCGAGCGATAATAAAAAAAGGATAAGGAAATGAAAATTTGTGTAGCCCAGACCAGACCCCTCAAAGGCGACATTCAAGGCAATATTGAGCGCCACAAGCTATTCGTTGACTTAGCGGTTGCTGGTGGAGCTGAGACGGTGATTTTTCCCGAGTTATCCATCACCGGTTATGAATCGCAACTCGCAAAAGAGTTGGCGACCACTCAGGACGACCCGCGCTTTGACACCTTTCAACAGCTTGCCGATCGTCATCAGCTAACTATCGGCATTGGTGTACCGATAAAAAATCCGGCGGGCATCAACATTGGGCTGGTGCTCTTTCAACCGCACGCGCCCCGGCAGACCTACTTTAAAAAGTATATACATTCGGATGAAGAGGGATTTTTTATCAGCGGCGAAAATGCGCTGAGCGTCATCCGCAGTAAGCCCAACATCGGGCTGGCCATCTGTTATGAATTATCGGTGCCCGCGCATTCTGAGCAGGCCTATAAAAGCGGCGCGGAAATTTATATCGCCAGTGTCGCGAAGACCGCGGATGGCGTTGAACGGGCCTTTCAGAGTTTACCGGACATCGCCAGGAAATATGCCATGACGGTGTTGATGTCAAACTGTATCGGACCGTGTGACACTTTTGAAAGCGCCGGAGGAACGGCAATCTGGAATAACCGGGGCGAACGGCTCGGACAGCTTGATGACGCGAGTGAAGGCCTATTAATCCTGGATACCGAGACCGAAGAGATCCTGGCAAGGGCGATTGAAAAATAGCCGGGTTTTTAGCCGGCTTTGCCGAACCCGTCAAACCCAGGCTTGAGGTGGCAGGTTGGTGGCGAAGATGACTGAACAGGTTGAACATCAGATGAATAAAAAAATCATTATTCGGTTGGCGACCGTTGCCGATGCGCGAAGGCTTGCGGCATCGCGCTTCACTTTCCGTTCGCGCCTCAACCCGGCCGGCGAAGACGAAGAGGCGTTTGTGGAGCGCTGCAGCAGGTGGATGCAGGCGCGGCTTCGCGAAGACCGCTTGTGGAAATGTTGGCTAGCTGAACAAGCGAGCGCGCCGTGCGGGCATCTGTGGATGCAACTCATTGAGAAGATACCCAACCCCATCCGTGAACCGGAGTATCACGCCTATATTACGAACGTCTATGTTGATGAAGCGGCGCGCGGTCAGGGCATCGGTTCAAGATTGCTGACCGAGGCGCTTGACTGGGCCAAGGCTCAAGACGTCCACGCCGTCATCTTGTGGCCCACAGAAAAGAGCCGTTCACTTTATGCGCGACATGGATTTGCGGTTAGAGAAGATGTGATGGAGTTCATTGTCAAAGAGGTTGGCGAATCGTGAAGGAGGGTTTAAGGCAACCCACGCCTGGCCTAGAGCGATTCAGTTTTATAAACACCCGCTACCGATTCATTCCTTAAAAATATTTTATTTTTAGCGGCACCGGGCATTTACTTTCCGCGGTAATACTTTTATTCTTTCCGCCATATTAGTACGAATAGCTTATTTTCATTCATCATCAACGCTCATAAAAAGCTGACCTTTCTCAATTGCAGGTTCAACTGAGGCGCATTCCTTTCAAAGCCAGCGGAATGCGGCAGTAGAAGGCAAAGGTTCAGGTGATGAATAAACGAGTACGGGGGTAGCTGGCTTCGACATCTGCTGGCCCTGAAACGAGGCCAGCAGATGAACAAGGGTTTAATAGTCCGATCAAGGTTTCGGTAATTTTATTCACTGCTCATTCAGCGACAACACAAAGTAAAAAGGAGTCCATCACGATGAAAAAACTCTGTGGGAAGTTTTATATTTCTGTAATTTTTCTGCTCGGTTTATGCTCTTTACTTTATGCCGGCACGCACGCCTTTGCGGCAACCCTGTCACCGCCTGCACAGGCTGACAATAGAGATAATTTCAATGGCATCACGGTTGACCGTCCGAAGGTTTTTGACAATCGAACGCTGACCCTCATGCTGGAAAATTTGAATGAGAGTCTGCGTAAAATTCAGGTTGTAGACCAGCAATCACTGGCCGCCGCGTTCAATTTACTGCAAGGGTTTCAGACCCGAGAAGTCGCCAGAAGTTTATCGATTAACGGACGGCCGACGCCCAAAATTACCGAAATGCAAAAAGCCAATACCGGAAATGCGACTGAGGATGGGACGCTGCTGCCGAACTCTACAGAGACTTCAACACAGACCGAACGGGCATCGGAAACCCCGACCCAGCCAAGCTTGGGAACGTTGCCGACTTTTTCGGGCTTTACCCCAAGTTATGGGGAAAATCCTTCGGATTTGTTGAGCGATCAAATCAACCTGACTTATCAGATATTTAATTTGCGCATGCTGCTTGAACGTTCGCTCTCTGACCGTTTGTTATCGGATAACAATCCGCGACGACAGGCG
>JBIOWC010000103.1:0-18241 GCA_044868105.1 Blastocatellia bacterium
TTGTAATTGTGCGTGTACCGTCCATCCGGCCAGACTCAACAAAGCAATGAGCATCATTGACAGATATACTTTGTTCTTCATAAGCCTATCGCCTCCAATTTAATTGAGAACGACCGCTTGAGGTGTGCGCACAGAATATCCTGAAAATTCAGCGGCTTCTGGCTTTTACATAGTTTAATAATATTTTGACCCCTCGTGTTAATCCTCAGACGTTGGGCCATGCTGAAGCCACCCTTCGCCCAGGTCACCGGTTTCGTGCGACCAGATATTCCCACAAACCTCGCAATGGTACTCAACTTCATGAGCAGAACCCATCATTCCAGATATGGAGGTATCATTTCCGGTTCTTACTAAATGCTTATGTGGTCGAGTCCTTTTTTCTGCATTTATGAGTTGTTTGCAATCATCACATTTGGGCGGTTGTTTTTTTTGCCTATCGTCTGTCTCAAAGTTATTGCCATTGGTTTTGTCGTGGTTCATTTTCTTTCTCTCATTTTTGTTGTGCCTCAATGGGTGACCGTCACAGCTGGTCACTTATTTGAAATGTTCATCTATTAACTTGATTGATTTTGTGCTGTAGTCACCCTTAGCGGCGAAGACTTCGGCATCTTGCGCCGCCCCTGCGAAAGTCGTATGCAGAACAGTGATAACCTCATAAGCATCGGAGCGATTATCGGGCTGGACATCCTCTTCGGCACAAGGAATATGCGGCATTTCAATGGTTTTACTGATCGACCAATTTACGCTTGGTTCATTTGTGCAATGTAACAAAACTTTCGCCATGAATCTTCAACCTCCAATATTTGCTTGTATGAAAACTCACGCCACCTAACCTATCAGGCTTGGCCATGGGTTTCCTGCGGTTCGCATTAAGCCGACGCATCGCTTTTCTTTCGTCGAGGAGTCTTTACACTCACTTTCTTACCGGCCTTCGATGGTTACCCTACACTGGTTATTTCAAATTAAAGCGTTCTCTTGCTTTGTCAAGGATGCGCCATCGCTTTCAATTCATACTGTGTGACAGCTCGCGCCATTTCAGGGGGCTTGGTTATTGTAGCTCAGTTGTAAGATCTTGCGATGCGGAAGCCGAAATCGCTGCCATGAGCAGTCGGCGATAAACCGCTTCGCATCCCCGAACGCAAGTAAATTAGTTTGGTAGCCCAACTGCCGCCACGAGCTACCCGATACAAGCCCGTACTCGGTCCTGTTGGATTTATACTTTCATTTTTCGAATAATCCCCAAACCAATCCATGCACCATTCGGAGACATTCCCATTCATATCATACAGCCCAAAGCTATTCGCCTTCTTCTGTCCCACTGGATGAGTTTGACACCCGTTTTCGATGAGTTTCTTAACGTATGTCTCTCCTATAAACATCATAGCATCAATTCGCAACCTCCCCGAATTATCTCCAAACCAACTAAATTCATACATATTTCCTACATACGGTTCTGTTGTTCCTGCTCGACAGGCATATTCCCACTCGGCTTCCGTCGGCAACCGATAGGTTTTTCCCGTTGCTCTCGTTAATCTATCGCAAAACTCAATCGCCTCTACCCAGCTCACCTTTTCAACCGGCAAATTGTCGCTTTTGAAGTGTGAAGGGTCAGGCTTCAAGTCAATCTTTACCTTCGGTAATTTTGCTACAGCTCTCCATTGCGCTTGTGTTACTTCATACTTTCCTATATGAAATGACGACACTGTTACTGTATGCTGAGGGCGCTCTTCTACTACATCTGCCGAACCCATCAGAAATTTACCGGCAGGCACACGTACCATTTCTATACCAACTCCATTAACCATTTCCGTGTAAGTTTGAATCTCTATATTTTCTTGCTTCGTAGAATTAGCCGCGATAGTGTTTTCACTATTCGATTTTGGTGGTTGGGAGTTCGGTTGAATCGGTGGCGGCTCTGCTTTTGCTACGCTGCCTTTCGTAAAGTAAAAATCGCCTTCTAGCGATGTATTCTCCCAAGGAGTTTGAGTTTCTCCGGTTTTGGCTCTTACTAAACTGCGAGTTTTCTTGAATGTCTCTTCAACTTTTAACCCCGGCTCACGCATGGCTTTCAACAATGCTTCGGTATAAGGACTGTTGCGACCTTCACCATCGTTAGCCGTAAATCCTGGTGAAGTTGAATAAGCAATTAATGTCCCACTGGGTGCTTTGACAATTGCCAGGCCTCGATTGCCTGAACGAATACTTGCGGGAAACGGGTTATTGCGACAGGCGTCCAGTATCACGAGGTTCAAGCGATTACGCGCACTCTCCATTTCTTCTAAGAGGCGTCCCATAGCTACAGCGCGATATTCAAGCTGCGCCTCTCTTTCAATGTCTGCTTCAACAGGAACGAGATAATTTTCGCCTCTCACCTGCATGCCGTGACCCGCAAAAAAGAATAATCCCGCACCGCCCTTTTGAATTTCTCTTCCAAATTGTTCTATCGCTTGAAACATCTCGTCACGAGTAAGGTTCTTCTTTTCAATCACACTGAAGCCGAGTTCACGAAGCGCGGTTGCCACGTCAGCCGCGTCATTAACCGGATTGGGGAGGGGTTTTGCTGCGCGATAGGCGCTGTTGCCAATGACCAGAGCTACACGGCGCTCGGTATCTTGTGGAGATTCGGAGACAGAAACTTTTGCTGCTCGGTCATTTTGCGCTTGTACTAAAGCAGTAATAAAGAGAGAAGTTGTGCCAAATATTAATAAGAATTTTCTCATTATCCCACCTTGAGAATGTTGCGACATTACAAAATCTACTTCGCTTTCTTCGCACTCGCTTTTGGGGTCGCTTTTGACGAGGTGTTATTGGTTTTAATTTTACCTTTTGGTCCAGGCTTCGCTTTTGTGAACCCTGCAAGTGATGCTTCTGGGATTACCCAGTAAGGAACTCCGAGTTCTGTCTTTTTAAGTTCCGCACCGGGGAAGCGGCCACTACGCGCCCAGAGCCGAACGCTGACCGGCGGAACTCCAGGCTTGTCCGCTGCCTGCCTAACACTCAACATATTTGTTTCCTTTCTTGCCAGGCGCGCAAATCTAACGCGACTCAGGACATTTTATCAAGTGCGATATTATCACCCCCGAAAATAAAAACCTGTCCTAATTGTTATCATCCCTAATAAAAATTATATCGGCAGTTATTATCGGTGGTGATGATATCTCAATATCAAATCAAGCTCATTGACAACAAAGCCGAAAGTCAAAATGCTCCGACATTGCTTTGGTTCACAACTGGCTGAAGCGGGTGTGGACTCGTTTACGATTATGGAATTGATGGGCCATTCGGATTTGCGGATGACTGAAAGGTACGTTTATGCGACCGACCCGCACAAACGGGAGGCAGTCGCGAAACTGGAAAATTTGGGAGCGGCGAAGGCCAATTCCCACAAAAGGAAGAATGCGGAAGATCGGGTGACCTTCCGCATCGCTGTAGCTATTGAGATGATTGATAGTTTTTAATGGAGCCAAGGGGGATCGAACCCCTGACCTCATGACTGCCAGTCATGCGCTCTTCCAGCTGAGCTATGGCCCCGGTTTGTTCAATTGATTTTCAATTAACGCGAGTTGATACTAGCAAAGAGATTTTCTGAACGTCAACTGTTTGTAGTTATGAGATTGCCAGCGTTTGTTCAACTAAATTGATTTTTAACTTGCATTCACGTTGTCGTTGAGCGAATTTTCATTAACGCAAACTTTCGATTACTGCAAAACCGGTTGGTATGAAGCGACAGGGCAAATCCTTTACCGATGATTTTACGCGCATCAAGTATGAAGCGGAACGCTATTTTGCCGGCGGCGCATTTGACCTTTACGAAGATGAGCGGTTCATCGCCACCTTACAGGCTTCGCATTGCGCGCTGGAAATCGCTTATGGAAAAGCAGTTTTATCATGTTGGGGTGAAGATTGGTCGCGCGCCTGGCGGGTTATGGCTTGTGAATCTGCGGCAGACGTTTTGCATCTTCACTGTACCAGCAAAATGGGGCAGGTCAAATGCGCGATTGAGTTGCGGCGTGAGGGAACAGATGCAAAGTTTTCCACCTCTCGACGGGACTTTGCCGGTAAAATGGCGGCGCTCATTGAAACGCATTTTGTTGATCTCAAAGTGAGTCAAATCAGCAAGGCGCGCCATGACTGGCGTCATCTTTCGTGTCTTCACACGCGGTTGATTCTCAAAGAACCCGGCAATACGATTGCCGGGGTGGCGGTCAGTAAAAGCCAGGCGCAAACTCAGATTGATGCGGCTTTGAGCGCCGGATTAATTTGGCTTGAAGCGTTACGCGGCAGAGGCGAACCGATAAAACGTTTGATGCTTTTTGTGCCTGCGGGACAGGCTTTTACAATTGCTTGCCGCTTGCTCTATGTGCAGCCCGAAAATGCCACCATCTCACTTTATGAAATGGATGAACCGAAGCGTTCCATCACGCCTGTTTTGGCTTTTGCGCAAACCGATTTGTTAGACAATCTGAAAAGCGCGGCGCGGCGCGCCTGGTGGGCGCCCGCCCATTCGCCTTCAGGGGAGGTGGAAAATTTTATTGCCGAATTAAATCATCTGGTTGTGGGTGCGATTGATACACAGGAACGAAACGGCTGGATTTATCTCGCGATTCGCGGCCTGACCTTTGCCCGCATTTCAGCCAAACAACTGAAGGTCGAATTTGGCTGGCAATTACCGAGAAAAAGACTCACCCAAGAGAACCGCGGTGAATTTGAAAACCTGATTTTAGCAATTGATGAAAACCGAAGGGCGCGGATGAACTCACCGGGCAACGACCTATTTCGAGCCCAGGGTGAACGCTGGCTGGAAGCCCTCATTCGCCGGGATGTTGCAATAATTGATCCGATGCTCGATGCTCGCTTTGTCTATTCACAAGTGCCCGCCTATCGCGGCGAACAACGATCTTTTATTGATTTGCTTACGGTAACCCGCAACGGACAGTTAGTGGTGATGGAGTTGAAGGTCAGCGAAGATGCCGAGTTTCCTTTTCAAGGCCTGGATTACTGGATGCGCATTGATTGGCACCGGCTCAGAGGGGATTTCGAGCGTCGCGGTTATTTCAACGGCATAAAATTATTAGATGCGCCGCCACTGCTTTATTTGGTTGCCCCGCTGTTTAGATTTCACGCGACGACAAAATTGATGGCTCGCGCCATTTCTCCCCGCGTTCCAATCTATCGCATTGGTATAAATGAAGACTGGCGTTCAGGCGTGCGGGTCTTATTAAATGAACGGTTGAATCCCTGAATAGATGCAGATGGGAACAATAAGAGCAAGGGAGAAAAGGAGAAGGGGTGACAGAATTCGCTCTACCATTTACTGATTTACATACGACTTTTGGTTAAGCAATAGCTTGAATTTTCAAGCGCCCTTCTAGGGCGCTTTCATCAATCATCAAACGCAAAGCGGTTGACCCTGTCTCCCCTTAATCTTCGGTCTATCCGCGATTGCGCAGCATGCCGCCAACCATATTAAAAATATCGTCCATTGATGAACCATCGTGGTCGCGGTCAAGAAGCTGTCCAAGCATACCCATTAACGGCGAATTGCTTTCCTGCGCCTGACGTTCTTCGTTGAGTATTCCGGCAACCCCCTGGGCATCAAGTCCCTGTTCGCGTTGAGTGCGACCGAGGACGCCCATGACAATCGGCGCCAGCATCATTAAAAGTTTGCCAACGGTGGCCATATCCAGTCCGCTAGTTTGGCTGATGCCTTGTTCAACGGTTGATTGTTTGCCGCCAAAGATATGACCGAGTAGCCCGGACGACGAATTGGTGCCGCCGCCAGCGATGACTCCGAGAAGGTCGCCGAGAATACTGCCATCGTGATCCGTGGATAATGCTGAATGCAGTGAATCAGCGCCCTGTTCATTTGCTGAATTCCGTGCCAGCGCCCCAATCAACATCGGCAAGGCCGCTTGAATGGCATTGCCGACAGCGCCTTCATCGGCGCCGAGCGTCTGGCTGATCTGGCTGATGGTATCGCCGCCCAGTTGTTCGTTAAGAATATTTTGTAAATACATTGTCGTTCTCCTTTTGATTCGCCCATGACTGCTTTTTTCGTGAAGGCGGTTCCTAATCGTTCAAGGTTAGATGGATTAGGATACGTACTCAACGGGATGTAGAAGAGTCTACGATTCAAGGTTGTTTTTAGGCTTGCTGCTTGCCAGCACAAACGCTTATAAAGCATCGCCGGAGCCAATCATAAATCGCAAAAAATGAAGCGAAGTAATTATGACTTTTATCATTCAATGTGGCAACTCAGGGAAGAAATCGAACGCCTTTACCGCGCACCTTTACTTGAAGTTAGTAATTAAAACCGGGTCATGGCTGATTGACGCGCGCACGATGGCGATATATTTGCTGTCCGGGGAGAGCGCAAAAGCGATATTGTCGCCGGTCTTAAAATTGGTCAACGCTTTGGGCTTGGCGCCCGCAAGCGACAAGAGAAAGATTTCCGTATGCCCCTGATTTAAAGTATAGAGGCCTTCCTTGTGCCAGGTGATAAGTTCATAGGTTTCCATTTCAGGGAAATTTAAGGTCTTAACCGGCTCGCCTCCATCCGTTGATTTGATGGCGACGAAGTCGCGTTTCCTTGATTCATCAAATGTGCAATAGGCCATTTGTTTTCCGTCGGGAGAGATGGCCCAGGATTTGGTATCTCTGTGAGTTAATTGCAAGGGGCTGCCGCCTTCGACCGAAACTTTCCATACCGTCCAACCTGCGGGAATCCAAGCTTGATAGAAAACCCATTGTCCATCGGGACTAAAGACCGGCCCTGATGCATCATTGACGACATTGGTTAATTGTTTTGCGTTTCGCCCGTCGCTATCCATGCGCCAGACCTGATATCGCCCACTGCGATTTGAAAGAAAGACGATGGTTTTGCCGTCGGGCGACATCCTGGCCTGTCCACAGTTGACGTCATCAAAAGTCAGTTGCTCGCGCTCGCTGCCATCCATAGCCATTTGCCAAAGATATTGTTTGTTGCCTTCGCCTATGCCGTAAATAATTCTGTTATCCGGTGTCCAACTGATGTCTTTTCCAATGTTGTTATCAATATTGATTTTGCTCAGACTGTTGAGGCTCGAGGCGTCGCCTACAAATAGACTGTCAGCGACGGTGTTTTGAACGGTGAACAGCGCCTTGCCGTTTGAAATGACGTTAACCCCCTCATAGTCATTCAAATCGTTGGTGAGGCGTTGAATCTCGCCAGTTGGATAAGCCACCTGCCAGAGCTGCCGCGGGCCGGTCATACTTTCGCGCGCCACCATAATCAACCCGCTTTTATCTTTTAACCAACTGACCTGAGCAATAAAGGGTTTCTGTTCGGGAATCAGCGGTTGGATGTCGCCGCCGGTAGCCGGTAGTTCGACGACTTGCCAGGAACGACTGAGGTCTTCGGCGATATTCCAAAGAACCATCGCCACCGTCTTGCCGTCCGGCGCCCAATCGTAGCTGTAAACGATGTGACGTTGGCTTGCCGGAAATATAATCTTTTCCTCACTGCCGTCGGTCTTTGCAGAAACCAGCATATTTCTGCCCATCTCCGGCTCGCCGCGTTTGAAGATAAAATGAGCGCCGTCGGGTGAAAAATTTATCGGGGAACTGATGGCCTCCATGACCTTTTCCAGGGTCCCGCCACTGATAGGGATTTTATACAATGCTCCGTTGCCATCCTCTCCACTCTGCATGACGACGTAGAGATAGTGATTGTCGGGTGAAAAACTGAGGCCCCAGACGGCGCGCCGGTTTTGTGTAAAGAGTTGTGTATTGTTGCCGCTATTGAATTCTTTCACCCAGATTGCATTATTTAAACTGTAGACCGCATATTTTCCGTCCGCCGAAATGGCTGATGTCCGGCTACCTAAATCGGTCAGCCGCGCCATCTTCATGTTTTCAAATCCAAAAGCCGATTTTGTCTTATGCGCTTTGAGCCAGGTGTAGAGACCCAGGGCGCAAACCGCCAGGCACAGGGTCACCACGGTAAGCGCCGAGAGGGTTTTATAGAGACTCGATTTTCTGGATGTGGCGACTCTTGCATTTGTCGCCTCGCGCGGTTGTCGCAGCGCATCTTTAACCTCTATTTGTTCTTGAACCTTTATCGGGTCACTGACCACCAATCTCTGTTCGGCCTCTTGTCGGTTCAATGAATCACCAATGGCATCGGCAACCGTGCCTTCCGATTCATCAATAATAATCTCTGCAGAGGTGTATTTTTCAACAATGATTTCGGCCTCCTTCTCAGGGAGCGCGATGACCGGAGCGACAAATTTATAGCCGAGCTTCGGCAGAGTTTGAATGAAGCGACTCTGGTGCGGAGAATCACCGAGCGCTTTACGTAATGCTGAAATGCAGTTTTTTAGATTGGCTTCCTCGACCATCGCCTCGGCCCAAACGCGTTGCATTAACTCGTCCTTCTCAAGCAGGCGACCGCTGTTTTGCACTAAGGTCAGGAGCACGTCAAATGATTTGAAGGTGAGCGCAACAATTTCACCATTTTTAGATAACACACGCTCTCGCGCATCAATTCTAAACTCCTCAAATTCGTAAAAACGATTTTTTACTTCATTCATAACTGGCGGAATAGTTTGATTTATTGAAATTACCGAAAAATTACCGCAGTCCGACCGACTTTTTGCCAATCTCTGACTACTTTTACCCCGGGTTCGATTTATGGTGTCGCTGCGTTGAACGAGCGACCAACGACAGCAGAGAGTTTAACGCAAGCTTGGAAAGGGAACAATTCTTAAATCAATGTTGAAGCAAATTCGACAAACCAAAATAACCATCAGCAAAAGTGAAGTAATCGTCTTACGAAAGGCTCACGGGTTTGCTCAAGCTGATTGCGCCGCGTGTGCTAAACCGGTAGACCTGCTCACGCTTGAACAAGCCGTCACCTTAATCGGCATCAGCTCATTAAATATTTACCGGCTGATCGAAAGCCGCAGGCTGCACTTTCGCGAAACCCGGCAGGGGCACTTGCTCATCTGTCTGGAATCGCTCATCGCCAACCGCGACCACATCAACCAATTGCAAAACCAAATCCAGGGAGGGGAGTAAAACATGATTTTTCCAGCAACCGCAAAAGCCGCAAGCCGACCGATAAACGCCTTGGCGACCAACACCCGCGTCATTCCGCAGCATTGGTGCACGCCGTGCGGCAAACAGACCTGGGTGGTCACCTTTGAAGAGGCCTTCGAGATTTGGGCTGGCGGCGCGCTTCGTTCAGGTCAACCCAAGGAAGAATTTCACATCACCGAACTTCATCAGGTGCAGACCGCAACGGGCGCCAGGCTGATTTGTTTGCACTCACTCTTTCCCAACGCTTTCTAGGGTTCAGCAAAGGAGAATTCGGGATGAATTTAATCGAACTGTTTTACAACCACGCGCATTATTGGGGCGTTCCGCACCCGCGAACCGCAGATCGTCGACTCATTCAAACCTGCTATGAATGTGGCGCAGAACGTCAAGTCAAAATCAATCTTCAACCATCAACACAAGAAAGTATCAGGAGGACAACCATGAATAAATCATCAAAACTATTTTCAACCTGCTTATTGATTCTATTTTTTTCGGCGTTCGGGATAAACGCCTACGGGCAAAAAGTTTCCGAGGGGCAGCGCATGGCGCTCTATACCAAACCCTCTGTTGTGCGCATACTCGATGGCTATGTCGGTACGGCTTATTGGCCCAATAACGGCAAACTCTATACGGTCTCTTATGTCGGCAGCGGTTCTGGGGCTATCATTGACGCAAATGGCTACATTGCCACCAACGCGCATGTGACCGATTTGACGCATCAAGGCGAAGATAAAGGCAAAGAGCTATTGTTTATTGAATTCGTCAAACAACTGGCTGCCGATTACGGCAGAAACCCTCGCGAAATACTCAATAGCGCGTCGGCGCTCTATCAAATCAGAAACCGCTTTGAGCCGCGCGATTTTCGCCACCTTCATCATGTTATCTTGCCCGATGGCAGCGTCTTTCCCTTCGAGATCAAAGCTTTCTGCGCGCCCGTCGGCGAAGGCAAAGATGTTTCCATTATCAAAATTGAAATTAAGAACGCGCCGGTTTTGAAGGTTGGCGAATCCGACAAAGTACAACTTCAAGACCACGTCACGGTTTACGGTTATCCGGCGGCCGCCGATACGGCTGTCTTAGACCAGAAATCGCAACTCGAAGCCTCGATTACCGATGGTAAAGTTTCAGCGAAAAAGAATTCCTCAGACGGCGCGCCGATTCTGCAAATCAGTGCGCCCGCAACGCACGGCAATTCCGGTGGCCCGGTCTTAAATGATAAGGGCGAAATTGTTGGTTTGCTCACCTTTCGCGGTGACACCGTAAACGGTCAAGAGGTGCAAGGATTCAATTTCGTGGTTTCATCCAGCACCGTACTGGAGTTTGTGAAACAGGCCGGCGCCACCGCCAATAAAGAGAGCGCCGTTGATAAAGAGTATCGCGCCGGGCTTGAACTCTACTGGGACGGAAAATATACGGCGGCGATGAAGAAATTCGAGACCGTCCGCAGCCTGTTTGCCCAGCATTCGGAAGCCGACCACCTCATCCGCGACAGCCAGCAGGCGATTGCCGAAGGCAAAGAGAAATCGGGCGGGTTGGGATTGGTCATCGGCGGATTGTTGATGTTGATGTTGATGGGCGGCGGCGCATTTCTCTTCTTGAAAATGAAGAGATCGAATGCGCAAGCGAGTTTCGCACCGACAACGAATTTCGCACCGACAGCGAGTTTCGCACCGACGCCTCTGCCACAAACCGCGCAACCGCAACCTCCGTTTCAACCGGCTCCGCAACCTTCATTCAACGGACAGCCCGCCTACCAACCGGCCGGGCAAATGCCCGCGCCACCGCCGCTGGCCCGAACTACCAAAACGACAATGGTCCTCTCTGCGCCTCTAAAGAGCGCGACTGCGCAGATTGGTTTCGGGACAATTACCTGGACGACAGGGCAACTCGCGGGTCAGCAAATGGCTATCAAACCCGAGGGCCTAACCATTGGTCGTGAAGCCGATATGGCAGACGTGGTGATTGCTGACGGGCGCATCTCAGGCCGACACCTGTGGCTGGGGGTTCGCAACGGTCGCGTGGTGGTGGTTGATCATGGTTCGCGCAACGGAACCTTTATCAACCACATTGAGGCCGGGCGCATTCAGGAAAAAGAATTGACTGCCGGTGACACCGTGATTTTTTCCGAAGAAGATGCCGCGCGCTTTATTTATCAAAAATAACTCTCGTAATCGTGTGCAGCGGAGCCTATACTCTGCTGCACATATCAACGTGAGAAATCGCAGTTAAAAATTGGAGGATTGGAGAATATGAAAAGAAAACTTTTTATTTTAGCGACAGCTTTTTGTTTAGCTTTCAGCGCGGCTTGCAATATGTATGAGATTGATAAAGCCAATAAGCTCGTAGATGAAGCAAATAAATCAATCAACGAAGCCAACGAGGGGATTAACAGTTCATCGGCAAAATTGGTCGAGATGGAAAAAGCCGTTGAGCGAATCCACAGCGACGAGGAGTTGGAAGCTCAACGCGGCGTTGCCAAAGGCATTATCACGACGCTTGAAAAGACCCGCGACCAATATAAAAACGCCGGCGAGAAGTTTGAAAGCGCCAGCAAAGTGAAACTTCCCGAAAAATTCAAAGAGTACCTTGAATATAAAGCCAAAGAGATGAAGAAACGTGGTGAAGTTGCCGATGCCATGATTGGCGAACCGCAGGCGTTAATTAATAGTGACGGTAAAGAGGATTATGATAAAGCGGTCGAAGCGGTGGTGGTAAAGTTCAAAAGCTTGAAACAGGAAGCCGATGACCTCGAAGCCAAAGCCGATAAAATTTTTGAAGAGAATAAATCGTTATTCAAAGCGCAATCGAACTGATCAAGTAGCAGAAACCTTTAGCCAATAAGCAACGGCTGTTGTTAAACGAAAGTCAGACAACAGCCGTTTTACATTTCGTGACGATTGGCAAGCGCTTTGTGCATGGTGACTTCATCGGCGTATTCCAAATCCGAACCGACCGGAACGCCCATGGCAATGCGCGTCATGCGAACGCCCAGGGGTTTAATCAATCGCGATAAATAATTCGCCGTCGCCTCGCCTTCGGTGTTGGGATTGGTGGCGAGAATGATTTCCCGGATGTCGCCTGAGCGCAACCGTTCGAGCAGATTTTTAATCTTCAAATCATCAGGATGAATGCCGCGAATCGGCGACAGCGCGCCGTGCAAGACGTGATAAAGCCCTTTGTATTCGCGGGTCTTTTCAATCGTCACAATGTTGTAGGGTTCTTCGACGACCAGAATCGTGGTTTTATCGCGCGTCGGACTGGCGCAAAAACGGCAAGGGTCAATATCTGTGATATTGTTGCAAACCGAGCAAAAAATAATGCGCTCTTTGACTTCGTTGATCGCTTCAATCAGCTTATCGGTTTCCTGGCGGTCAACGCGAAGAATATAAAATGCCAGACGTTGAGCCGATTTATGCCCAATACCGGGCAAGCGTTTCAACTCATCAATCAATTTGGTTACGGGTTCTGCGTAATCGAGCATATGTCGGTAGTCAGCCATCGGTAGTCGGCAGTCGGTTTGCAGTTACGACGTTCAAGTTTCGCCAACCTCCGGTTATTCATTACCGGCAACCGGCTACTGACTACCGACTACGGTTAAAAGAGTCCGTCCGGCAGTCCCATGCCGCCAAGCTTGGAACTGAGTTTGCCTTTCATGGCTTCGTCAACTTTGCGACCGGCTTCGTTAACGGCGGCGAGAATTAAATCCTGAAGCATCTCGGCATCGCCGTTCTTGACGGTTTCAGGGTCAAGCTTTACTTCCAGAACTTCTTTCGCACCGTTCATGGCCACTGTAACGATGCCGCCGCCGACGCTGGCATCAACACGAACCTGCTGCATTTCGCGCTTCATGTCTTCCTGCATCTGCTTGGCCTGCTTCATCATTTCACCAATATTGCCTAAATCAAACCCGCCCGGAAATTTCATAATGGTTTATACCTCGCAAATAATTTTAGTCCGTAAGTTTATTTTCACTTTTAACTGGTCGCGCATCAACTTTTATTTTCAGGGGTAATGATGTCAACAACCTGCCCTTTAAATTTATCCGCGATGGCGCGAAGTTTAGGATGCGTATCGGCTGTTGGTTTGGCGTTACTGCGTGCCTTTGGTTTGGCGGTCACTTCCGCTTGAGCCGCCGGTGCGGCCTCGCCAACGGTGACTGAAAGGGTGATTTGACGGCCCAGTATTTCCTGGCAAATCTCTTCAATCAGTTTTTTGTTGTCGCGTGAGGTGACTTGATTTCTGTAAATGCCTTCCGAAGGTTTGTAAGCGATTTCCAGGGTATCGCCATGAATTTTAATGCTTTCGGCAAGGTTGATAACCGACAGCAACATCATCTTCTTTTTCTCTTCAAGCAACTGTTTGAAGCGCTCAATAACGCCAGTGTCCTGGAAGGTTGCGCTTCCGGCAAAATCTTGCCCGGGAGCTTCCGGCGCCGGGGCTTCCGGCTCGTAGTCTTTAGGGTCATCAAAAACTGCCGGAGCCTCTTCCCAGGGCGGCGCCGCGCTCGGTTGCGGTTTGCTTTGCAGGGTTGGCGCTAGAGGTTCAAGCGCCGCTGGATTAGACGGTCTGGTTGCCATCGGGGTGAAGTTCTCTTCAATAGCGGTTGGCGAACCGGCGGCGGAAATCTTGTTGAGCGGCGAAGCCACCTGGGTAAATCCGGTCGGGGTTCGCGGCGTTGGCGAAACCGCTTTACTGGGGCTCGGCTGCCGTGATGGTGTTGGGTTGCCGAAACTCTTTCCGCCGGCCGGTAAACCCGCGCCGCCGAACCCGCCACCCCCCAGAGTTGCCGAAATAGCTTCAAGCTGCTTGAGCGCGTCTTCAAGCAAAAAGAGCCGGCGCGAATGCAACATCTTCATTAGCCCCATCTCCAGTTGAAAACGCGGTTGCGATGAGGTGCGAATATCCTGTTCGGTTTTGGTAAGGATGGAAAAAAAACGCAACAAATCCTGCTCGGAAAACAGTTCGGCAAGGCGCGTCAGCGATTCGCCTTCGCTGGCCGGCACCTGCACCAGTTCGGCATCAAAGCCCGTGACTTTCACGACCAGCAGCCCGCGAATATGGGTCATCAGTTCGCGGGAAAAATTTCTCAGGTCATAACCCCGCGTGACAATTTCATCCATCAGGCGCAGCAGTTTTTGCCCGTCCTGGTCGCCGATTGCCTGCATTGTCTCATTGAGCGTTTCCATATCAACCAGACCGAGGGCAATGGAGACATCTTCGTCTTTCACGCTTAAGCCGGCGAAACTGATAACCTGATCGAGCGCCGATTGCGCATCCCGCATCGAGCCTTCACCGGCGCGCGCTATCGCCAGCAACGCTTTATCGCTAATCGTTACCTTTTCGGCTTTCGCGATCTCCTTTAAATGGTCGAAAACTTTTTTAAGGGTAATGGTGCGAAACTCGAAGACCTGGCAACGCGAGAGAATGGTTTCGGGAACCTTATGCAATTCGGTTGTCGCCATGATGAAGATGACGCGCGGCGGCGGCTCTTCCAGCGTTTTTAGCAGCGCATTGAACGCCGGGGTTGAGAGCATGTGAACTTCATCAATGATAAAAATTTTATTGCGGTCACGCGCCGGTGAAATCTGTACGCTATTGATGATGACATCGCGCACGTTATCCACGCCGGTGTTCGATGCTGCGTCAATCTCTATGACATCAATCGAACGCGAAGCGGCGATTTCAACACACGAAGCGCAGACGCCGCAGGGCTCAGTGGTTGGACCCTTCACGCAATTTAAGGCCTTGGCAAGAATGCGCGCCGTCGTGGTTTTGCCGACCCCGCGCGCCCCTGTAAAAAGGTAAGCGTGATGAATGCGCCCCGATTTAATGGAGTTTTCAATGGTGCGGCGAATCGCTTCTTGCCCGACCATCTGATCAAAGGTTTGGGGGCGGAATTTTCTGGCGATGACTTGCGAATCGGACATAATTTCACACGGAAAAAGTTTTCAAGATGAATTGGTAGTCTAAGGTTTGCGCGGGTGGCTTGCAAGAAAAAGGCAGGGATTTGTGGCGCGAAGAAGGTGCATGCCAGTGCGGCTAATGCTGAAAATAAAAATAGGCGATGAGGAGGCCCACCATGGCGAGAAAAAATAGAGCAAACCCGAAGACTCCCCGCCTATCCTCTATGGGAAAAAACCGTGTCTCGCATACGTAGCATTGTTCTCGCCAATCTTCATTGTCGTGCTTGCAGTCCGGGCATTGCATATTCGCCTCGTGAACAGACGATTCTTTGACTGAGAGCGGATAGAGAAGAGAAGGGATTAAACAGGTTTGACTCATCAGGCTTCGGAGTAACCGCGGCACATCTGTGAAGCACTACCGTTGCTCCGTTCCCGGCCTGGCGGGGTTTGCGCCCACGAGATTGCACGGTGTCCGAAGCCAGATCAGTCAAACCCACAAGAGAATTTCAAATCGGAAATTTGAGATTTGAAATTGAGCGTGGCGGAGAGGGTGGGATTCGAACCCACGGTACCGTTTCCAGTACACAGCATTTCCAGTGCTGCCAGTTCAACCACTCCTGCACCTCTCCGAACGAGGAACTATGAACGCAGAACGATGAACCACGGACTCTAAACCTTCCGTTCATCGTTCACCCTTCCTACTTCATCGTTCAGATGGCGGAGAGGGTGGGATTCGAACCCACGGTACCCGTTAGAGCACAACGGTTTTCGAGACCGCCCGATTCAACAACTCTCGCACCTCTCCGCGTTGATTAAAATTCAAATTGCAAAGACCAAAATTCGGCGGCTTAGCCCGGTGATAGCTTTTCCCGCTTTTGACGAAAAAAGGATTGTATCACCCGGCGACACTCGCCCTCAAGAATATTCCCTTGAACGCTAAGCCGGTGATTCAAAAAATCTGTCGAACAGATATTGAAATACGTGTCAACCGCCCCGGCTTTCTCATCTTTCGCGCCATACACCAGTCTCCCGATGCGCGCCTGCACAAGCGCTCCGGCGCACATGGCGCAAGGTTCAATCGTTGAATAAACGGTCGCATCGGTTAAGCGATAATTGCCCAGCGCGCGGGCCGCCTCACGCAGGGCGATGATTTCCGCGTGCGCCGTCGGGTCGCTCAGTTGAATGACGCGATTGCGACCGCGACCTTTAACCTCTCCTTCAATGACCACGATTGCGCCAATCGGAACTTCATCTTCTGCCGCCGCCTGTAGGGCTTCGGCAATCGCTAGACGCATAAACTCTTCGTCGCTTAGCTGCATGGCGAAAAAAAGAACCCGAATGTTAGCCACTTAGAGAAGGGGATGTCAAGAAAAGCTTCGGCTTATCAAAAAGGCTAGAGCGTGGAAGTCGGGTCACTGCCTGGGGCCAAGGGCTCGTAACCCTCTAAAACTTATCCTCGGATAATAGATATTTACTGTTTATCGAGAATAACCTGAAGCCGGATTGGAAGTCGGAGATGCGTAAACTAACCGCTAACTACTGACCGCTAATTTCAGGATGACCGCAACCGGTCTCGCGAGTCCTCAGGTAGAATGACCGGCACCATGCTTGACCAAATGAAATTCGACGGCTTAATGTTTCAGCCGGTAGCTAACATTATTTTAGATGGCGATTGAGTTGAATGGTTATCATTTCCGACAGAGGGCATCTCTATTACGAAATTATCGGCGAAGGCCAACCGCTGGTCTTCATCAGTGGTTGGGCCATGTCAAGCGAATGTTGGCGACCTGCGGTTGAAGCGCTCGCCGCGACGCATCGTTGTGTGATCTATGACCCGCGCGGCGTTGGGCGTTCGCAACCGACTTCGATTGATGCGGCGTTTAATATCGAAGACCATGCCGAAGATTTACACGCCATTCTCAAAGAGGAAAATATTTTTGATGCGATTTTTATTGCCCACGAAATGGGCGCGCTCGTCGCGCAAGCTTGCGCCGAAAAGCACCCGCAGGATGTCACCGCCTTCGTCCTGGTCAGTCCGCGCGCCAGCTTTTCAAAAGATACGATAAAGAGTTTGTCAGTCTTTACGCCCGCATCCTTGATGTTGCGTGATATCGCGTCGTTTCCCATTGTTCGCAATTTGATTGCCTTTCGGTTTCATCATGCGCCGCCGGCCTTTCGTGACCGGTTATTTGATGATTTCGCTGAACTCAGCCCGCGCGCCGCTTACGAGACGGCGCTGTCAGCTTCCGAGCATTATGAAACATCGCCGCTTGAAAAATTGATGCGCCGCCTCGCGTCGCCTGTGCTGTTGATTTGTGGTGATGAAGATAAGAAAGGCACGGCACACACGCGACAACTTTTCTCACTGGCTAAAAGCGGCCGACTGGCAACCTTGAAAGATTGCGGTTTTTTACCGATGCTCGAATACCCGCGCCAGTTTGTCCGGTTAATCGAGGCCTTTGCCGAAAGCGCGACGGGCAACAAAATTGCCCATCGTATGGAAAATTGATGGCCCTCACTCGACCGTTAACACGGGTATTCGGGTGAATGAAGTTTCGGGTTTTTAGGTTTATGGATGTTCAAACAGACCAACTCGTAGATGTTCAACAAGACCCACTCGCTCAGGAAAATGCGCCAATGAATTTGTCACCCACAGGCGCATCGGTTCCACAAGCAACTGATTGGGTAAACCAAACTTTATGGTCGAAACAACTGGCCTCGACAATATTTGTTGGCCTGACGATCGTCTTTTTGGTGAGCGTTATTTATCAACCCGCTACGGCTGACCCGAACGGAAATTATTTCTCAATCTGTGGCTTCAAAAATTTGACCGGTTTGCCTTGTCCCGGTTGTGGACTTACCCATTCATTTTGTGAAATCGGCAAAGGGCATTTCCAAAGCGCCCTGAGTTGGAACTGGTTGGGCATTCCCTTATTCGCCCTCTTCATCCTGGCCTGGTTGAAAGCCATCTTTATTTTAACCCGGCGTTTCGATTGGGCGTTGGGCTTGGATAAACTTGCGGCGCGAATAAAACCGTTGCGGTGGTTTGCGATTGCTTTTGCAGTGTATGGGGTCGGGCGAATGATCTATATTCTGCTTCACAAACCGCCGGTTTGAGCGCCGGGCAAGATGGAAAAAATTGCTTCGCGCCTATTCCAAAGACAACAGCCAAATGTCTGCCTCAGTCGTCATGGCGGTTATATAAATTGTCCGATTATCTTTTGAGATGTTTATGCTGCCCAAGGATTTCGGCGCCAACG
>JBIOWC010000104.1:0-13690 GCA_044868105.1 Blastocatellia bacterium
GAGCGAGCCCCCGAATTCCTAATGGACGCTTCAAGTTCGGTGTCTTTTTAATCAACGCGTGGTCAAGTGCAGCTGAATTCCAAATTGGTAAGGTGTTTTACAGATTCATGCAGGAAATCCAAGAGCGAATTTTTCGCACCCTAAAAATTCTCCGATTCTCTTTCCCCTTGAGAGAATCCACTCTTTTGATCATTGAATTATCATACGCAGGAGGCACCCATGACGGGAGCAGATGACAAAAAAGACCCAAAAACTATAATGTTTGACGACATGGACCAGCCTGCCAACGGGGCTAAGATAAAGGTTATCGGCGTAGGCGGCGGCGGGGGTAACGCAGTCAATCGAATGATTGAAGCGGGAATTGAAGGCGTTGAATTTTTAGTTGCGAATACTGACCTTCAAGCGCTCAAAAGTTCTCGCGCTTCAATTAAAATTCAAATCGGGGAAAAACTGACCAGAGGCTTAGGAGCAGGTGGCGATCCGGAAGTCGGCCGGCGCTCGGCGCTTGAAGATACCGAGAAGATCATTGAGGTCCTCGAAGGCTCGGATATGGTCTTCATTACAGCAGGGCTTGGCGGCGGGACAGGTACCGGCGCGGCGCCGATACTCGCCAGTTTAGCAAGCGAGTTGGGCGCCTTAACGGTGGCCGTCGTAACCAAGCCTTTTCGCTTTGAAGGTCGTCGTCGTCAGCGTCAAGCCGAACAGGGACTGAGTGAATTACGCGATTGCGTAGATACGGTTATCACCATTCCCAATGACCGATTGCTCGGTGCGGTCTCCAAAAATACCCCTTTCCTTGAAGCTTTCAAACTCGCCGATGATGTCCTGCGACAAGGTGTGCAAGGCATCTCAGACATCATTACCGTACCCGGCTTAATCAATGTTGATTTTGCTGATGTGAAGACCACCATGTCAGGTATGGGCATCGCATTGATGGGCACAGGGCTTTCCGGCGGCGACAACCGCGCCACCGAAGCCATGCGCAATGCCATCTCCAGCCCGTTGCTTGAAGAAGCGTCTATCGAAGGCGCCAAGAGTGTCCTGGTCAATATTTCGGGCGGCCCCGATATGACGTTGTTTGAAATTTACGAAGCGATGGACATCATCCACGAAGCGGCACACGAAGATGCAAACATCATCGTCGGCGCGGTGGTCAATGAACGCATGTCAGATGAAATCAAGATAACGGTTATTGCAACCGGTTTTGACAAAGCCGCTTCATCAACGGTTCCCGTGCACACCGGACCGCTCAGCGGAGGGCCGGGTTCCGGCACTTCAAGCAACCGAGTCAATCAGGATGATACCAGCATTCCGGCATTCATTCGTAAGAAAGCCGATTAGTTGATGGCGTTTGAAAACTAAATTGCCCGTTTCCCGGTCAGCGAAAATGCCGGCCATGTTAGGTCGGCAGAAAATCATCGTCTGATTTATTTTTCAAACTTCATCGAATTCCCCGGCACGCCGAAAATTTCAGCCGCTGCTTACTCTGGCAGCGGCTTTTGTTTTATGATTACCATGTAGATGTTGAAAAAAGAAGGAAGACCGAAACACGAGCACAGGCGAAGAGGCAGGAACATCTCAACGAAGTAGAGGCAAAGAAAAATTAGGATGCAAACCGTAGAACGTCTTGAAGTAAGTTGTGTCGAGTCTCAACAACGCAAAGAAAAAATCCCCACCGGACGATTTCAAAAACTCGAAAGTAAAAAACTTTTAATCGCTATTTCCATCGCGCTGCTGGCCTTTGGTCTGCGGGTTTATCAATTGGATGCCGCCGGTTTATCCGAAGATGAAACCAACAAAATTTTTGCGCTCCGCGCCTATGAGCAAGGCGATTTTACCGTCAACACCGAACATCCGATGTTAATGAAATTGCTCTGCTTCACCTCAACCCGCACGGCGTTCGCCTGGAATCAAGCGATCGGCAATGGTATCGGTTTAAGCGTTTCCGAAGAGACCGCCTTGCGCTTGCCAAATGCGCTTTTCGGGGCGCTCACGGTTATTCCGATTTTATTACTCGTCACCGCGCTTTTAGGATTTGAATACGGGTTGATTGCTTCCCTGCTCTGGGCCTTCGGGTTAAATGCCATCTGGTTTAATCGCGCCGCTAAAGAAGACACCCTGCTGCTCTTCTTCATGCTCCTGGGATTTTATTTTTATAACCACGCCAAAGAGCGTTTGGCGTCAGACCTGGCCGGGCAGGAAAGATTTTACGCGCTGGCCGGCGCCTCGTTCGGCTTGATGGCAAGCTCGAAATATTTTCCGCATTACATCGGGCTTAACGCGCTGTTTTACACGCTCGTCGGTTACAACGCCTCAACTAATCGTCCGCTTACCAAAAGGATGTGGGCGAAATATTTTGCCGCGCTGGTTGCAACATTCATCATTTTTAATTGGGCGGTCTTCTCGCCGCAGACCTGGCGTTATATTGCGGCCTATGTGAATGAAGACCTGCTCACGCATCACGGTTACGCGATAATGGGGCATCTGTTCAATAATGATATGGCCGATACGCCGTTTGGCAATCCCTGGTATTTTTACCTGCTCTATCTGGCCGTCAAAACGCCGTTACCGGTATTAATCGCCTTGGTCATCGGGGTGATTGAAATCTTTCGCCATCGCGGCGAATCGCGGGTGGCGCGCGGTTATCTCTTTTTGCGCTTGATGTTGATTTTCTGGCTCATTCCGATGTCCTTGATTGGTTCAAAATTTTTACGCTACTCGCTCACCTTGATGCTTTTGGTTTATATTACGGCAGCGGTCGGCGTCATCACCCTCTGGCATCTGCTTACCCGGTGGTTAAGAAATTATTTAACGGCAGCGCAACCGGCGAATTATCTGGCGGCAGCTTTCCTGGCCGCCCTCTTTTTGGTTTTTCCAGCCTTCGAGACGCTTAAATTTGCGACACCCCATTCGGGTCTGTTTACCAACCTGTTGGGCCAAAGTCGCATCGGGTATTTTTTCCCTCACGATGAGTTTTATGATTTAGGCGCAAGAGAAAGCATCCGTTATATTGCCGAACACGCGCCGCCCAATGCGGTGATCGCCAGCGATATTCCGGGCGTGGTTGAATATTATCTTGACCGTTTCAAACGCCGCGACATCCATTCGGAGATTATGTCGCAACCGCAATTCAATCTGCACAATGGCAAAATTGATTATGTCATTTTGCAATCCGGGCGCGTCTATTTTGAAAATCAAGCGAACTTCAAGTTTATCGAAGACCATTTTCCAATGGTGCAATCAAGCCAGTACAACGGCGCCGCCGCCTCGCAGGTTTATAAAGTGTCAACCACTGAATGACCTAAACCGAGGTTAGCGGGTAGAAGGCCGGTCAATAAACCTGGCATCAACTCTAACCGCAAACCGCTACACCTTATGAAACGCCTCATTGTCAACGCCGATGATTTCGGGTTCACACGCGGAACGAACGAAGGCATCATCCGCGCTTTTAAGGACGGCATCGTAACCAACACGACGCTGATGGCCAATGGCGAAGCCTTTGACCAGGCGATTGAATTAGCCAAAGCCCATCCTGAGCTTGGCGTCGGCTGTCACCTGGCAGCCGTTGGCGGCAAAGTGGTGTCACAGCAAGCCGGTCCCTTAGCCGATGATTTCGGACAGCTGCCGAAAACCCTGACCGCACTGATAACCAAATTGCTCAGCGGCGTGGTGAAATCCCGCGACCTGGAAAGCGAATTTACGGCGCAAGTCGAACGCCTGATTGCCGCCGGTATCAACCCAACGCATCTCGATACGCACAAACACACCGCCATTCATCCGACGGTTAGTCAAGCGATGGCCCGCGTCGCACAGCGCTTCGGCATTCAAGCGGTGCGCTTTCCCTTTGAGCGGTTTGGCAACCGGCAAGCGCGCACCCCGGCAAAGCGCAAGCTTTATTTCAAGCAACGCGGCCTGTCGCTGGTAACCTTCCCAAGCGCCATTCAATTCCGAACCGTGATGCAAAAATATAAGTTGCGAACCCCGGATTATTTTTGCGGAGTGGCGCTCACCGGTTTGCTTGATCGTCAGACGGTTTGCAGTATTTTGGGGTCTTTGCGTGACGGCGTCACCGAACTCATGTGTCATCCGGCGCTCTATGACCAGGAAC
This sequence comes from Blastocatellia bacterium, assembly GCA_044868105.1. Lineage (GTDB taxonomy): Bacteria > Acidobacteriota > Blastocatellia > UBA7656 > UBA7656 > JBFMDH01. Next base: position 4,109 of record JBIOWC010000104.1, read on the forward strand.
TTGAAAAAGCCGCCACTCGCCTCAAGCGCGAACGTCAGCAGGAGCTTGACGCCTTGACCGATACAACCGTTTTGCGGTCTATTGAAGAAAACAAGGTAGAGTTGATTAGCTATGCAATGCTGAAATGATTTTTGCAACCCTAAAACCTGGCTTTGACGTTCAAGCGTAGTTAAAGTGAGAATAAATCTATGTTTCAAGAAGCCAACCCATTTATCAAATACTCCATCGTCATTCCCTTTCATAATGAGCAGGAAAATCTGCCTGAACTATACGCCCGACTGGATGAAGTGATGAGTCGTTATCAGGAACCTGCCGAATTCATTTTTGTAGATGACTCGAGCACGGACGGCACTTTAAAAATCCTTACGGGCCTGGCGCAACGAGACGAGCGCGTTGTGGTTATCCGTTTGAAACGTAACTACGGTCAAACGGCCGCCCTCGCTGCCGGATTTGATTATGCGGCGGGTGAAGTCATTATTTCGATGGATGGTGATTTGCAACACGACCCTTATGAAATCCCCAAACTGCTCGAAGCTTTTGAAGAAGGCGATTTCGATATTGTCAGCGGTTGGCGCAAACACCGCGTCGATAATTTCTGGTTACGCCGGATTCCTTCACGGACGGCAAACTGGTTGATGGCGAAAATATCGGGTATTGACATTCACGATTTCGGCACCACCTTCAAAGTTTATCGGAAAGACACCATCAAGCAGATTAAGTTGTACGGCGAACTGCATCGCTTCATCCCGGCGCTCGCTTCGTGGAATGGCGCAACGATTACCGAAGTGCCGATTAACAATATCGAACGCCCCGGTGGCAAATCGCATTATGGCATTTCGCGCACGATTCGCGTGTTGTTCGACCTGATTACTATCCGTTTCCTGTTGAAGTATGTGACCCGCCCGATGCATTTTTTCGGCCCGCTGGGACTGTCGGGTATGCTCATCGGCGCAGCGATTATGTTTTGGATGGTCACGAAAAAAATCTTTTTGGGTACCGACCTTTTTGAAGTGCACGGTCCATTGATGCTGCTCGGTTCGGTCTTGCTGCTGGTCGGATTTCAATTCATCTGCGCGGGGCTTATCGGCGAACTCGTGACGCGAACCTATTTTGAATCGCAAGGCAAACCGATTTATTCAATCGCGAAAATCATCACCGGCAAAGATGCGCTACATAGCAAGCCTTGAAAGAACCGGCTTCAAAAACCCCTCTATGCTCGCCGCTCCCGGCGCCGAGAATTCGTAATTGAGCCTTATGACACAAGCTTACAAAGAAGACCTCGCTTATGTGCACGATGTTGGTTTCGGCGATTTTGCCAAACAGTCTGCGGCAGGACTTTTGAATATTCTGCGCGATAAAAATATCGCTCGAGGCTTAGTCATTGATTTGGGTTGCGGCAGCGGCCTCTGGGCAAAGGCGCTTACCCGCGCAGGCTATCAGGCCTTCGGCGTAGATATTTCGGCGGCGATGATAAATTTGGCAAAGCAGAAAGCGCCGCAAGCGCGTTTTCAACAAGCCTCCTTGTTTAAGGTGAAGCTGCCAACCTGCGCGGCGGTTACCTCAATCAGCGAAGGCTTGAATTATTTATTTGATGAACACGGCAAAGTCGAACGGCAAAAATTATTCTCCCGCATCTACGAAGCGTTGCAACCGGGCGGCGTATTTATCTTCGATGTTTTAGGCGAGGGAAGTTTAGTTGGCCTAAATCCACAGCGAACCTATACGGAAGGCAAAGATTGGGTCGTCCTGGTTGAAAAAGCGGAAGACCGGGAAAAACGCCAACTCACGCGGCGCATCACAACTTTTCGCAAAATCGGAAGCGCCTGGCGACGTAGCCAGGAGACGCATTGCATCTATTTATATCAACCGGCGGAGCTCGCCGGAGAACTTCGGCAAGCGGGCTTTCAAGTAAAAATCATTCGCAGTTATGGAGAGATGAAATTCAGAAAAGGGCTATTCGGAATCATCGCGACCAAAGCAGGTAACCCCAAAATATAGTGTGTATCGAAGCCTGTTTTGTATTTCACCCTGGCGGTCTTTGCCTATACTTTGCGTCTTGGCGAGACTCCATCTTCGGCTTAAGGCTTATTGGGCGAAAAGGCTGGTGTCACGCAAAGGCGCAAAGAACCGCCAAGTTCGCAAAGGTTATGGCTACGCCATCTGAGAGAGCCATTAACCTCAATCGAAATTTGCCCTAAGTTTAATTTTTCAGCTTCACCTCAAAAATATCGGGACGCGAATAATGCCCGGTTACATCAAGCGTTAGGCTTTCTTCAGCGATGCGCGCGAGGTCAAGCTCGGCGGTTAAAATTGCCTCTTCATTAAACACAGGTCCGGCAAGCAAAGACCCGTCGGGCGCAATAATTGCGCTGCCGCCGTTTAATACCATCGCCTGAGGATTTTGTTTGAGCGATTCAATGGGCTCTAGTTCCGCAGGCAATTCACTCGCGGTCATGACCCCGCCCGTCGCCATAACGTAGCATCGGCCTTCAAATGCATATTGACGGCTGGCGATTAAGTTCATCTCTTTGACCTGGGGCCAGGCGGCAATGTGAATATCTTCGCCGGATTCGTGCAAGACCTGCCTGGCGAGCGGCATCCAATGTTCCCAACAAATCAACCCGCCGAGGCGACCCGCCTCTGTATCAACGGCGCGCAAACTTTTACCATCGCCTTGGCCCCAAACCAGGCGTTCCGTATAGGTCGGCATGAGTTTGCGATGCGCGTTCAGCAAGGCTCCATCTGCGCCAAAGGTCAACATCGTATTGTAGAGCGTCCCGCGCCCCACGCCCGTTTGCACGCGTTCGTTGACCGTGATGTTGACCACCACCTGGTGTTCACGCGCCGCATCGGCAATCGCCTCGGTGACCGGGCTTGGAACCACGACGCTATTTTCCATCAAGCGCGCAAAAACTTTTTTAACCGGCGGATAATCCCACAAGGCGACATCGCGGCAACAATCAAGCCAGGCGGGATAGCCGGGTAGCCAGGTTTCAGGAAAGGCCATCAGCTTCGCGCCTTGCCCGGCGGCTTCTTTAATCAAGCGCAAGGCCTTTTCGAGCGAAGCTGGCAGATCGAGATAAAGGTTAGCGGCTTGAATGGCTGCGACTTTTACCGTCATAGATAATTTCCGTAAGCGGCGCAGGAGAAATCGTCATAGCCGAGTAAGCGCCATTGGTTTTTAGGCTTTCTCTAACCCGGCAAACTTGGCGACGAACTTCTTTTGTCCGTAACCGGGGAAGCTGACGGTTAACTTCGCATCATCGCCAGCGCCTTCAACGCGCAAAATCATGCCCTGACCATATTTTGCGTGTTTGACTCGTTGCCCGGTCTGCCATCCTGAATTTCGTTTCGCGGGCTTCGCAGGTTGGCCGGCCGAAGAACTCCCCCCGCCGCCCGGTTGCCGGTTACCGGCTTCATCAATTCGGCGTTTGAAAAAATCGTTGATGCTATCAACCGAGTTGTAAGTTTTGCCGGTGAAGGTTGAACTCTTCTTCACCGGTGGCGGGGTTTCGCCTTTGAGCGCGGCCACGGCCTGCCGATTGTGTTGGACATCATCTCTTGAAGCAAATTTTATCCACGATGGACCGAGCGAAACATCGCGCAATAGTTCAAGCGGAATTTCATTTAAGAAGCGTGACGGTTCGGCGGCAATCTCTTCGCCCCAGGTTCGACGTTTCATGGCGTGTGTGATGTACAAGTGTTTTTGCGCTCGCGTAATGGCGACATAAAACAACCGGCGCTCTTCTTCCAGATCGTCTTCACTGCTTACCGAACGCGAATGCGGAAAGAGATTCTCTTCCAAGCCGACAATAAAGACCACCGGAAATTCCAACCCCTTTGCCGCATGCATACTCATCAAGGTAACTTTGGCATCGGCTTTGTACTGGTCGGTATCGGCAACCAGCGCAGCAAAATCAATGAAATCTCTGAGGTCTTCGTCTTGCTCTTCGGCTTCAACCGCCGCGCTGACCAATTCTTCGATGTTGTACAACCGACCGGTTGCCTCTTCGGAATTCTCTTCCTGCAAGGCGCGAACATAACCGCTGTCTATAGTCGCCGCTTTGACGATTTCAGAAAGCGGTTCATCTTTATCTGCCCGATCGCGCAACCCGTTAATCACATTGCGAAAGCCTTCAAGCGCCAGCATGGCGCGGGCATTGACCTTCTTTTCTTGAATCGCAATGGGTATCGCTTCCCACCACGAAATCTCCAAACTCTTCTTAATCGCTTGAATCGAATCGAGCGTCGCTTTGCCGATGCCGCGCGCCGGCGAATTAATCACGCGCTCCAGCGCGATGTCATCATTCGGATTCAGGGCGAGTTTCAAGTAGGCGATGATGTCTTTGATTTCAGCGCGTTCATAAAACGAAAACCCACCGACAATGTTGTAATTCAACCCGCGCCGCCGCAACGACTCTTCAAACAAACGCGATTGCGCGTTGGTTCGATAAAGTACGGCGCAACGCCCGTCAGGGTCGCGCCGCAAATGCTCTTGAATTTTTTCAGCAACAAAGGAGGCTTCGCCGTCGCCATCATAAGATTGGTAATACAAAATGCGCTCACCTTCACCGAGATGCGGCGAAGCATAGAGCGTTTTCGGCAGGCGCTTCTGATTGCGTTCAATAATGCGGTTGGCGGCAGTCAGAATGGTTTGCGTCGAACGATAATTCTGTTCGAGCTTGATTAATTTCGCATTGGGAAAATCATTTTGAAAGCCTAAAGCGATTTTATAATCGGCTGAACGAAAGGCATAGATGCTCTGATCAATGTCTCCCACGACGCACAAGCTGCGCCCTTGCCAGAAGGCCTCCGATTCGATTTTCGCGTGGTCAATTTTGGATGAGCCAATAGCCAGCAAACGCACCAGTTCATACTGGATGGGGTTGGTATCTTGAAACTCATCAACCATGATGTGACGAAATTTCTGATGATAATAATCGCGGACTTCCGGCACGCGCTGTAATAACTCAACCGTTTTGATTAACAAATCATCGAAATCCATGGCATTCGATTGCCCGAGTCGCTGTTCATATAGCCTGTAGATTTGCCCAATCTGGTCGGTTCTATCCGAAGCATATTCAGCTTGATTTGAAAAAGAGGCGGGCGATTGTCCGCGATTTTTTGCGCCGCTGATGACCGACATAGCGAGTCGCGCAGGCAAAGTTTTATCATCAATGCCGATGTCTTTCATGATGGTGCGGGCGACCCGCGCCTGGTCATCCGAATCATAAATCGTAAAATTTCGCGTATAACCCGCATTCATTTTTTCAACTTCGCGACGCAGAATACGAACGCATAATGAATGAAAGGTAGAGAGTAAGGGCGAGGCGGTTCTCGGCCCCTTGCCCAACATATTCTCGACGCGCTCTTTCATCTCTTGCGCGGCTTTGTTGGTAAAGGTGACGGCAAGAATGTTTTCGGGTCGCGCGCCTTGTTCAATCAAATGCACGATTCGATAAGTAATGACGCGGGTTTTTCCCGACCCGGCGCCCGCTAAGATCAGCAGCGGCCCTTCGATGGTTTCAACGGCTTCGCGTTGTTGGAGGTTAAGATTGTCCATAAGACATGCGTAAGGATTTAGAGTTTAGTTAGTAGGTAGAAAATAAAATCCTCAATCCTCAATCCTATTTGATCAGGCTTTGTACGACTTTGAAATGGGGTGAATCGGCCGTTCGCATCATTTCAAAAAGCGCCATTTCAAGATTTGATAAAACCGCGCCGGCTTGCCTTAGACGCGCAAGCGCAATCTCTTTACTTTCGCGTTTGCGCGAGGTGATGCAATCCACCAAAAGATGGACTTCGATATTCTGCGACAGTAAATCGAGCACCGTCTGGGCAACGCAAATATGCGCTTCGATGCCACAGACCATGGCTTGTTTGATGTTGCGCGAGATGAGTTGCTGCTGAAAGTCATCCACACCGCAACTGCTGAAACAGATTTTTTCGATGGTCTTTGAATCCGCAGCAAGGTGCGGTTGGATCTCTTCGGCGGTGTGCTTTAAGCCTTTGGGGTATTGCTCGGTAACAATGACCGGCACTTCGAGCAAACGCGCCCCTTGAACGGCTTTACCAATGCGCGTGGCAATATCGGCGAAATCCTGGATAACCGGGCGAAAGGCTTCCTGCATATCAATAACCATCAGGGCTGCCTGTTCGCGTGAAAGACGACTGATGTGATTCATAATGGCTTCCTGAAATTAAAATCTCTAATCAAGAAAAATATAACAGTACGGTCATGGGCGAGACAAACGGAGAAGGTTATTCGCCGGGTGAGTGGGTCGCGGTAAAGGGCAGAAAAACCAATTGAACTTTTACCGGAGTGAATTCCCCGCGTGTGCAACCGACGATACGGAAACAGCCAGCTAATCCGCGAGCAGCTGTCGCCCCGGTTGCAGCCAGGGTAAATTCACGCTTAAAAGCCAGGTCAGGATTTGCATTCAAGCGTTCCGGTTAGGGTTTCTTATTGTCTTGAATATATTGTTGGAGTTTTTTCTTATCGGGGTAATCGGGTTTCTTTTCCAAAAACTTTTCATACTCAATAGCGGCGCGGTCTTTGGCCCCGGCGGCATTGTAAAGCGTCGCCAGTCTCAGATGCACTTCGGCTTTGCCTACGGGGTCGAGTTTGATGGCTTCATTGAGATACCCGACGGCTTTCGAACCTTTTTTGATTTGCAGGTAACATTCGCCGAGCAGGTAATTCGCTTCTGCCGAAGGGGGCGGCGTAGCAACCGCACGGCTGAGAATTTCAATTGCGCCGTCATAATTTTTTTGCGCCATTTTGAGCTTGCCAAAATTCAGTAACGCCAGCATAAAATCCGGCTTGCTTTCGAGCGCCTGAGTATACGATTGCTCGGCCTCACTATTTTTGTCCTGCCTGAATTGCAAGGTTCCGAGTTCCGTCCAAGCCACAAAATCTTTGGTGTCCTCTTTAACAATCTCTTTCAACAAAACCGTGGCTTCATCATTTTTCTTGGCCTGAATGGCGGTCAGGGCTTTATCAAATTTGCTTTGACTTGCAGGTGTGCGGTGGTAGTCGATTGCGGCAACGCCGCCAGGCAGTGCGCCGTTACCAGGGGCATTGCTCCGCCATTCCAAAGCGATGTCTTGACGAACATCCGAGGCGCGGATTTCGCTGATGAGAATCGGAATGCGGGTGATTTCCTGATTTTCAACTTCGACAGCGATGTAATATTCGCCGTTTGGCACATTCAAAAACCGATAGCGGCCGTTATTCGTCACCGTTTGTTTGCCGACGATGACCCGATTGGGCGCATACAAAATGACATAAAAGGTGAGCGGTTTAGTGTTATCCGCTTTCTCAATTTTGAAATCGCCAAACAAGGTGCTGCCGCCGCTTTGTGCCGAAGTGGTAAAGCTTAAGCCAAGGAAAATCCAGCTCAATAGAAAGACTGTGACGCGTATGAAAGAGAAGGTATTTTTCATTGCAGACCTCCGTGAATTATTTTCGCAGTTTAGCAAAGGAATTTTGTGAAGCAAAGTTATCGGCTGGTCGAAAACGAGTTGTCGGCTTTAGTTGACACTCAAAAAGCCCGACCCATACTATCATTGACTATGGCGGAAAAATCAAATCAGCGTCTTTTTATTGTTGATGGCATGTCGCAACTCTTTCGCGCTTACTATGCGATTCGCGGACTCTCGAATTCCAGCGGACAACCGACCAATGCAATATTCGGGTTTACCATGATTTTGCGGCGCTTAATTAATGCCGAACAACCGCATTTTCTCGGCATTGCTTTGGATTCGCCGGAACCGACTTTTCGTCATGAACAGTTTGAAAAATATAAAGCCCACCGCGCCCCGATGCCCGATGATTTGGTCTTGCAACTCCCTTTTATTGACCGCGTCTGCGCGGCCCTGCGGGTGCCGCTCATTCGTATGCCGGGCTTTGAAGCCGACGATATTATCGGCACCCTGGCAACCAAAGCGAAACAAGCCGGGCTGGATGTGGTGATTGTTTCCAACGACAAAGATTTATGTCAACTCGTCAACGATCAGGTAAAAGTCATGCGCGCCGACCGCACGGGCGACCTGCGCTGGATGGATGCCAAAGGCGTAGAAGAAAAATTCGGCGTGCGCCCTGACCAGGTTGTGGATTTGCTCGGTCTGTGGGGTGATGCTTCGGATAATATTCCCGGCGCCCCCGGCATCGGCGAAAAAGGCGCAAAGCAACTCATACAGGAATTTGGCAGCATTGAAAATGCTATTGCCCATGCCGCTGAAATTTCGCGCAAAGTTTATCGTGAGAGTTTGCAAAACAACGCTGAGTTGATTCGCCAATCGCGTGAATTGGCGCGCATCGTTTGCGACTTGCCGATTGACCTGGACCTGGAAGCATTGAAATATGAAGAACCCGACCGCCGCGCCGCTTATGAATTATTTTCGGAACTCGAATTCGGCCAACTGAGCCGCGAATTTGCCGACGCGGCAAACCACGAAGCGCTGGCCGCTGTCGCTTTGCGCAGAGCGGGCGCGGTGCGTTATTCGCAAATTGCCACCAAAGGCGAACTGGCAAAATTTTCAAAAGCGCTGCTCGCCAAAGACAGCTTCGCGCTGTCGCTCGCCGAACGCAAAGGCGAGGCCTACGGCGTGGCCATTTCAACTACCCCGTCGAATGCGTCACTGGTGGATTTTGAAAAGCTTGAAAAAAGTGTGGATGCGTTTGCGGAAATCAAAGAGCTTTTAGAAAACGGCCTGGTGCAAAAATCGGTTCACGATTGGAAAAGCGCGCTCACCTGTTTAACCAATTACAGCCATCGCCAGGCGGCGACCAGCGAAGCCAGGGATGAAGCAAGTTCGCCGCTGTTTGCCACACTCAATCAACCGTCAACCCCTGACGGCACCATTCAACCCTTCATTCCTGCGGTCACGATCGAAGGCGTTGAAGATGACACCTTGCTGGCGGCTTACCTGCTTGACCCGAATCGCAGCGAATACCCGTTGCCTGAAATTGCCCGTGAGCAATTAGGAGTCGAACTCGCCGACACCATCGAAGGCCTTGAAGCCGACAGTTTGCGCGCCCTGCAAGCCGCCGATTTAACCATTCAGCTTGCCGATGTGCTGCGCGCCAAACTGCGCGAAAAGGGACTTGAGAAAGTTTACACGGAAATCGAATTGCCGCTGGTTCCCCTGTTGTTTGAAATGGAACAGGTCGGCGTGCGCGTTGACACCAAGGCCTTAAAGAAAGCCGAACAGGAGATGCAGAAAGAGCTTGAGCGTCTGACCAAAGAGATTTACAAAGTCGCCGGTGAAGAGTTCAACATCAATTCGCCGGCGCAACTCGGCGCGATTTTTGAGAAACTCAATTTTGAATTAACCCGTAAAACCAAGACCGGAAAAATCTCGACCTCAAGCGATGTGCTCCTTGAGCTTGCAGAAAAATATGAACTGCCGCGCCTGATTATTGAGTATCGCGAGATTGCCAAACTCAAAAGCACCTACGTTGACGCCTTACCCAAACTCATCAACCCGCGCACCGGTCGCATTCACACGACGCTCAATCAAGCGGTCGCGGCAACCGGCCGACTGTCATCAACGAATCCGAATCTGCAAAACATTCCG
>JBIOWC010000105.1:0-17318 GCA_044868105.1 Blastocatellia bacterium
CTGGGGAAGGGCCAAAATATCTATCTGATTTGTTAGTCCAACCAGGTAGCGAACATATATTTGAGGATATTGATAATACTTACGTGGATGATAAGCAAAATTTAGAAAGTGAAATTCAAAAATTAAACAATCGCTTAACTATTTTAGAAACGGCAATTTCAAAGTTGATACGGAACAACGCTCAATCAGCGGGGTCAAGCCATTGTATGAATGAAGTAGAAAACCCGTCAAAGGGGGAAGTAAATGCGGTGGGCATAAAGCTAAAACATAATGATGAGTATTACCGCGATAACGCATTTGAACTCGCAAAGGAACTAGGGCTTGATATTGACCAAATTATTGAAATTCAAGAGGGCTCTGTCCCCAAAAATATTCCACTAGAGAAGGTTAATACTGTCCGTCGAATTTACGGGATAGCTCCGATTGAATCATCCCAATCGGAGGGTGAATACAAATCAAACGGCACAGATTTGCATAGGGGCTCAAACCACTGAGCCCCTACCTCTCTCGTTGCACTCTCATTCGCTCAATACAACGAGAAACCAGAAAAGTAGTCAAACCAATATTCAGTCGTGAAAACAGATACATCCTCAGTTGTATCTGGAGCTTGCAGATTAAGCATAAGGTCGGAGCAGTCAGACCAATCGGTCGTTCGGTAGCAGGGGGTTCCGGTGTGGCATTCACATTCTTGACCACCCCAACTGGGAACCGTTCGTCCAAACTCCGCGCCCTTGCTTGCTTGGGTTAAGGTGGAAGCGGTGAAAACGAATATAACCAACACACAAAGCAATATTCTTCTCATTTCTTCTTTATTCTCCTTTCAGATGGTTAATGAGGTTAATGCTCAAAGCCTATCACTGGCTGGGTGGCAGGCTCACTTCTTACGCGATAATGATGCCTTAGCTCAAATTGGAAATAGATTGCTTGATTTATCTGTTAATACCGAACAGCAAGGGTTGTTTTTCTCTGCTCTCTCAAAGAAGAGTCAGAATCCCTATCAGGCTAAGAACGAATTAGAAAACCTGCTGGAATCAAGCAGTCAAAACATTCGCAATGCCGCTAATTTAATGCTTGGTGGTTATTACTGTTCATTTAAGGGGGATTTAAAATCAGCTTCAACACACAATATGAAAGCTGCGCAAGTGGCTCTCAAAAAAGAAAATTATTTAATTTACTTTGTCGCGCAGCAGGTAACATCTCTAATCCTGAGTATAAATGGCAATCATCGTCGGAGCCTTGATATATTGCGGGAATTAAGGCCAATTGCCGATTGGCTGGGGTTAATCTTCCCCACTGCTTATTTTGATTTTTATAATTCTGTTGCCTACGAGTTATTTCAGTTAGGGGAATGTCGTAACGCGCATCATATTATCACAAAGGTATGTGCCTCGCACCTTAAAACCTTACGCCCGGAGTGGGAGGAAACAAAACGAGAAATTGAGCAGGTATACAAACCAAAACTACGACTTCGGATGCGCGGCTGGCGACCGGAACCGAAGGTTAGCATTTCAACCAGAACCGTTGGCTCCAATGATTATGGGGAATTTCGATTTTATCGCGGGAGAAATTCCTTTACCTTATGCAAATTTCCAATCGGTCCAACAATCAAACTGCTTGATGAGATATCTGAAAAGTTAACAAGAATTATTCCTGCAACAGACGAGGACTTTTACAGAGTTTGCTTAAACTGGGCTAATGAATACGAAACCATTTTTTGGAATAAATGGAATATAAATAAGGCAGACTGGAAGAAGCTCCGCTGGATTCCAAATATCATCAAGATTTCAAGAGAAAATACGAGCAAACAGTTTACTGAAGAGGACGAATTAATCTTTCAAAAAATCACAACCCAGAGAAAGATTGCCGTTTGAATAATGACTGAGAGTGTTGAATATGAAAAAACACAATGAGGGGTTGAATATGTCAAATAAACCTAGCAGTCCTAAACCGGCTCCGCCGCCGCCGAAGGATCCGGGCGGACATATTAAGACTGGGCCGACAACACCCAGGCCGCCAAAAAAATAGCTTCTGCGAAAAAGAGCCAGGACATGATTGCCGCGAGCGTGCCTTTGTGGTTGATGGTTATACGGTTTTCTTCAAAGTGCTCGCCCGCCCATTTAACGAAATATTTTTTGAAATCCGCCTCGGAGTATTCAAGCCAGTTTTCAGATAGTTCTTTTGGGAGCATCACCTTGAGGCTGCCCTTGATCCTGGCATGGGTCCCCGTGGCGACGGCTGCCACAAAGGCGGCGACGGCTAGGTAGAACCAGGCGGAACGAAAGGGTATTCCTTTCAACGTCGCACAAAGAGCAACCGTAATTCCGGTCGCGAAAGCTATGGTTGTTTGGATTCGATTTTCCATTGCCTCGAATCGCTTTTGTGCTAAGTCATAAGACGACAGGGCAATGTCGTAGGCCAAATCAACCGATGATTTTATTTCAGTCATGTTCACCTCATTCGAATTTTAGTCATATTTTAGCAAATTGAAAGAAAGGAGTCCTCACCATGCATTGCCCAAAATGTAACTTTGAAAACTCAGACAATGCCAGGTTCTGCAATCAGTGCGCGGCATCGCTTATCGAGGCGCAGCCTGAACCGCAACCTGCCAAGAATCATGTTTTAGATAACCCCACATTTAGAAATGACCTTTTCTACAATGCCGGTAAATGGTGGGCGAAACAATCGAAGGATGTAAAAACAGCAATCCTTACTATTGGTGCCATCTGCCTGCTAATGGTGATTCCGCTCATGGATAAAATGCTAAACAAAACGCCACCCCCATCCGAGTATTCAAAATACGCCACCTCTACGACGCCCAATTCTCTCATGCCTACACCGGCCCCCGTCGTCACCTCGACGCAACATCTGATCACCGCTAAAAACTATTTAGCCGGCACCATCCGGCGCGCGGACCTCGAACAGGCACAGGAGCACCTGCATCAGGTTTCACAAGGCACGATGGAATACGCCGAAGCCCAGGAGCTGCTAAAACAAATTAAAGCGGGAAAATTCAAAGTCGCGTCGGAGTTTGAAGAAGAGAACGAAGCGGCGATTGCTGCACTGCGTCAGGTCAATAAGGAGATTACTTACGCGCATTTGAAAAAGAATTCGTCAAAGTACATTGGTGATTATTACGCATTTACAGGAAAGATTGTGCAGATTCAGGAAGGCGGGGGTCGCACGGTGGCGCGCGTCGGCATGGGATCATGGAGCGCGGATGTGATTTATGTCGAAGCGCCGTTCACGACCGATTTCATAGAAAATAACCGCGTCTTTGTCATTGGAAAAATTGAAGAGGATAAAACCTACGAATCACAAGCTGGATGGAACATTACAATTCCGCAGGTAACTGCTATAGCCATGGTTAAACCTGGCGACGGTGAAAAATTGAAGTCCTATGCAAGAAAAGTCAATTAATGGAATTACTAGGTACCAAAACCAGAGGTTTAAGCGAGGATACGCATGCAGGGGGAAATCTTAAAACGCGGTAAAAGCTCTTACCAGATTCGCATCTATCTCGGGCGCGGCGAAGATGGAAAAAAGCGTTATCACATCGAGACAGTTCGCGGTAAAAAAAGAGATGCGGAGAATCGTCGCGCCGAGCTGCTCATCAAATTCTCAAAGGGTGGGAATTTCGACAACACGAAGCTGACGGTGAACGAATACCTCAATAGCTGGATCGTCAATTCACTTACCGGCTCCGTGGCCGACCGAACCAAATTCGATTATGAACGAACGCTCGACCGCTACGTGCGGCCGCGCATTGGTGACGAGTTACTCATCAAACTACAGCCCATTCAGATTCAACAGATCTACACCGAGATGCGGGCTCTCGGTCTTTCTGGGCGCACCATTCGCTTTGTGCATGAAGTGCTGCGGCGCGCCTTCAACCAGGCGGTGAAATGGAACGTCCTCGAAAAGAATCCGATCCATAGCGTTGATTCGCCGAAACGCACGGCGCGCGAGATGTCCGCCTTAACGCCGGAGCAAGCGGTTGCCTTTCTCAATGAAGCTAAGAAGGACCGCTATTTTGCCATGTGGCTCATTGCCATTGAAACCGGCATGCGTCCCGAAGAATATTTCGGTTTGCAATGGAGCGACTTGCAAGATGGCGTCCTCATTGTGCAACGCGTCGTCGTGCGCAAGCAGGGGTTAAAAAAACAGGGGTTGGAAAAAGCCGCAGGAGGGAGTTGGACATTTGAAGAACCGAAGACGACCAGGAGTCGCCGCGCCATACCGCTCTCGAAAACAGCGCTTGCCGCGCTGGAGATACATAAGCAGAATCAAATTGCCGAACGATTGAAAGCCGGGAAGAATTACTATGATAATGGACTCATCTTCTGCACGCAGATAGGGACACCGCTTCAAGTCAACAATCTTCGCAACCGCCATTTTCAACTTATACTCAAACGCGCCGGGCTCCCGAAAGCCATTCGCATGTACGATCTGCGGCATACCTGTGCAACATTCTTACTGCTCGCAAAAGAGAACCCTCGCGTTGTTCAAGCCCGCCTCGGCCACGCAAGCGTTGTTTTAACCCTCGACACCTATTCGCACGTTATACACACGATGCAGGAGCAGGCAACTTCGGCGATTGAAGGTTTGCTGGTTAAAGCCGAATTAGAAATAAGAGAAAAACAGCGTCTCCAACTAACCAGAGGAGATGAGCAAAATATTGATAGACAATGATAGACAAATGTGTGATGCGTATATCACCCATAGCACTCATAGCGCGAATTTTGCAGATTTTTAGAGCCCATAACAGCCAAATCGCGTATAGCGCGACAGAAAGGGGAACTTTTAACCAGTGGGTCGCAGGTTCGAATCCTGCTCGGCTCATTCCAAAACCCCTCGGAAGTTCTTTGATTATCAGGCATTTAGCTCAATCTAAAGGGAATGTCTAGTCAAACGGTTACTGCTTGCCAGTAAAAAAATGACCGCAATGTCTAGTCAAACCCCCTTTCTGAGGTCCACTGGTACGCTGGAATTTGAGTGGACCTCCAGACCGGTTTTTTGATGAAAAAAATCAAGAAGCCAGTAGGAGCTAAAATGATTGGTCAATCTTTCGCAAAAAAATTCCTTAAAATCGAAGAAGCTACAGAAAGTTATTTAATGAACCTGCGGGTTGAAAACCGCTCGCCTAAAACTGTCTATTGGTATAGAGACATCTTCGACATCTTAAACGCCTGGTGCCAGGCCAACGGCATCTACACGCTCGACCAGGTTGACACTGACCTCTCATATCGTCATAGCAATGGGACCATCCTGAAGGTGGTGGGGCTCCACAATCACACCATACGCCTTGACCAAATGAAGGGAGGGTTCTCCCAGCGAAACTGTCCGTTGGAATTGTAAGCGTTATGAACAACGCCAAGAAACAAATTGGAAATAGTCTTTTCATTCTCTCTTCCTCCTTTGAAAAGATTGTTGAAAAAGCTAGAGGTCTCAACCGCTTGGCGGCCTTGGCCTATGACCATAGAAACTACAAACTGCTTGCGCAGCTTGCAGACGAATTAAAAGAGCTATCGCCACTCTCCGAATCTTGCGGGCTATATTGGCAAGGGATGAGCTTAGGCCAGCAAGGTAAGGGTGATAAGGAGACGACAGTTAAAATATTTGAAGATGGGGCTATAAACTCATCTATCAAGCTCCGTGGGGCTCACCTTATCTCTTTATCGAACGGCAGTATTTTAAAAGGCGATTTGAAAGGAGCCGAACAGTTAGTAAAAGAGGCTTTATCAATTTCAAGCGATGTTGTTGATTGGATTAGAGGGCTTTCAACATTATCGCTTCTCTGTAGCCTGGAAGATGACCACAATAAAAGCCTAATAATACTTCGAGCAATTTATCCATTCGTGTGTACAGTGGGGCGGGAACGTCCTACGTTATTACTCGATCTTTTAAATAGCGCTGCTTATGAACATTATTCTTTGGGGAATGTCGCCCTGGCGGCGAATCTTATCAAACCGGTCTTAGCGAGTTCAATAATAAAATACTATCCAGAATGGGAAGCAACCAGAGATGAAATAAGCTCCGCATTATTACAAAAGCCTTCCCGTTCATTCGTATCAGTAAAGGAATATGAAAAGGTCATCAATGAGCCAATTCCGGTAGAAAATAAACCAAAGCTAACGCTAGTTAAAAACAATGTAAATGTCCTTCCCTTTCAAAAGCCCGACACGATTGAAATCAGGTTTTGTTATGAGGGCGGTTCAGACCCAATAGTTCAAATTAAACTTAAATCTAATAATGGAATAATCCTCGGTCTGTTTAAAGGCTTGGAATCAATATTTACTAGGCAGTTACCGGAATCGAAATTTCGCCTTCAGCTTATTCTCCATATCGGAAACAATGAACTCGAATATCACGATATAGGCATTCATCCAGATGACATTGAAAGATTGGACGAGACAAAACACTTTGCGCAGGCATCCCACTTCACCGTGATTGAGGACGAGGTCATAGACGATGAGCTAATCGTAAAACGCGTGACCAAACAAATCATCAGCATCATTCATGAGGATGAAGCAAAGATGAACTCTTAGAAGTTACTATGAAAAAACTCATCTTATTATATTATTTATTTGCGGTTGTGGAATTAAGCGAAACCAGGTCATAAATAGCAATTTGTTGCCTTCAATTCTTGCTCCATCATCCCCTTCTTCCACTTTGATCAATCATTTTGAAAGAAGAAAAATAAGTTTTATGATTTATTTTGCGGAAGGCGAGTAAGAAAGCAAGCTCAAAGAAAGCGATGTAGGTTATACAAACCCGCAACCTCCTAAAGGTCAGATAATGAGAAAATTCTTATTAATTTTTGGCGCCCTCTCACTTTTTATTACCGCTCTGGTGCAGGCGCAAAATGACCGCGCGCCAAAAGTCTCCGTCTCGGAAACTGCACAAGATACAGAGCGCCGTGTTGCTTTAGTTATCGGCAACAGCGCATACAAAGCAGCAACCCGACTTCCTAATCCGGTTAATGACGCGACTGATGTAGCAACCGCTCTCCGCGAACTCGGATTCATTGTGATTGAAAAGAAAAACCTCACGCGTGACGAGATGTTTCAAGCCATTGAGCAATTTGGGAAGGAAATCCAACGCGGGGGCGTTGGTTTATTTTTCTTTGCAGGTCACGGTATGCAGGTGAGAGGCGAAAACTATCTCATCCCCGTTGAAGCAGATATTGAACGGGAGGCGCAGCTTGAATATCGCGCTGTAGCTATGGGGCGTATCCTGGAGGAGATGGAGAATGCAAGAAATCGTTTGAACCTGATTATCCTTGACGCCTGTCGCAATAATCCATTCCCGGCAAATATTCGCTCGAACAATCGCGGGCTGGCAATTGTCAAAGCACCCAGTGGGACCTTAATTGGTTATTCGACTTCGCCAGGATTTACGGCTAACGATGGTGAAGGTCGTAACAGTCCTTACACCGAAGCATTGTTGAAAGCCATGCGTGAGCCGGGGTTAAAAGTCGAAGAGACTTTCAAAAAGACTCGTAGTTTGGTGAGAGCCAAAACTGAAGGAACACAAACACCATGGGAAAATACATCCTTAGAAGGCGATTTTTATTTTGTGAAACCTGTAGTCTCAAAGACTGAGCCACTAGCGACGACCGCATACCCACCGAAGGCGAATACCGAAAATACCGGCGCAACAAATCCAGTGAAGCAAGAAAAAGTCGAAATTCAAATGTACACAGAGAAAGTGAAAGGCGTGAAAATCGAAACGGTGCGCGTGCCAAGCGGTAAATTTATTATGGGATCGCCTAATGGTGAAGGGGACGCAGATGAACATCCACAGCATGCGATAACTGTATCCTCCTTTTATTTGGGCAAGTATGAAATAACGCAAGCGCAGTGGAGCGCAGTGGCAAAATTGCCAAAGGTGAAGATAGATTTTTTCCCTTCCCACCCGTCGTACTTTGAAGGCAGCAATTTACCAGTTGAACAAATAAGTTGGGCAGAGGCAATAGAGTTTTGCGACCGGCTGACGAAAGCAACAGGAAGGGTATATCGATTGCCGACAGAGGCAGAATGGGAATATGCCTGTCGGGCAGGAACGACGGGAATGAATACTGGTAATTTAGACGAGATGGCCTGGTATGGAATTAATTCAGGGAAGTTGAGAATAGAAGCAAATGAAATATGGCGAACGGATCATGCCAACTATGTAAAACGATTATCGGAAAATGGTTGCCAAACGCACCCCGTGGGAGAGAAGCGAACGAATGGTTTTGGGTTGTTTGATATGCAAGGAAATGTGGGGGAATGGTGCATGGATTGGTACGGAGTTGAATATTATTCGCAGAGTCCAAATACTGATCCGTTGGGACCAAACACAGGCTCGGCCCGAGTGATTCGTGGCGGCAGTTGGCTCAGCAACGTTCAGGGCTTGTGGGCAACTGAACGCGATTTTGATTCGCCGCTAGCCAAGTACCGCTTTGTCGGCTTCCGCATAGCAAGGTCTTACAACTAAACGGCTTTATTGCACCCCCCTGGAGACTTTGAAAAGTGGGATGGCATGACAAGGTGGTTTCTTGAGTATTTACGGCGCGATCCGAGCCACCTGGCAGAGAACCATATCAAGCGATGGTATCACGCTGCTGCTCGTGCGACAGCCAACAGATAAGGTGCAAAGGGTACTCAGCCTTTCTGGGAATTCCCCTCAAATATTCCTGAAGCTTTATGATTTGCAGGTCAGGTTAAACCCGCTTGTCATTGGATAAGTGTGGGCGCAGATGTCGGCACCTTTCGCAATGGTTATCGTGTGAAAGCAAATCCATGACGATTGCCATTATTACCTTTCCGTAAAAAACGTTTTGCCATTTTGGCAATTCAAAAAGATTGAAACCTTCCTCTTATTTGTGCCACTTACTGGCTGAAACTTCTATTCTCCGGGAGCACCCTGATGGACAACCTCTGGCAAGACATGCGGTATGGCGCTCGAATGTTGCTGAAGAAGCCTGGCTTCACTTTGATCGCCGTCGTCACGCTCGCGCTCGGCATCGGCGCGAACACAGCGATTTTCAGTATGGTCAACTCAGTTCTGATCGAATCCCTTCCCTATCCTGCCTCAGAAGAACTGGTACAAATCTTTGAAGCGACACCGAGCTATCCACGTAATTCGGTCTCTGGTGGCGCATTCAAAGACTGGCGCGAACATCATACTAAATTTGCAAATCTGGCGATCTTTGAAGGTATTCAACTAAATCTTACCGGCAATGGAATTCCTGAACGCGTCTCCGGATTAAAAGTTTCAGCCGAATTTCTATCGCTATTGCGAATAACCCCGACTGTTGGCAGGGGCTTCGCTGTCGGCGAAGATGCCGTAGGTGGCAACAACAGGGTCATCATACTAACGCATCAATTATGGCAGAGCCGCTACGCGGGAGATGCTGCCATTGTCGGGAAGACCGTTTTACTGGACCAAATCTCTTATACGGTCATCGGGGTGCTCCCTCCTAAGTCCCTCTTGCAAGGCGACGCCAGGTTTCTGGTGCCTGAGGTGATTGATGAGGCCGGTACGAATTGGGAGCGTACAGGGCATTGGCGTCAGGTGATTGGACGCCTCTTGCCGGGCGTCACCCCGACCGAGGCACAGACAGAGTTGCGGGAAATCAAACAACGGCTGACTACTAAATATCCCTTATCCAGAAAGGATTGGAGTGTCACCGTTATCCCCCTGCAAGAGGTTTATGCCGGTGACGCCCGCCCGACACTCACAATCCTCTTAGGGACGGCAGCGCTCGTCTTGCTGATTGCCTGCGCCAACGTCTCTAATCTGTTGCTCGTTCGTGGCAATACGCGCTCCAGAGAGATGGCCATCCGTGCTGCACTCGGCGCCCCCTCGTGGCGTCTCACGCGTCAACTGTTGGTCGAGAGCTTGCTGCTCGCCCTGGCCGGATGCGCCGTGGGGCTGATGTTTGCGGCTTTCGCAATCAAACTGCTGGTGAATATGTTTACCGGTATGCTTCCTCAGGTGTTGAGCCCCGGGCTGGATGTGAATGTCCTGATGTTTTCAATTCTCGTCGCCTGCGGTTGTGGGCTGCTATCAGGTATTCTGCCAGCATGGCGGGCGAGCAGGCCGAATCTAAACCACGATCTGAAGGAATCCGTACGCGGCTCAACATCCGGTTCCAAGGCACGCACGCAATCCTTCCTGGTGGTCTCAGAGTTTGCGTTCACCCTGGTCTTATTAATTGGAGCTGGTTTGTTTCTGCGCAGTTTCATTCAGCTCTTAGAGACCGACCCAGGTTTTAATCCTAAACAAACACTAGCCTTCGACTTGTCGTTTCCTAAGGCCAAATACCCGGATGCTAAAGTGCGGTTACGATTCGTCAAAGACCTGAATGAGCGTCTTGCGGCGTTGCCCGGCGTTGAATCGGTCGGCGCAGTTTCTTCATTGCCGCTGAGCAAGAGCGGTGAAACTCAGATGGCCAGTCGGACGGATAGACCGGCGCGGACCGATTATATTGTCGGCTGTGACTATGTGAGCGGGGATTATTTTTCGGCTATGGGAATTAGGCTGCTGCGTGGACGCGTGATTACTGAAGCCGACAATACGGCAACGGCGCCACGGGTTATAGTGATTGATACCGCTATTGCGCGCGACCTCTACCCCGACGAAGAGCCCATCGGCCGCTCGCTAAATTTGTTGGGCGAGTCCTGGGAAATCGTGGGTCTGGTTGCGCCCGTTCACCACGAAGGTCTGGATGGCGCGCGTCCGCGTGTGTACGGAGCGCAAGCTCGCTCCCTCGCGTCAACCAGCCTAGTCTTGCGTTCTTCATTACCGCCGGCAATTCTAGCAGAGGCGGTCAGAAAAACAGTACTCGAAGCCGATCCCGACCAGCCAATCGCCAATATTCGCACACTCGAACAGGCTATCTATGATTCGTTAACCCTGAGGCGTGCCACGATGATCCTGCTGGGCTTGTTTGCTGCGGTCGCAATCAGCCTTGCCTGCATCGGCATCTATGGCGTCATGTCCTTTGCCGTCGGCCAACGGGCACGCGAAATCAGTATTCGCATCGCCTTGGGAGCACAACCTCTGGAGATTATCCAACTGGTTCTAAAAGGCGGTATGAAAGCAGCGGGCATTGGTATTGCAGCCGGGTTTGCTGCGGCGCTTGCCCTGTCGCGGCTACTTGAGAACCAGTTGTTTGAAGTCAACCCACACGACCCTTTGGTCTTCGTCGCTTCCGTGTGCCTGCTCGGATTTGTGGCTGCCGTGTCCATCTATATTCCGGCCCGCCGCGCGTCAAACCTCGACCCAATAGTAGCCTTACGTAGCGAATGAGAGAAAAGCTGAAGCGATTAAAATAGCTGGTTAGGATGTATTGATTGTACAAATGCGTTACTGGTTTCAATTTCGACAGGCTCCTCAGCATGATTTGCAGGTCAGGTGATCAGGAATAAACCCTATTGCCATTCGAAATAATGGAAGTTTCTGTGTCGTTTTTTGGCGTGGAAGGTGACAAGGTGTCGCCATTCATCCAATCTTGACATTTGAAAACCACTGAGTTTTCAGCAACCACTAATACTGTCTGTCACATATTAGGATGAAAGGTGACATCAATGGTTTTTAACAGATTCTCCTGGGCTTTGACTCCCCAGGTAATTGTGTAGAGCACTGGCTCAGGGTTGGTATCGCTCGAACCTAGAGCAAACTCGGTCAAGGAGTCTCTCTCTTTTTTAGCTAGCTGATCAGCGAGCTAGATACGGAAGAAGGTTCCAGCAAGGAGCGGCGAGGCAGATCTATGGTGAAGACACATCCTGACCCTGGTATGTTGCGAACGCTGAGAATTCCATTATTAGCCTCAACGCTGGCACGAGAGATTGATAGTCCAAGTCCGAGGCCGCTCTTATCCGCGCCTCCCTGGGTGAACGGCAGAAACATTTTTTCCGCCTCTCCCGGTGCAAGACCCCCGCAACTATCCTCGACATCAATCAGGATGCGATCTGCAACCGCGTAGCCGGTCAATCTAACTTCGGTGCCGTGGTGCGTGAACTTGAAGGCGTTTTGCAGTAGGTTTCCAACCGCCGAGAAAAGCAGGTCTCGGTCGGCATCAACGGCAAGTTTCGGGTCAACAACAGAGACGGTGAATAGGCATTCCTTGACCTGCGCCTCGAGGGACGCGGAGAGTTTAACTTCAGCGATGAAATCGGCCAGGGAAAACCGTCGGTGTTGCGCAGGCATCCCGGCTGTGATTCGAACCTCGGTAAGGGTGCGGTCTATTAGATTGCGCAGCCCGATTAAGCTACGGTCCAATATGGCACCCGTTGCGCCGGCCAACCCAACATTGCCGGCTTTAATGGCGGTCAGCGCGAGCGTGGCATTATTGAGGTGATTACGCAGCTCGTGTGCGAAAAACCCCAGTCGTTGATTTAACGCCTGGGCCTGCTCATCTGCAATCATAAAATCGCGCTGGTAATTGAATTCCGTGACGGCATCGGCAATGCCGTTGTCTAGGCAGCGGTTGAGAGTGCGAAATTCGTCAACCTCGAACGGCGCATTGAGTTCAAATGCCAAGTCCGTTATTGCCTGGCAGAGATCGCCATAGTCGTGAACCACCTGGTCAATCGTGAACCCGTGTTGTAATAATTCCAAGCCGTGCCGTGACGCCGTTTCGCCAATCTCGGACAAAGCTGAATTCGCGCCGCCCGATGGACCAGAAACCCTGCGGCTTCGCATGGGGTCCGTCGTCTGCTCCATTTGAAGCGTCTTAATGAGCTGGTCAAGGAAGAGCGGTATTCCATTCTCCATCTCCTCATCGGTCGCTTTTGGGGCGATCCGTTGACCAACTTTTGCCCGACATCGAGCAATCAATTCAATCCGGTTGGCGGTGAGGAATTCGTGCAACATTTCCATCAGTATACGCACATTCCTAACCTAAGACCAGTATCGCTATCCGCATCACTGTAAATCAAGGAATGTTAGTTTGCTTCATCGAGTCTGGAAAGCAACAAAAGCTGATTAAAATATGGATCAGTCGCCCGATCAAAGCCGACGGTTGGGGTGAATCTTTAATATTGAGATTTGTGATAATGCCTTAGCCTTTGCAGCATCAGTAACCTTGAATAAACCCGCTTGTCATTCGATAAGCGAGGGCGTTTATTGGTGCTGCCCTTCGCAAAATACTTAGCAGGAAATCCGCCAGCTCTATTCAGAACGCAGTGCTATTAGCGGGTCCACTTTCGTCGCCCGCCGAGCCGGAATCCAACAGGCTAACAGCGCCACCATGACCAGCAGCGCCGCGATTACAATAAACGTCAGCGGATCGGTTGCGCTTACGCCGAACAACAAGGTCTTCAACAATCGCGTCAACGCCAACGCACCGCCTAATCCCAGCAAGGCACCGATGAGCACCAACTTCATTCCTTCTCCAATAACCAGACGAGACACGTCGCCCCTTTGCGCCCCCAGTGCCATCCGCACACCGATCTCGCGCCGGCGTTGCGTGACCGCATACGACATCACACCGTAGATGCCCACGACGGCGAGCAACAGCGCCACTCCCGCAAAGCTGCCCAGCAAGACTGTGTTCAGTCGCAGCGAGGTCGAGGCGTTCGCCAGCCGTTCGCCCATCGTCATCACGTTGTGGATCGACTGGTTTGGTTCCACCTCCGCCACCACCCCCCGCACGGCAGAGATCAGACTGGCCGGCTCGCCGGTGGCGCGGATGACGAAGCTCAACTCGCCTCCCACGTCTTCCAGCTCCGGGCTGTACACCTCCGGCAGGATGTCTCCCGCCAATCCACTCTGCCGCACATCGCTGACAACCCCCACCACCGTCTGCCAGCTCGCCTCCGCGCCATGCGCCCTCAGGCGGATTCGTTTGCCAACCGCGCTTTGCCCGGGAAAGTGATGTTTCTCAAACGCCTCGTTGACGATTACCGATTCCGCTGGGGAGCGCACATCCTGCAAGGTGAACGCCCGTCCGTTCATCAGCGGGATACCCATTGCGTTGAAGTAATCGAGGGTGACCGTCGGCCTGGAAACCGGCCTCACCTCGCCCGGCTTCGCCTTTCTCAAGTCTATCGGTGGCCGGCCCTCGATCTCCGCCGGCGAAATTCGGTTAAATTGGGTGAGCGGCAGGGAATCGGTGGCGGCGACCGCCTGCACACCGGGCAGCGCCTTCAACCGCTCGACAATTTGTTTGATGAAGTTGACTTTCTGGGGCGAGGATTCCCCCTTCGCCAGAGTTACCTGGAACGTCAAAACGTCATCGGTCCGAAAACCGGGCTTGACATCGTGCAACCGCGAAAAGCTCTTGATCAACAACCCGGCGCCGATGAGCAACACGAGCGCCAACGCCACTTCCGACACGACTAGAAAGTGTCGGAGCCATTTGCGATGCTCGCCCATTTCGCCGCGGCTCTCCCCTTTGAGCGCGGCGTTGACGTCCGTGCGCCAGGCTTGAACCGCAGGCGCGAGTCCGAACGCCAAGCCGGTGATCACCGACACACCGAGCGTGAACGCCAGCACCCAAGCATCAATTCCGATCCCGTGCATCGCCGGGAGGCTGGAGCCGCTCCATTGCCCAAGCGCCCGGACGCCCCAGAACGCCACCAACAAACCCAAACCGCCACCGGCCAAGGAAAGCAGCACGCTTTCCGTGAGCAACTGGCGGGCAACCCGCAGCCGTCCGGCCCCGAGCGCGGCGCGGACGGCCATCTCCCGTTGCCGTGTGGCCGCGCGCGCGAGCAGGAGGTTGGCGACGTTCGCGCAGGCGATGAGCAAGACAAATGCGACCGCGCCGAGCAACACGAGCAACATCCCCTTCACATCGCCGACGACCTGCTCGTGCAGGCCGACCAACGTCAAGACACTATCGCCGCGCCCGCCGCCCTCGCCGCGCGGCTGGGGATTGCCGCCCGGAATCGCGGTCGGTCCTCCCGGCGGAATGCGCTGCGCAATTGTTTGCAACTCGGTTTGCGCCTGCTCAAGCGTCACGCCGGGTTGCAATCGGGCAATGGCTTTCAGAAGCACCATACCTTCACCATACCCCGCCAAGGCTGCACTCGTTTCACTAAGCGCCAGCGGAATCCAAAGTTGAAACGGTTCGGGATATTGAAAGCGCGACGGAAGAATGCCCACGACGGTGTAACTTTGTTCGTTCAACGTGATCGTCCGGCCCACCACGTCCGTGTCGCCGCCAAATCGGCTCTGCCAGAGGCCGTGTCCGAGAATAGCCGCCTTTGGGCCATTGGGCGTGTCCTCTTCCTTGGTGAAGTTGCGTCCCAATGCCGGCTGGACGCCGAGCAGCGGAAAGAAATCCGCCGTCACTGCGCCAGCCACGACTCCTTCCGCCGCTTCGGCCCCTGTGAGGGTCATATCGCCGCCACTATAGGCGGCGATGCGCGCCAGCGACTGGCTCTGTGCTTTGACTTGAACGAAAGCGGTGCTGCCAATGACAGTGTCCGGCTTTCCGAGCCCTTCTAGGCGCAACTGCACCAGTTGGCCGGGTTCGGGATAAGGCAGGGGCTTGAGCAGGACGGCGTTGACGACGCTGAAGATGGCCGTATTGGCGCCGATGCCGAGCGCCAGCATCAGCACGGCAACAGCCGTGAAGCCGGGATTCTTGATGAGCATTCGCGCGCCGTAGCGCAAGTCCTGAAGCGTCGTTTCCACCATCGGCAAACTTCGATGATCCCGATACGTTTCTTTCATCTGTTCTACCCCTCCGAATTGTCGCAATGCCGTTAATCGCGCCTCTTCTTGGCTCATTCCCTGACGCACATTCTCTTCTATCTGCATCTCCAGGTGAGAACGGATTTCATCGGCTAGTTCCTGCTCACGTTTGCGCTTAAAAAATAGTCCGCCCAGGCGAGAAATAAAGATTCGTAACCAGGTCATGTGTTTTCTCCTGAAGGTTCGAGAAACCGAACTATGATTTCACTGGTTCGCCGCCAATTCTCGGTTTCAGCAGCCAGTTGTTTACGTCCGGCGCGGGTGATGGCGTAGAACCTGGCGCGCCGGTTATTTTCTGAAACACCCCACTTGGAAGTAATCCACCCCATCTGCTCCAGATTTAAGAGCGCCGGGTAGATGGTTCCCTGATTCAGATTAAGGAGATCGCCGCTAATCTGTTCAATACGTCTGGCAATACCAAACCCATGGAGTGGGCCAAGCAGTTCAAGGGTTCTAAGGATCATTAGATTGAGGGTTCCGGGAAGGATTTCATTTTTGGTTTGGCTCATAGAGTTCCTGTTGGTTAACAACAGGAAAATACATCACACTTATGTAGGTAGTCAACAGGAAAGAGAACAATCTATCTATTGAAACATAATGTCGTCTCTTCACCCCGGCAGCTTCCAGGTCATCGGCTCGCACGATTCCCAAATCTCACTCACCAGATTGCATAGTTGCCCCTGCGCTTCATCACGCGTCAGCCGGCTTGTTAATACCGCTTCTTTCAAGACGATAATCAAATCAAAGCGCAAACGGCTGATTTGTTCATTGTGAAAACTTCTTTTTTGTAGGCAGATGTGATAGCGGTATGTTCGGGTTCAACCCGGAGTGCTGGCGGAGAGGCTCAACGTCGAAATCATCGTACTCACCATCGCGCAAAGCAATCTTGTTTTGTTTAACCAGATGAGAGAGTTATTCACTGCTGATGTGCAGGACCTCACAGGCATGCGCTATCATTAAAGGTTCACCGAATTTTAGAACCCTGGTTGACCAGAATGATTTTGAAGACTTTATCCCCGAAATTCAGCAAGACATAGCTGAGCATCAATAAATACCCTTCGGCTTGCATTCATGATCCCTTTTTACATTTCAGTGTACTCTGCCTCACAGGTTTTTTTTCTCTTCCGCTTGTAAATCCTAAATCAATATTGATAGGCTCTTCAGCCTTAAATTTGTCTAGTCGTTAACTGGAAGATTGACCTTCAAGCCGTGCATTGAAGGTCAATTGGTTCGATATAAACGCGCCGACTAAAGTAAAACTAAATGTATGATAATAAAGGTCTGGGGAAAATTTTTAATGGAATTAGCTTTTAACCAGTGGGTTGCAGGTTCGAATCCTGCTCGGCTCATCAATTCAATCAAGAACTTAGGGCAATCGTAAGGTTGCCCTTTCTTCTTTATGGCGCATTGGAATCAAAAAACTGCCAATTCCTAAGCCGCATTTTGAAGATAAGAAGTTTTTTGCATACCGACCAGGAGTTTCTATCGTTGGAAACTAAAAATCTTTCAAACGATTTTACCGTGTTTTTGAGGCATATCAGACCAAGGAAAAATAAAAATGTGCGGTAATGAAAAATAGATAATCCTAACGATAAGCCATCCAAACCACAGACAAATGTCCTTGC